>DAOUDB010000160.1:0-13869 GCA_034431495.1 Thermoflexales bacterium
CATATTGGCGCAGCCCTTCACGATCTGGGCGGTACACCACGTCTGCATCTGCTGCCAGCACTTCTGCCACATCGCCCAGCCGCAACAGCGCCGGCTGCTCAGAGGCGGATGTCTGCCTGGTCGGTGGCGGCGCGTAGACCGGCGCAATCACCGTGACCGGCACGGCCAGCGCCCACGCGCCGGCCACTGCACAGAGCGCGAGAGCCAGGCGTTGGGTTGTGGGTGATGATGCCGGCCCGGCCGGCCATGAAATTCGCTGCGCCATCCACCCGCCCACGCGCTCGATCCAGTACCCAACGCCAAAGCCCAACATTCCCGCGTAAGCGCTCAGTGCCGGCATCAGGTAGCGGCCGGGGAGCAGGTCGGGGTTCTGGTAGAAGATAGCGCGATAGCCCGGCAGCACCGGCATGGCCAGCCCCAGCCCCAGCAGGAGCAGCAGGCCGCGCCGTGTGCGCGCGCTGCTGTGACGTGCGCCGGCCGCACAGCCGGCCACACCCGCCACGCACAACGCCAGAATCACGGTATAGGCCAGATCGGGCATCTGCACGTTGCCCCATCCGAACTTGCCCCAGAATGTGCGGAACGCATTGACAAACATCTGCGGCAGCCAGCCATCACGAACCGATACCAGCAGCCCTTCGCCGATCAGGGCGGTAGGGGCCTGTGTGATGGGTTCGGCGGGGTCGCGGTTGACGATGATCTGCCCATAGTTCAGATAGTTGCTGGCGTACCACGGCACAGCCAGAACGATCAGCGGAACGGCGACGAGCAGCCCGTTGCGCGCTATTTGCCCCCATGTCCAGCGTTGTCGCCAGGCAAGGTAGAGCAGCGCCACTGCCGTGAATGGGACGAAGATCAGGGCGCTGTTCTTTGACAACAGACTCAATCCCAACACGACGCCGAGGCCGATCATCTGTTGCGGCCGGCCTGTTGGCGCTGTCACGCCGATGCTGATAAGCAGGTAGGCCAGCGCAGCGCCCATCAGGCTTACCATGATGTCGTTATTCACCATGCCGGCCATGAACAGCACCTGGGGATTGAATGCCGCCAGGGCAGTGGTGAGCAATATGGCTGCGGGCCGGCTGGCGAATAGCGCCCGTGCCGAGCGCGCAATCACCCAGATCATCAACCCGCTGAGCGCCACCGACACCAGGCGCGCCATGTGCAGCGCCAGGATTGTCCCCTGCCACGGAAATGCTTCGCCCCGCTCTCGTAATAGCAGCCGCGCGCCCTGCCGGTTGGTCCCGTCGAAGGCGAAGATGTTCAGTTGCGGCGTCAGGTTGTCCGAGCGATCGGCCCAGAAGGTGAGCGCGGCGGCAACGGCGTAGTACAGGGGCGGCTGATGCGATTGGTCGAGGAAGACCTTGCTTTCGGCCATTGCGTTTGGCAGGCTGCGTTGCAGCACGAGATGATTGACATAGGCGAAATGGCCGGTTTCGTCGTGCGCCTCCCAGGGCGGCACAATAACGCTGAACAGGGCAGCCAGCGCGATGTGCGCGGCGATGATGATGCGCTGGTAGCGCACCAGGTGAGAATCGCTCATGCTGCGGGGGATTGTACTGTCAGGCGTGGCGCGCCCTTGCTCATGAAGCGGCGATCGGGCGTGCAGGGTCGGTGATCCACTCGCTCCACGAGCCGGCATACAGGCGCGCTTCGCCGAGGCCGGCCACCTGCATGGCCAGGATCGTCTGCGCTGCCGAAACGCCGGAGCCGCAGTACACGGCAACTTTTTCTGCCGGCGTGTCGCCCAGCAGTGCCTGATAGTAGGCGCGCAGTTCTGCCGGCGAGCGGAACAGACCTTGCGCGTTCAGGGTGTCGGCATAGGGCGCGGAGAGCGCGCCGGGGATGTGGCCGGCCACAGGATCGATTGTCTCTTCGCGCCCGTGGAAGCGCGGCCCAGCGCGTGCGTCGAGCACGCGGCAGGACGGGTCAATGCGCATGGCGTCGATTTGTTCGGCGCTGACTACGCGCTCTGGGTGGGGGTGGGCGATGAAGGTGGCAGCCGGCCGGCTTTCGATGCCGGCGCGGGTTGGGTGGCGCCCGGCCAGCCATGCCTGCCAGCCGCCATCCAGCACAGCAGCGGCCTCGTGTCCCAGCCAGCGCAACATCCACCACAGCCGGGCCGCGCCCAGCGCCCCGCCCATGTCGTCGTAGGCCACCACGTTCAGGCCGGCATGAATGCCCAGCCGACCAAAGGTCTGCGCGGCGGTGTGTGGGTCGGGCAGGGGATGCCGGCCTGTGATCCCCGCCACGATAGGGCCAGACAGGTCATCGTTCAGGTGCGCGTACACCGCGCCCGGAATGTGGCTTTGCGCATAGCGCGCGCGGCCGGCAGACGGATCGGCCAGCGAGAAACGACAATCGACCACCAGCCAGGTGTCGTCGTCAAGATGCTGTGCCAGTTCATCGGCTGAGACAAGCGGCTTGAGAGAGACGTTCTGCATCATGCGGATGATTGTAGAGCCAGAGGGCCGGCCAGTACAATAGCGGCCATGACATTCCTCGAAAAACTCGCGCACGCTCAACAGATCAATCGTTCTTTTCTGTGTGTCGGGCTGGATATCGTGGTTGCCAACACGCCCCTGCCGCTGCAACTGGAAGACGAGCCAATGCTGCCCTTTGCGCGCGCTATCATCGAGGCCACGCAGGACCTTGTGTGCGCCTACAAGCCTAACCTGGGTTTCTATCTGGCAGAAGGCGCAGCCGGCATGGTGGCGCTCGAGCGCATCACGCGGCTGATTCCCCCGCACATCCCCATTATTCTGGACGGCAAGTTCGGCGACATTGGAAACACCGCCGAAGCGTACGCGCGCGGCGCGTTTGAACAATTCCGCGCCGACGCGGTGACGCTCGCGCCGTACATGGGCAGCGATTCGGTGGCCCCATTTTTAAGGTATGCCGATCGGGGCGTCTTTGTTCTGGCGCGCACCAGCAACCCTAACGCCGGCGAATTTCAGAATCTTAAAACGGCGTCGTCGCAGGGCGAGCGATTGCTGTATGAGGAAGTGGCGCTGGCAGCCAGCCGGTGGCACGCCCAGGGGCCGGGGGCGTGCGGGCTGGTGGTCGGCGCGACGGCGCCGGCCGAGTTGCAGCGCATCCGCCATATCGCGCCCGATCTGCCGTTTCTCATTCCCGGCGTCGGCGCGCAGGGCGGCGATCTCGAGGCAGCCGTCCGCTACGGCCAGACGCGCGACGGGGTGGGGCCGGTGATCAATGTCTCGCGGGCGGTGCTGTACGCCTCGCGCACGATGACATTTGCCGAAGACGCGCGCAGGGCTGCGCAGGCGCTGGTTGATACAATGCGAGCAATCAGCTCGATGCGCTGATGGAGGTGTGCGTGGCAACTGTTTCGATCAAGCCTGAAGCGAAAGCCGGCCCGGCCCCGCATCCGGCCATCCCGCCGGAATATCTGCCCAACTACGACGCGCTCGTGACGGAGGATGACCAGCCTGTGGACAACAGTTTCTCGGAGCGGCAAATGCGCCTGCTGGCCGACGCGCTGTATGCCTCGTGGCAGCGCGCCGGCGAGGACAAGCGTTTCCTGGCCTTCGCCAATGTCGGCCTGTTCTTCTCGGTCTACAGCCCGCCGCTGGCGCCTGATTTCCTGCTCAGCCTGGATGTCGATCCGCCGGCCGGCAACCTGATGGAGAAGCGCAACCGCTCGTATTTCATCTGGGAATATGGCAAGCCGCCGGATGTGGTGATCGAGATCGTCTCGAACCGTGAGGGTGGCGAGGACAGCGCGAAGCTGGCCGCCTATGCGCGGATTGGCGTCACGTACTACGTCATCTTTGACCCGGATGAGGAATTGCGCTCCGCCGTTCTGCGCGTGTGCGAGTTGTCGCCGCAGCGCCGGTATGAGCCGCTGGCCGAACCCTGGCTGCCTGCTGTTGGCCTCGGCCTGACGCTGTGGGAAGGCGAGTATCAGGGCATCGCGGCTACATGGCTGCGCTGGCGCGATGAACACGGCGCTCTGCTGTTGACCGGCGCAGAGCGCGCCGAGCAGGCCGAGGCGCGCATCGCCCGATTGACGGCGCAATTGCGCGCCGCCGGCATCGAACCCGCCAATGGAGACATGCCATGAGCACGCCGGCGTCTCATCTCGCCACCCGCTTGTTCGACATTGGCTGCGTTCAGTTCGGCCAGTTCAAGCTCAAGTCCGGCCTGATCTCGCCGATCTATATCGATCTGCGGTTGCTGGTGTCGCACCCGGCGGCCCTGGGCCTGGTGGCGCGTGCTATGGCCGGCCTGATCGACGCGCGCCAGATCATGTTCGACCGGCTGGCTGCCATCCCCTATGCCGGCCTGCCGATTGGCGTGGCCGTTGCGTTGGAAACCGGCCGTCCGCTGATCTATCCGCGCAAGGAAGCCAAAGACTACGGCACGGCGAAGCTGATCGAGGGCGAGTACAGGCCGGGCGAGACGGCGCTGCTGGTGGATGATCTGATCACCAAAGGCACGTCGAAGTTCGAGGCGCTGGCGCCGTTGCTCGACGCCGGGTTGCTGGTGCGTGATGTGCTGGTGCTGATCGACCGCGAGCAGGGCGGCGCGGCTGAACTGGCTGCGCGTGGTGTCACCCTGCGGGCAGTGTTGACCTTGTCCGCGATGCTGGCCGATCTGGTGAACGCCGGCCGGTTGAGCGCAGCCCAGTGTGATGAGGTGCTGGCATGGGCGCGGGCCAACTGAGCGCCGACTGGAGCACCTGGAGAGTTTGATGGTGCTCGGTAGATTGGAGATGGGATGAGGGCGTGTCCGTGCGCCCCCGATCGATTCTTGTGTCGCTATGTCCATTCAGCTTGACTCTCATACTGTAGTTGCCGGTGCTTCGCGCGCGCAGGCTGAACCCGATACGCAGGACGCTCTGTCGCTCGACGTGACATTGTGCGGGGTGCGCTTTCGCAATCCGATCGTGCTCGCGTCCGGCATTCTCGGCCTCAGCGAGGAGGTTTTTGTCCGGCTGGCGCGATCAGGCATTGGCGGCATCACGACCAAATCGTGCAGCTTGCAGCCGCGCGTGGGTTGGCACAATCCCACCATCGTGAGCTGGGGGCACGGCCTGATCAACGCCGTTGGCCTGAGCAATCCCGGCGTGGAAGTGATGGTCGAGGAAATCCGCGCTGCCAGGCGTCATCTGCAACCGTTGGGTGTGCCGATCATTGCCAGCATCTTTGCCACCACCATCTATGATTTCGGGACGCTGGCGCGTTACGTCAGTGAGGCAGAGCCTGACCTGATCGAAGTCAACATCTCGTGCCCAAATCTCGATTCGCAGCACGAAGAGATGTTCTCGTCGAATGCCTACGTCTCCGGCCAGGTCACGCGCGCGGTGAAGCGCAACGCGCGCTGTCCCGTGGTGGTCAAGCTGTCGCCGAATGTGGACAGCATCGTGACAATCGCCCGCGAGGTCGCCAACAACGGCGCGGATGCCATCTGCGCGATCAACTCGCTGGGGCCGGGCATGGTGCTGGATATCGACTCGGCGAAGCCGGTGCTGGCGAATCGCACCGGCGGCGTGAGCGGGCCGGCTGTTCGCCCGATCGCGGTGCGTTGTGTGTACGACATCTGTCGGGCGTTGCGCGGCACGGGTGTGCAGGTCATCGGCACCGGCGGCGTGACCGATGCGCGCGACGCCATCGAGATGATCCTGGCCGGGGCCACCTGTGTCGGCGTGGGCAGCGCCGTTCACACGCGCGGGCTGGGCGTGTTTGCGGAGATCGCAGCCGGCATTGCGGACTATATGCGCCGGCATGGGTACGCCAGCGTCGAGGCGTTTCGAGGCCGGGCGCTGTAAGGCGCTTTGCACTATAATGCGCGCCATGTTTGCGGCAGTTGCGCTTCGCTCGCGTCCTTCGCGCCGGCTGGACAGTGTGTCCGGTCAGGGCGCGTCACCGTGCGCGTGAGCAACGCCCACGGCGTCGTTTGAATCTGAACCGCCCCCGACACACTGCGTGTGTTGGGGGCAATTTTTTTATTGTCGATGTCGCCGTGCGAGTCGCTGTGCGAGTCGCCGTGCGAGTCGCCGTGCGAGTCGCGGCACGAGTCACAGCGCCAATTGCCGCGTGTCACAGACAACCCTGCGAGGCAAGCACACGGAAACACAAGATGATTAAGGTCGGAATCTACGGAGCAACTGGATATACCGGCGTCGAACTGGCGCGCATCCTCAGCCGGCACTCGAAGGCGACCATCGGTTTTGCCGCGTCAGAGACCTATGCCGGCCAGCGTTTGTCCGATGCGCTGCCGTGCCCTTTCGATATCCCATTAGTGAAGACCGAAGACGCTCCGCTCGGCGATGTGGATGTGGTGTTCTCCTGTCTGCCGCACGGCCCTTCGGCTGAACTGTGCCACCACGCCTTGATGCTTGGCAAGCGGGTGATCGATCTGTCGGCAGACTTCCGCCTGCGCGACCCGGCCGCCTATGCGCGCGCCTATCAGCACGCCCATCCGCATCCTGATCTGCTGGCCCAGGCCGTGTATGGTCTGCCAGAGGTGTACCGTGCGCTGATTCCCGACGCTGATCTGATTGCTAATCCCGGCTGTTACCCCACCAGTGTCATTCTCGGCGCGCTGCCGGTGCTCGAACTGGGCGCGCTGGAGGGTAATCTGATCATCGCCGACAGCAAATCGGGTGTCAGTGGGGCCGGGCGCAAGCCAACCCTGACCACGCATTTTGTTGAGGTCAATGAGAGTCTGGCCCCCTACAACATCGGCCGCGCGCATCGCCACGTGCCAGAAATGGAGCAGGAGCTGAATGCAGTGCTCAGGAATCAGCCGGCAGCTATGAGCGGTCAGATCGCGGTGATGTTCACGCCGCATTTGCTGCCGATCTCGCGGGGTATGTTGAGCGCGCTCTATCTGCGCCTGACACCCGAAGGCGCGCAGGCCGACTGGCATGCCATCTACACGCGCCGGTTTGATGGCGAGCCGTTTGTGCGCGTGTTGCCCAAAGGGCAAATTGCCACGATCGCGCACGCCAATCACACCAACTATGCGGTCATCTCCGTGGGGCCGGTGGTGGGCATCGAGCAGGGCAGCCCCACGCTCTTGGTGGTGTCTTGCATCGATAATCTGCTGAAAGGCGCGTCGGGCCAGGCGGTTCAGAATATGAATCTGATGTTCGGGTTCGACGAGCGCGAAGGGCTGCTGTAAGGATTTTGGATTGTAGGGCAAGCCGTTGGCTTGCCCCGCTTTCAGAAGATTGAGGACGATGGAGAGCTTGAGCATTACGCCGGCAGAGTCTGCGGCGCAGGTGATGGAGGCGCGCGCGCTGTTTTTGGAGTATGCGCAGTCGCTGGGTTTCAGCCTGTGTTTCCAGGGTTTCGATGAGGAGCTGGCCGGCTTGCCCGGCAAGTATGCCGCGCCGAACGGCCGGCTGTTGCTCGCGCATGTGGAGGGGCAACTGGCCGGCTGTGTGGCGCTGCAACCGATCGATTCGCGGGCGTGCGAAATGAAGCGGCTCTACGTGCGTCCGGAGTATCGAGGCAAGGGCGTTGGCCGCGCGCTGGCCCAGGCGGTTGTCGAGGCCGGCCGCCAGATCGGCTATCGCATCATGCGCCTCGATACGCTGACCTCCATGCCAGAGGCGATGGCGCTATATCGCTCGATGGGCTTTGTGGAGAGCGCGCCCTATCGCTTCAATCCCATCGAAGGCGCTGTGTACATGGCGTTGCCGCTGGCCCAGGTCGAGGTGTACAAGATCAGTGGCAGCGAGCTGGACGACCCGGCTTTCAGCCGGCGCTTCGCCGGTTGCATTGCCGGCGCGGCGCGCGCCGGCGTGAAGCCGATCGTCGTGCATGGCGGTGGCAAGGAATTGACGGCCCTGCTCGGCGCTTTGCAGATAGAGTCGCGCTTTGTGAACGGCCTGCGCGTGACCGACCCCCGAGCGCGCGATGCGGCTCTGATGGTGCTGGCCGGCCTGGCCAACAAGCGGCTGGTTGCCGCCTTGCTGGCCGAAGGTCTGGATGCCATCGGCGTGTGCGGCGTCGATCGTGGGCTGGTGCGTGTGCGCGCGCTCGACCCCGAATTGCAGTACGTGGGCAAGCCGGCCGGTGTGCGCGCTGAGGCGTTGGACGAGTGGCTGCGTCAGAAGATTGTGCCGGTCATCGCGCCGATGTCGCTGGGCGAGGATGGCGAAATCTACAACGTCAACGCTGACCATGTGGCAGCCGCCGTTGCCTCGGCCATCGACGCCAACCGGCTGACGTTTGTGACAAATGTGCCGGCTGTGCTGGACGCCCACAAACTACCGATTGCCGATCTATCCGCTGACCAGGCCGAGGCGTTGATCGAAGCCGGCGTGATCTCTGGCGGCATGATTCCAAAAGTGCGCTCGGCGCTGGAAACGCTGGGCAGTGGTGTCAGCCGGGTGCGCATCACCGACATCGATGGCGTCGTCAGCGGGGCCGGCACGACGTTTGTCAATTAGGATCGTGTGGTGGTCAGGAGTCAGGAGACAGAAGATCGTACTCGGCACTCGGCACTCAGCACTCTTCACTCAGCACTCATCGCTCAGCACGCAATACGAAATACGAAATACGCTATACGCACAACAGGAGCAACAGCATGGGACGCATCATTCAATCACTGCCTAAAGGACAAAAGATCGGCATTGCTTACTCTGGCGGCCTCGACACCAGCGCGGCTGTGACGTGGATCCGGGAGAAGGGCGGCATACCGTTCGCCTATACGGCAAATTTGGGACAGGCCGATGAGACCGACTACGAAGATATTCCCAAGCGCGCCATCCGGCACGGAGCGGAGAAGGCACGGGTCATCGACTGCCGCAAGCAGTTGGTGCAGGAAGGTCTGTCGGCGCTGATGTGTGGTGCGTTTCACATTGGCACAGCCGGCCGCAAATACTTCAACACCACGCCACTGGGCCGCGCCGTCACCGGCACCATGCTGGTGAACGCCATGAAGGAGGACGGCGTTAATATCTGGGGCGACGGCTCGACCTACAAGGGCAATGACATCGAGCGGTTCTATCGCTACGGTCTGCTGGTGAACCCGGAGCTTCACATCTACAAGCCGTGGCTCGATCCCGATTTCGTCAACGAGCTGGGTGGGCGCAAGGAGATGAGCGAGTTTCTGGCGGCGCGCGGGTTCGAATATCGCATGAGCGCCGAAAAGGCCTATTCGACCGACGCCAACCTGTGGGGCGCAACGCACGAAGCCAAGCATCTCGAACAGTTGGACACCAGCATGTACATCGTGCAGCCGATCATGGGTGTGCGCTTCTGGGATCCTGCGGTGCGGATCGACCCCGAGACGGTGACCGTGACGTTCTTTGAAGGATTGCCGGTCGAGATCAACGGGCGCGCCTATACCGATCAGGTGGCGCTGGTGATGGAAGCAAATCGCATCGGCGGCAGACATGGCCTGGGCATGTCGGATCAGATCGAGAACCGGGTAATCGAAGCCAAGAGCCGAGGGGTGTATGAAGCGCCCGGCATGGCGCTGTTGCACATCGCCTATGAGCGTCTCGTGACGGCCATTCACAACGAAGGCACACTGGACAACTACTACACGTTGGGCCGCCGGCTGGGCCGGCTGTTGTACGAAGGCCGCTGGTTCGATCCGCAGTCGCTGATGATCCGCGAAAGCCTGCAACGCTGGGTGGGCAAGGCTGTGACCGGCACGGTGACGTTGGAACTGCGGCGCGGCGACGATTACACCATTCTCGACACCACCGGCCCGAATCTCACGTACAAGCCGGAGCGCCTGACCATGGAGAGCGGGCAGGGCGAGTTCGGGCCGCTGGATCGCATCGGCCAGCTCACCATGCGCAATCTCGATATTGCTGATTCGCGCGACAAGCTGGGTGTGTATGCCAAGTCCGGCGTGCTGCAAATCGAGAACGGCGCAGAGTTCGGGCTGATCGAAGCGCCGAAGCCGGCGGCGGAGCCGGAGAAGCCGGCGCCCACTGCCGGCGAGCTGCTGATGGATCTGGAAGGATAGAGCGCATTGGAGATTCAGGTTCGCCCGGCCGCGCCAGATGACGTGCCGTCGATCGTGCTGCTGGTGGCAGCCAACGCCCGCAAGGGCGGCCTATTGCCGCGCAGCGAGACCAACATTCGCGCTACGTTAAAGAACTTCATCGTCGCCGTGGCCCCTGGAGAGGGTCCGCTGGCGAATGACGAGGGTAAGCCGGTTGTCGTCGGATGCGGTTCCCTGGCGCCGATGAACTCGACTCTGGTCGAGCTGCGCTCGCTGGCTGTGGACGAGCGGGTGCGCGGGGCCGGCGTCGGTCAGATCATCGTCGCCCGGCTGATCGACCTGGCGCGTCAACGCAGGTTTGGCACGTTGTTTGCATTGACGCGCGCCATGCGCTTTTTTGAGAAATGCGGGTTTGTGCCGGCGCCAAAGGAGTTCTTCCCAGAGAAGGTCTGGCGCGACTGCGTCGCGTGCCCGATGTTGGCCAACTGTGACGAGGTAGCGATGGTGCTGCCGCTCTCGTCAGAAGACACGGTGGCGCGTGACAGTCTGGCTGGCGCGCGCGCGCCAGACCCGGCTCGCGAGAAGGCAATCCCCTTGCAGGTCGTCAGCAAAATGCAGGCCGCGAAGGAGACGACTGGAATGATCACCCGTGAATCTGTCAACCGGGTCGTGCTGGCCTATAGCGGCGGTCTTGACACGGCCTGCGCGGTGCCCTGGCTGCGCGAGAACTACGGCTGCGAGGTGATCTGTTTCGTGGCCGATGTGGGGCAGGGTGGCGATTTCGAGGCCATCAGACGGCGCGCCATTGACTCCGGCGCAGCCGATTGCATCGTCGAGGACCTGCGCGAAGAATTTGCCAATGAGTACCTGTTTCCCCTCATTCAGAGCGGCGCAATCTACGAAGGCAAGTATTTGCTGGGAGCAAGCATTGTGCGCCCCCTGATCGCCAGGCACCAGGTCGATCTGGCAGCCCGGCTCGGCGCGGATGCCGTCGCGCACGCGGCGACCGGCAAAGGCAACGATCAGGTGCGCTTCGAGTTGAGTTACATGGCGTTGAATCCTCGCCTGAAGGTGATTGCGCCGTGGCGCGAGTGGCACATACGCGGGCGTGACGACGCCATCGCGTATGCGCGCGAGCACAACATCCCGATCAGCCAGTCGCTGGAGCGCATCTACTCCGGCGACCGCAGCCTGTGGCACAAGAGCACCGAAGGTGGCAGTCTGGAGGACCCCTGGCGCGAACCGGACGCCGGGTTGTACAGCATGACGGTCGCGCCCGAACAAGCGCCGGACCAGCCAGAATATGTGGAGATTGAGTTTTTGTGCGGCCTGCCGAAAAAGGTGAACGGCAAGAGTATGGGCGGGGCGGAGTTGATCGCGGCGCTAAATGAGATGGGCGCCCGACACGGCGTGGGCCGGGTTGACTTAGTGGAGAACCGTCTGGTAGGTATGAAGTCGCGCGGTGTGTACGAGACGCCGGGCGGCGCAATCCTGCGCGAGGCGCATCAGGGCCTGGAGGAACTGACGCTTGACCGCGAGACCCTGCACTTCAAGCAGATGGTCGCGTTGCGCTATGCCGAGCTGATCTACAACGGCCAGTGGTTCACGCCCTTGCGCGACGCCATCCAGGCCTTTGTGATGGTGACCCAGCGCGATGTGACCGGCACGGCCCGCGTCAGGTTGTTCAAGGGCAGCGCCGCGCTGGTTGGGCGAAAGGCAGCCTACTCGCTGTACCGCGAGGATCTGGCGACGTTCCTGCGCGACGATGTTTACAACCATCAGGACGCCGAAGGGTTTATTCGGCTGTATGGGTTGTCGATGCGGGTCAAGGCGCAGGTCGATCTGAATCGAGCGGCGCGCGTCGCCCCGTTGGATGTGCCCAGCGGCGAAGGGCGCGATTGAAAGTATTGCAGATCAGCCCTGCATGAAGGGCCGACCTCTGGTTTTTCAGCGCCGGCGCCCCGGGCTGTTGCCGCGCCCCCGGCGGGTCGGTCGTTGGTAGGGCTTTTCCGGCGGCGCGTCGGAAGGTGCTGTGGCTTCCAGCGCCAGTTCGTCGTCGGAGATCGCCTCGCCCATGCGCCGAGCTTTTTCCCATTCCGGCGTCTTGTCGTCGATGTCGTTGAGCATCTGGCGCAACTCGAAAATCTGATCGCGCAGCATGGCGGCTTTCTCGAATTCGAGTTCTCTGGCGGCGGTCTTCATCTGCTTCTCCAGGTCTGCCAGCAGCCGGTGCGCCTCGTGTTTGGGCAGATCGCGCAGGGAGAGTTGCTTGCCGTCGCCGGAATTGCCCTCGCCATAGCCAGCCTTCGCCTCGGCAACGACCTTCACCCGGTCGGTCAGGTCGCGGATAGCCTTGTAAATCTGCTGAGGCTCGATGCCGTGCGCCTGGTTGTAAGCGATCTGCTTGGCCCGGCGCCGGTTTGTCTCGTCGATCGCCTTCTTCATCGAGTCAGTGATATGGTCGGCGTACATGACGACCTTGCCATGCACGCTACGGGCCGCGCGACCAATGGTCTGGATGAGCGATGTGGCGCTGCGCAGGAAACCTTCCTTGTCAGCGTCGAGAATAGCGACCAGCGACACTTCAGGCAGATCGAGACCTTCGCGCAGCAGGTTGATGCCCACTACGACATCATATTGACCCAGCCGCAGGTCGCGCAGGATTTCCACGCGCTCGACGGTCTGCACTTCGCTGTGCAGGTATTGCACCTTGATGCCCAGTTCGAGGAGGTAATCGGTCAGGTCTTCGGCCATGCGCTTGGTGAGCGTGGTCACCAGGACGCGCTCGCCGCGCCCCACACGCTCGCGGATTTGAGCAATCAGGTCGTCGACCTGACCCTGCACCGGCCTGACCTCGACTTCGGGATCGACGATGCCGGTGGGGCGGATGATCTGTTCGGCGATCACCTGGCTGTGCTGCAGTTCGTAGGGGCCGGGTGTGGCGCTGACGAACACAGCCTGACGAAATCGCTGCTCGAACTCATCGAAGCGCAGCGGGCGATTGTCCAGCGCGCTGGGCAGGCGGAACCCGTAATCGACCAGCACCTGCTTGCGGGCGCGATCGCCGTTGTACATGCCGTTCAGCTGTGGAATGGTCATGTGGCTCTCGTCGATGACGAGCAGGAAGTCATCGGGGAAGTAGTCGAGCAACGAGAAGGGCGGGGTTCCTGGCGGTCGGCCGTCCAGGGGACGGGAGTAGTTCTCGATGCCGCTCGTGTACCCCACTTCGCGCAGCATCTCCAGGTCGTAGCGCACGCGCTGCTCGATGCGCTGCGCTTCGAGGAGTTTGTCGTTGTCCTTGAAGAACTTGACGCGCTCTTCCAGTTCGGCTTCGATGGTGTCGATGGCGGTCTTCAGCTTTTCCTGGGGGGTGATGAAGTGCTTGGCCGGATAGATCTCGACTTCGTTCGTTTCCTGGAGCACCTCGCCGGTGAGTGTGTCGATCTCAGTCAGGCGCTCGACTTCGTCGCCGAAGAACTCGATGCGATATGCCGTGTCTGTGTAAGCCGGCTGAACTTCCAGGGTGTCGCCGCGCACGCGGAACTTGCCGCGTGAAAGCGCCTGGTCGTTGCGCTCGTACAGGATGGCGACCAGCATGCGCAGCACGATTTCGCGCCGGCGCACTTCGCCTTTCTGCAGCTTGACGACAAACCGCCCATAGTCCTCCGGATTGCCGATGCCGTAGATACATGACACCGACGCGACGATGATGACATCTCGCCGGCTCATCAGCGCGCTGGTTGCGGCCAGGCGCAGCCGGTCCAGTTCCTCGTTGATCGAGGCGTCCTTCTCGATGAAGAGATCGTAGCGCGGGACGTAAGCCTCTGGCTGATAGTAGTCGTAGTACGAGACGAAGTATTCAACCGCGTTGTTGGGAAAGAAGTCCTTGAATTCGGCGTATAACTGTGCGGCCAGGGTTTTGTTGTGCGCGAT
>DAOUDB010000161.1:0-33111 GCA_034431495.1 Thermoflexales bacterium
TTCAAGCGAAGCGACTGCTATCGGCCCAACTCGTGCTCAATTGCGGCCATCAGCTCCGGCGCATCCGGCGCCACTTTGGACTTGAAGCGCCCCACCACGCGCCCGTCCTTGCCGATCACAAATTTCTCAAAGTTCCATGAGATGTCGCCGGCCGGCTCGGCCTGCGTCAGAATGGCGTACAACGGCGAGCGGTTCGGCCCGTTCACCTCGATCTTCTCGAAGATCGGGAACGTCACGTCGTATTTCGTCGAGCAGAAGTCCAGAATTTCCTGCATCGTGCCGGGTTCCTGCGCCCCGAACTGGTTGCAAGGGAATCCCAGCACCTCGAGCCCCTGGTCTTTGTACTTGCGATACAGTGCTTCCAGCCCGGCATACTGAGGCGTATACCCACACTTCGACGCCACGTTCACGATCAAGAGCGCGCGACCCTGATAGTTGCTCAACGGCTGCTCGGCGCCGCTGGCAGTTCTCACCGAAACAGTATGGATTGATTGAGTCATAGCTTGTTGCATCTCCGTATAGACGGAATTCGACCATGCTCAGATGAGCGGGCAATGAGCCGGTGTTTAAACTCCAATCTTGATCCAGTTTGCTCAGGCGCATCGCATTGAATCTTGCGGCGCGGGGTGTGGCCGGTGGATTGTACTGATGCCTGTAGCAACGCAGACGCGCCAGAGCTGTTCAGCTCTGGCGCGTTGCAGCCGCTGCACAATCTGGCGGCTGTAAATGATCGTGTGGGTTGCGCTACGGGATAATGATCGCCAGCACGACCATGACCACCAGCAGAATGCCGGCCAGAATGCCGGTGCGCTTCAGGTCACCCAACACCGCGCCATACTCGCGCTGCCAGTTGACTGTTTTGGCCGGCGCGTCAGCACTGGCGCCTGCGCTAGGGGCCGGCTTTGCTCCGGCGGCATGTGCTGACGGGGCGCGCGTTGGGGCCGCCTGGGGCGTGACAAATGCTTCCGGCGGCAGGTTCGGTGTGCGCTGACGGCGTGGTTTCTTTGACATCTCAGACTCCCGATAAGGTTTAAACTTGTTTGAGCGCGGGCCGGGTTATGCGCGGCGGATTGTGCGATTACCCAACCCCTGCCGCTCGTCGAGCGCGTCGCGGGCGCGCAACAGACTCAACACGCTGTTCACCAGAGGCGAACGCGCCGGCTCAGGCGGCAGCGGAATTGTAGCGCGTTTGACGAAAAACACATCAGTCAGATCGGTTTCACGCTCCAGGAGCAGGTCACTCAGCGCGCGACCATTCAGATGCGACAGCGCGGCATTGTGCTCGAGGTTGCCCAGGCTGTATACGACACGCTGGTCATTGCCCAGGACACCGAGCGCCGGCGCGAGGTCGGCTGTGGCCGACGTAACCCAGCTCCAGCGCTGGGAGATGGCGATGCCGCGCAGCGATGGAAAGGTCTGATCGATGAAGATGGCCAGGTCCTCGAATGCCCGCGTGTCGTGGTTGACGGCGGTCTGGTTCCCTGCGAAGTAGCGTACGCTGCCGCCGGCGGCCAGCAGCCGATGATCTGCGGTCAGCCGATAGTGGTGTGGGAGCATCCGCGAATCTGATATCGCCTGTCGCTCTTGCCAGCCCAAGCTACCCAGTTGCGCCGGTGTCAGCGGCTCGGTGAGCACGGCATAGGTGTGCAGTGGACACTGCCTGGCGCGCAGGGCGGGAAATTGCGCCGAGTAGGCGTTGGTTGCCAGCACGCAGCGATCGGCCTCAACTGCGCCGCGCGGAGTCTGTGCCCTGACGACGCGGATGCTATCGGCCGGGTCGAATTCCAGGTTGATCGCGGGGCTGTGTTCGTAGATCTCCACGCCGTTGGCGACAGCGATTCGCCTCAATTCGCGGACCAGCCGGGCTGGGTTGACCAGCCCGGCGCGAGATTCGCGCAACGCGCCGAGGTAGGTTGGTGAATCCACCTGTTCGCGGACTGCGCTGGCATCGAGCCATTCGATGCCTTCAGTTCCCAGCCGGTTCGCCAGCGCAAGCTCCTGCTGCACGCGCTTCAGTTGAGCTGGCGTGCACGCTACACGCAGATAGTCGCGCGCCTCATAGTCGCAGTCGAGCCGGCGTTGCTCGATGGTCTCGACCAGGTAGACGCAGGCGTGCTCTGCATAGCGCCGCGCCTCGCGCGCCCGCTGCATGCCGAATCGGGCAACGGCCAGACTGAGTGATGGGCTGACCAGCGGAGCGATGACGCCGACGTTTCGACCGCTTGCGCCGTAGCCGGTGACTTCCGATTCGAGCAGAACGACGCGCAGACTGGGTTCGGCGAGCTTGAGGTGATAGGCGGCGGAGATGCCGGTCAGACCGCCACCGACGACCAGAATATCAGCACGGACCACGCCTTCCAGGGCGGGGCTTTCCAGATAGCCTGCTGTGGCCTGTTCCAGCCAGAATGACCTGGCGCGGTAGTCTGCGAAGTTGCCGGCGAGGGTGCGCATACGTCAGTCGGGCTTGGCGCCAATGGCAAACACCTCGCGCTCGAAGAACCAGGCGAAGGGAATCCAGTTGAAGGCGATGTGCCGCAGCATCGACATCAACGTGCCTTCGGTGCGATGTTGGGGCGGCGTGTCCAGCCAGACTTTGACCCGGCTGAAGCCATTCTTTGTGAGCACGCGCCGCAGACGCAAGATGTCCTGCTCGTTGACATGCACTTCGGTGTTGATGGTCACGTTGAGCGCGCGTGGATTGGCCGGGTAACGGTGTCCTTGCCCCATTAGCCGGCGCATCTGCCGCACGACTGGATAGGCGTAGAGGTCGTACCATCGATTGGGCGCGGTATGCACAACGACCTGTCCGCCGGGCTTCAGTGCGCGCAACACTTCGCCCAGACAGATATCCAGCTCCCAGGGATGGAGGTGCTCGACTACATCGAACAACAGCACGCGGTCGAACACGTTGTCACGAAAGGGAAGCTGCTTGGCATTGCTCTGGGCCAGGCCATACACGCCGGCGCTCTGCTCGCGTTCCATGATCCGACGTGATAGCGTGACTGCGGCCTGTGAGTAATCGACGCCGAAGGAATGTGCGCCAAGCCGCGCCACGTGACGGACGATCTCCCCGCGCCCGCAACCCAGATCGAGCACCCGCATCCCGCGCTCGACACTTGCGAACTCGAAAGCCTGTTTCAGCCGGCGCGACAGATGCTCACCCTCAGTCTGGATGAACTCTTCGTAACCCTCGCAGGCGGTCAGAAAATACGCTTCGTCGTATCGATCCGGTGGAATCGGCGTTTGTCGTGGCGCCTGTTGGTTCGTCATCGATGGCAATATTATCAGACCCGGCCTGCGCCGACCCAGTGCCAGGACGCCTGTGTGGGCGCTTCGCGCGCCCTATTGGGGCTGAGCAGTGGCTTCGCTCGCCAGAATCCGCTTCACGTTGATATACCACTCGCCAATCGTGCGCAGTCGGTCGCTGGGATACACCAACGGCGGTATCTGGACGTGCTTGACCCGAGAGGAGATCGCGTACTGGTAGGTGGGGTAGTACAGCGGAATGGCCGGCATCTCTTCGGCAAAGAGCGCCTGGAAACGCCGATAGTATTCAAAGCGCGTGGCGCGGTCGGTGGTCAGGCGCGCTTTCTCCAGCCATTCGCTGGCGTCGGGATTGTCGAAGCCGGTGTAGTTCTGGCCGGGCGGAACGATCTGGCTGCGGTGCCAGATGGGGTAGGGATCGGGATCGCCATCCACCAGGCTTTCCACCAGCGCAACCTGAAACTGCCGGGGGGCCAAAAAGTCGCGCACCAGATTACGCACCGGCTGTACGCTGACCTGCACGCCCAGATCGCGCCACTGTCGCGCGATGGCCTCTGCCAGCGCCCGGCGCGTGGGATCATCCTGTGTCAACAAGGTGAATGCGATCGGCTCGCCATTCTTCTGCCAGACCGAAATGTTGGAGGGCGCTACGGTAGCCAATTCGTAGCCGGCGCTCCGCAAGTACTGAACGGCTCGATCCAGGTCGTAGGAATGGGATTTGACGCTGGCATCGTAGGCCCATGTGCCGGGAATGAACGGCGTGTTCGCAACAACACCCTGTCCGCCCAGCACGTCGCGCACGAGTTGTTCGCGGTCGAGCGCGTGTGTCAACGCCAGTCTGACTGCCTTGTCGGACAACGCGATGGCCCCGCTGTCTGGCCGCAGATTGATGAACAGAGCGGCGTAGCGCGACTTTGTGGCGCTGTAGATCGTCAGGTCGGGGATTGCTTGCGCTCGTTCCACCAGCGATAGCGGCAGGTTGCCCATACCGTCGATATCACCTGCTCGAAAAGCCTCAAAAACGGCCTGTGAGTTGGGATAGTAGCGGAAGACCAGCCGTGACAATTTCGGTTTTGGGCCGTAGTAGTTGGCGTTTGGTTCGAGGGCGATTGAGGCGACCCGGCTGTTGGACGTGTTCACCTCGGCCACACGCCACGGGCCGTTGCCGACCGGCTGCAAGTTGAAAGGCAGCTGGTTCAGATTGGCGGACGATGTGCCGGAGAGCACGTGTTGGGGCAGCAGTCCGATGGTGGTGAAATCGAGAAACGGCGCCAGTGGCTGCGCCAGTTGAAATTGCACTGTATAGGCGTCCACCTTGACGACAGTGACACTCTGCCATAGCGCGCCAATGTCCGGCCGGCCCAGGTAATCCGGATTTTGCAGGAGGCGCGTGGTGAACAGAACGTCGTCTACGGTGATGGGTTGGCCGTCCTGCCAGCGCGCATCCTGGCGCAGCTTGAAGGTGTAGGTGATCCCGTCGGGGGAAATCTCCCAGCCGGACGCAAGCTCTGGCACGACCTCGCCGGTCTCGTTGAGCCGGGTCAGCCCCACAAAGACCAGGCTGCACAGGTCGCGGTCTTCGTCGTGCAACTGGCACAACAGGGGGTTGATGTACTGCGGCGCGCCGGCCACGCCCTCGACATAGGTGCCGCCGACATCCGGCACCGTCACTGTGCTGCGAGGGATGAGAAGTTGGGAGACGACGAAGCCGACAGCAACCACTCCGAGAGCAATCAGGAGCAGCGGCAGACGAAACGAGCGCATCTCGATTTTGGATTTTGGATTTTGGATTTTGGATTGAATCCTGCGCGCTCAGTCCAAAATCCAAAATCGGCAATCGAAAATTGTTTAGCGTGGGGCAGACAGGATCACGTTGAAGATAGCGAGCACGAAGAAGGCAATGGCCAGGAACACCGTGATCGTGAACAACAGTTTGTCCACGCCGCGCCGGGTCTGGTAGACGCTCTGGGCGCCGCCGAATACGCCGCCAAGCTCCTCGCCTTTGCTCTGCAACAGCACCACCGCCACCAACGCAACCGCCAGGAGAATCTGGGCGATGCCGAGAAATACGTTAAGCATGGGCGCGATTATAGCGCAGCCGCAAATCAAAGGCCTGCTTCGGGCGCATTTCCCCGCAGGGCAGACCGTGTCCATCATTCCCGTGCGGGCCATTATTCCCTCGCAGGCGGGCGTGACGATGACGATGCGGGGCGTGAACAAAGCTTGCCGAGATTGAGAAATGACAGCGCCGGCCAGCAAGTCGCTGGCTATGTCGCTGGCTATGTCGCTGGCTATAATGATTCATATGTCTGTTGTCGAGGACGTGAAAAGCAAGATCGACATCGTCGACATCGTCAGCCCCTACGTCAAACTCATCCGCAGCGGCCGCAACTATCGCGGGTTGTCGCCGTTCCAGGCGGAGAGGACGCCTTCTTTCTTCGTCTTTCCCGAGACGCAGACCTTCAAGGATTTTTCGAGCGGCGAGCAGGGCGATGTGTTCTCCTTCCTGATGAAGAAGGAGGGGCTGACCTTCAACGAGGCGCTACACGAACTGGCCCGGCGCGCCGGCATCGAAATCCACGAGCGCACCGAACAGGACAAGGTTGCCGAAGACCGTGACGTGCGACTGCGCCAGGCATTGACGCAGGCAGCTGAGTATTTCCATCACCTGCTGATGACCGCGCCGCAGGCAGCCCACTGCCGCGCCTACGCGCAGGACAAGCGGCGTCTGAAGTCCGAAACGATTGTCGCATGGCAACTGGGCTACAGTCTGATGGACTACCACGCGCTGACCAACTATCTGACAGGGCGCGGTTTTGACATACACGATCTGATCGACGCCGGTCTTGTCGTCGAGAACGAAGAAGGCCGGCGTTACGACCGGTTTCGCGGCCGGCTGATGATTCCCATCCGGGATGAGAAGGGTGGCGTGGTCGGGTTCGGCTCCCGGTCGCTTGACGGCACTGAGCCAAAGTACATGAACTCGCCGCAGACGCCGGTATTTGACAAGGGGCGGCTGCTTTTCGGCCTCGACCGCGCGCGCGGCGCCATTCGCAATGAGCAGACCGCCGTGCTGGTGGAAGGCTACATGGACGTGATCGGCACGCACCAGGCCGGCTTCACCAATGTCGTTGCCGGCATGGGCACGTCTCTGACGGAGAGCCAGTTCCGGGCGCTCAAGCGGCTCACCCCGCGCATTGTCATGGCGCTCGACCCCGATGCAGCCGGCAACCGCGCTGTGTTGCGGGGCCTCGATGTGGCGCGCGACACGCTGGAACGCGATGACACGCCGGCCTTCGACCCGCGCGGCATCATCCGCCACGAATCGAAGTTGAACGCGGACATCCGCGTGGCCATCCTGCCCGAAGGTATGGACCCGGATGAAATCGTGCTGGCGTCGCCCGATCGGTGGCGCGAGGCGATCGCCGCAGCCCGGCCGATCGTCGAGCATGTCATTGATGCGCTGCTGGGCCATTTCAATACCGCAGAGCCGCGCGGCAAGTCCGATGCTATCAAGGCGATTGCGCCCATCCTGCGCGATTTGTCTGACCCGGTCCAGCGCGACGTGTATCTTCAGCAGATTGCCCGTAAACTACAACTCAATCCGCGGGCCGTGGTCGAAGCGACTGGCCTGGCCTGGGTGGCGCAACGCTCTGCGCGTGGGGCGGCAAGCACAGAGGCGCGCAGCCCAGAGCAGACATCGCCAGCGCAGAACCCGCCCGATGCGCCCAGACCGGCCAGAGTGGGCAGGGTCGATCTCGAACTACATTTGATCTCCATCCTCGCGCGCCTGCCCGCTTTGCTTATGGATGCCAACGTGGCCCTCACGCGCGCCAACCTGGAGGTGCTGGGCGTTGACGACTTTCTGAATCCGGCCCTGCGACTGGGTTTTGTCCAGCTCAGTCGCGCCGCCACCGGCCAGCCGCAGAGTGAATACAATGACGATTGGCTGAGCTTGATTGCAGACTACTCATGGAGCGACGGCGCGGCGGGCGGAGAGGCATTGCTGCGCGAGGAAGCCATCCGAACGGCGCTGCGGTTGCGTATGGAGAACCTGCAACGCGAGCGCGCCGGCCTGGCTTTCATGGTCGATGATGCGCGCAGTGGTGGGGACTCTGAGCGGGTCGCACAGTATAATCTCAGGCTCATGGATATTTCGGCGAAGCATCTGCGAGCGCAGAAGGCGCTTCGCCTGAGAGGTGTTCTGGTGGTTAGCTGACGCCGCTGAACATGCGTCCAAAGCTAATGATCGTATGACAAACTCGCGGGCAAAGTCAACGCGGCAAAACTTGGACCGGCGCGACCCCGGACGGCCGGGTGAGGCTGGCTTGCGAAAAGACGACCTCGACGGTCGGATATTCGAGCCGGCTGCTCCGGCGCGCGCCAGCGCACCGGACGATGACTTTGCGGCAGACGACGCTGATATCTTGCGGGCCGACGCGCTGGTCGGTGACGACCTCGACGAGTCCGATGTCAATACACGCGAGCAGGCTCTTAATCTCGATGACGAAGCGGAACTGGCCGCGGCGTATGCGCTAACCGAGGCGGACGAGGATGACGACGTGCTGTCGGACGATCTGTCCGATCTGGACACGCGCCGTATCGCCGAAGCAGGCGACACGTCCAGCGACGACCCCGTTCGCATGTATTTGCGCGAAATCAGCGCCACACCCCTGCTCACCGCCGACCAAGAGCTGCGTCTATGCGCCACATACAGCGCCGAACAACTCCTCAACACCCTTGAGGAAAAGGCGGGCAAAGAGGGGGTCCCGATCTGGCTGGCGACGTACAAACATCTGGAAGCCGCCTGGCGAACAGTGGGGGATGAGTGCGACCAGCGCCGCGTCGACTGGCCGGATCTCGCCCAGATCCTGCGTGAAGCGCGCAACATGCCATGGCAGTACTCGGCCCCGGCAGCGTGTTACATGGAGCGGTATCTGCGCGAAATGGGCTGGGGGCAGGACCTGACCGTGGAAAAGATCAGCCGGCCGCTGTTCGAGGTGGTTCTGACGGCGATCATTTTCCCGCCGGATTTCGTCGATGAACTGGCCCGGCACGTTGAGCACGCCGGCTCCAGCGAGTTGGTCGAATGGGACGAGGCGTCTGCCTGGATGCCGCCGGCGGACCGCTGCGAAGATCATCTGGCAGACCTGCATCGCCGGGCTGACGAGGCGCGCCGGGCATTGATCGCCGCCAATCTGCGGCTGGTGGTCAGTATCGCCAAGCGCTACCTGGGTCGTGGGATTTCCTTCCTCGACTTGATCCAGGAAGGCAACATGGGTCTGCTGCGCGCGACACAGAAGTTCTATTCGTGGCGCGGCTTCAAGTTCAGCACGTATGCCACGTGGTGGATTCGCCAGGCCATCAGCCGTTCCATTGCCGATCAGGCCCGCACGATTCGCATTCCCGTGCATCTGGTCGAGACGATCAACAAGCTGTCGCGCGTGCAGCGTCGCATGACCCAGGAGCTGGGGCAGGAGCCAACCACGGAGGACCTGGCGCTGGAGATGAACCTGTTGAACGAGCGCGAACTGGCCTTGATCATGGAAGCCCAGTCGAACGGAAGGCCGATTGACCCGGCGCTCTTGCGCAAGCTGGAACAGGCCGTCAGGCATGTGCAGGACATCATGCGCGTGTCGGCCGAGCCGATCTCGCTGGAGACGCCGGTCGGCACGGAACAGAACAGCCTGTTGGGCGATTTCATCGAGGACCAGACCGAAATGTCGCCGATCGACTCGGCCACGCTCGAAATGCTGAAGGAGCAGGTCCGATCGGTGCTGGCCTTTCTAAGCGAGCGCGAGCGCAACGTGCTGGAGATGCGTTTTGGCTTCAAGGACGGCAAGACGCACACGCTGGAAGAGGTAGGCCAGACTTTCGGCGTGACCCGCGAGCGCGTCCGGCAGATCGAGGCTAAGGCGCTGCGCAAGCTCCGCCATCCACACCACAGCCGGCGCCTGCGGGACTATCTGAGCGACCAGTAGCGTTGACAGGGTGAACCTCTTTTTCACCCCTTCACCCCTTCACCCCTTCACCCCTTTACCCCTTCATCCCTTCACCCTCTCACCTCTGCGCCCTCGCCCGCCTCTGCAATTTGCGATAGACGATCATCTCTGCGTCGTGCCGGCGCATGTCCAGCCGCAGATCGTGGTCCACCGCGATGCCCTCTGCGCGCAGCAGATCGGCTTGCGCCTCGGGCGAGTAGCTGTTGGAAATGCGCCCGTGCGTGTTGACCACTCGCCACCATGGCACATCGGTGCCTGCGGGCAGATTGTGCAGGGCATACCCCACGGTGCGCGCCAGCCCCGGCCGGCCCAGCTGCCGTGCTACGCCGCCGTAGCTCATCACCATGCCTTGCGGGATCAGCCGCGTCACGGCGTAGACCTGTTCGTAGAAGGAGAGGAGGGACACGTGTTGTTCTCTCATGCGCCGCTCGGCGTCGGAGCCTCGGGTGGGCGCCGCCAAATGAATCGGCGCACGGCGCTCGCCGGGCTAAGGTCGTTGTACACGCGCTCATTCGTGCGCGGGTCAACTGCCACCAATTGCTTTACCTGCACCCACCAGGAAAACGACCGTTCGTCAAGGTCGCCGAAAATCGCGCGCGTCAATCGGATGGAGGTCGCTTTGGTCTCGAACACGGGGACGGTAATTGCCCCGACTGGCTGCACTTGCACCACATACCACTCATTCTCTTTCAGCAGGCCGACGCTCAGCCAGGCGAGTGTGACCGACTCGAGCGACTCGGTGATCACCGCATCCTCGACCGGCGATACGAGTTGCGGCGCGGGGTAGCCGGCGCGCGGCGTGGGTGTCTGCGCAATGATGGGCGTCGGTGAAACCGCCGGGGTGGGTGTGGCAAACGTGAGCGTCAGCACCTGGCCGATGCGGATCAGACAGTTGTCGTCAAGGCCATTCTGTTGAATGAGGTGGTTGACCGGCATGCGGAATCGCTCCGCTATTTCGCCGCAGGTGTCCCCCTCGCGCACGGTGTACACGATCTGGGGCGGCAGCGTTGCTGTCGGCACGGCTGCCTCTGTGGACTGTGTCGCGTCCGGCGTCGCCGTGTCGGGGGGCGTCGCATCCGGGGGCAGTTCAGGGGCCGGTCCCGGCGTCGGCGTGGGTTGCGGGATGCGCAGCTTGTCGCCGATACGCAGGAAGCAGTTGGCGTCGAGATTGTTGTAGCGGATGAGGGTGTCCACCGGCACGTTGTATTTCATGGCAATGCCGCCGCAGGTGTCGCCGGATTGCACTTCGTACTCAAGATCGGGCGGCGGCGTTGGTGTGTCTGTGGGGGGAGATGGTGTGGGCGATTCGGAGATTGGCGTATCAGTAGGTTCGGCGGCGGGCGGTGTGTCTGCAAACGTGATCGTGGGTACTGCCGCCGATTCTTGCGTGGCAGGTTGGTCCGGCTCGATGTCCATCGCGGATTGGCTTGTTGCTCCGGGCAGAGTGGGCGTTGGGGCTGGCTCACCGCTCCCGCCGGTGTCGCGCAACAGGAGCGCTGCGCCAATGACCAGCGCTACGATAACGGCGCCGACGCCGATCACGCCCCAGGGCAGTTGTGACAGGAATGGCCGCCGGGTCTGGATAGACGGGCCGGGTATTGATCCTGCGGCGCCCCTACGACTGGGAACTAGTGGAATCTCGGCCGGCTCTGGCGCTGGCTCATCCGCCGGTGGGCTGGCCGGGTCAGTGACAAAGATGTGGCCGCAGATTGGACAGGTGATTTCATGCTGACCTATGCGCGAATTGCACGACGGGCATCGACGATGCACTTTTCCTGGCGCGGGCGATCGAGGCGTTTCCATACTGGCACACCCGTCCAGCGGTCAGGCCTTGACCCCGTCCAGTCCCAGAGCTGTCGCATTGGCCTGCAGTGCGGCCAGCACGACCCCGATGTGTTCGTCGAGTGGCACGCCCAGTGCCAGCGTGGCCTGCTCGATCTCGTCGCGGTGCACGCCGGCGGCGAACGCCTTATCCTTCCACTTCTTTTTGATGGAAGACACCTGCACATCGGCCACGTTTTTCGACGGCCGCACGTAGGCGACGGCTGCCACGAAGCCGACCAGTTCATCCACGGCGCATAGCGTCTTTTCCATCAAGCTTTCAGGCTTGACGCTGGTCAACTCCTCTGCGTGAGCCAGCACGCCCCGAATGATGGTTTCATCCCAGCCGTGCTCGCGCAGGATTGAGGCGCCTGTGTTGGGGTGGCCAGAACCGTCCAGGTTGGGCCAGCGCTCATAGTCGAAGTCGTGAACCAGGCCAACTATGCCCCACAGGTCCGGGTCCTCGCCCAGGCGCGAGGCGTATGCGCGCATGGCGGTCTCCACCATCAGCATGTGCCGGATCAGGTTGGGATCGCTGGTGTATTCGTTCACCAGTTCCCAGGCGGCTTGTCGGGTATTGGCGCTCATAGCTGGAAGGGGAGTCTATCAAACTTTTTCCGGCCCACCCCTGTGGGGCAAGCCGCCGGGCTTGCCCTGCAGCGTTTGCCGCAAGTCTGACATGTGGCGGGAGGGCGACTGTCCGGCGTCAATCGGGATTGGCTCGCCCAGAACAGGCAGTGGCCGGGTCACGTAGATTTGCACCAGCGCGTTGACCAGCGCGGGGACCTCGCGCAGCTCGTTCCACCAGACAGTGCGATAAGCGCGCCGGTCGGCGGAATACCCCTCAGCCCGGACGCCGAGCGCGTTGCAGATCATCAGCGCGCGGTCTAGGTGGAATCGTTGGGTGACCAGTGTGGCCCGTGTCACGCCAAAGATGTCGCGCGCACGGTAGCAGGTCTCGTAGGTGCTGCGGCCGGCATAGTCCAGAACGATGTCCTGCTCTGGCACGCCCAGCTCCATTGCCACGTTGCGCATGACGCGCGGCTCGTTATAGTCATCAAAGCGGTTGTCGCCGCTCATCAGCAGCTTTTGAACGACGCCGGCCCGATACAGGTCAACCGCCGAGGCCACCCGGTCGTACAGCATGGGGGTGGGGCGCTCGCCCCGGATGCCGGCGCCGAACACGATCGCCACGCGCTGCGCCGGCAGGCTGGTTGGCGTGTCATGCACGCGATCATGCGCCCACACGCCCACCGCCCAGCGGACGAGAAAAGGCAGCGCCACGATGAGAATCAGGCCGGCCACAGCGGCCTTGACGGTCTTTTTCCACATCTTTCGCGCGATCATAACGCGACCGCCTTAATGCGGCATGATAGTCGGTCGGCGATCGCCCGTCTCGCGATCAACGGTCTAGCGCCGTAGGGCGAACGAATCTGGCAGCAGTTCCCGGATTGTCTTGCGCGTGTAGTTGCCAGCCGGCGTTGCCATGTACACATCCATGTCGGGATTGAACTCGGCTAGCACCTGCCGGCACGCGCCGCATGGGCTGGCGCCGTCCTGTGTGACAACTACGATGGCCGCAAAGTCGTTCTCCCCTTCGCTCACCGCCTTGACCACAGCAGATCGTTCTGCGCATAGGGTGAGGCCGAGGGAGGCGTTCTCGACGTTGCAGCCGCTATAGACCAGACCGGATGTGCCGACCAGTGCAGCCCCGACCCGATAGCCCGAATAGGGCGCGTAGGCCATCTGCCGGGTTTCGGCGGCGACTTCGATCAGTACCTGGATATCGGACTCAGCCAGAGGGGCGAAGTCGTCGCCGGGCCGGGCCGGCGCTTTCGTCGCTCGTTGATTCGACGTGTCCTGCGCTGCCGTTTTGGATGTCGCCTTCCGGGGTTTCGCGGCCGGCTTCGCGCCCCGCTTCGTGGATTGTGTCTTCCGGTTGCTCATAGGTAGCTCTCACTTTCAGGATGCGCCGCTCATTGACTTCCATCACCTCCAACACCACGCCACCGTAGCGCACCACATCGCCGGTTTCGGGCACTTCGCCCAGTTGGTCGTAGATGAAGCCGCCCAGCGTGTCGCTCTCGCCGGTGGGCAATTGCACGCGCATCAGTTCATTCACATCGTCCAAGTTTATGCTTGCTTCAAGAATGTAGCCGGAACCGTCTGGCAGTGCGACGTACTCCGGCTCCTCGGCGTCGAACTCGTCCTGAATATCGCCGACGATTTCCTCCAGAATGTCCTCGATCGTCACCAGGCCCGCCGTGCCGCCGTATTCGTCTATGACGATGCAGATATGCACGCGCCGGCTTTGCAGCTCTTGCAGCAGTTCGCTGACCTTTTTTGATTCGGGGGTGAAGTAGGGCTGGCGCAGCACCTGCGCCAGCGGCGGATTTAAGCCATCGCGCAGCAGGCGCAACAGGTCTTTGGCGTACAGGATGCCGACAATGTCGTCGATCGTGTTGCGGTAGACGGGGATGCGCGAGTGGCCGGCGCTGATGATGACATCGAGCGCTTCTCTGAGCGGTGTGTTCACTTCCACTGCCACAACGTCGATGCGCGGCACCATGACCTCGCGTGCCACCGTGTCGCCAAAATCGAGCACCGACAGGATCATGGCTTTCTCATCCTGCTCGATCAAGCCCTCCTCCTGGCCGGCGTCGACCATGGTCTTCAGCTCCTCTTCGGTCACCAGGGTGGCGCTGTCGCGTTTCTGCCCGCCCAGCGGCAGCGACAGCAGGTTGCTGAACACGACAGCGATGCGCACGAATGGCGACAACAGCACGCTGCTCAGTTGCACCAGGCCGACGCTGGCCAGCGCGATCTTTTCCGCGTGCCGCACGGCAATCGCTTCGGGCACGAGCCGCCCGAAGATGTAGAGCACCATGCTGGTGAGCAGGATGACGATGACATATGCCAGCGCGTTGGTGAATGCCAGGGGGATGGTCACCCCATCCCAGTTGCCGATCCAGCCGGCCACCGCCGGCACAAATTCGAGCGTGGCAATACTGGCTGCGATGACCAGGCTAAACAACGCCCCGACTTCGGCCGTGGCCAGTAACTGGCTGGAGTTCTCGGTCAGACGCTGGATGACGCGCGCCGAGGTCACGCCTTTTTGCTCCAGCTCCACCAGCCGAGGTCGGCGCACGTTGATCAGCGCGCCGCGCGCCAGCGCGAAGAACGCGCGTGCTGCTGTGGCCAGAGCAAATAGCAGGATCGACATGGTGTCTTGCGTATTACGTGTTGCGTATTGGGTAAGGGTGACTGAGTCGAATAGGACGGGGGCAGCGCTAGGATTCGGATTTCACTTTGCGGATGGCGCGTGCCGGCAGTCCTACGACCAGTGTATTGGGCGCGACGTTGCGCGTAACGACAGCCCCGGCGCCGGTGCGCGCGCCCCGGCCCACTGTGACCGGCGCCACCAGCAGGGTATCGCTGCCGATGAACACATCGTCCTCGATGAGCGTCGGGTGTTTGTTGACGCCATCGTAGTTGCAGGTGATCGCCCCGGCGCCGATGTTGACCCCGGCGCCCACAGTGGCGTCGCCGAGATAGCTGAAATGCCCCATTTTGCTGCCCGGCCCCAGCGTGCTGCTCTTGATCTCGGCATAGTTGCCGACGTGCGCGCCCTCGCGCACATGTGCGCCGGACCGCAAGTGCGCATAGGGGCCGGCGTCACTGTGGTCGTCCATGCGCGAGTCCTCGATCGTGGACTGCCGGACCGCGCAATGACTGCCGATGATTGCGTTGCGCAACACCGAGTTCGGTCCGATGACGCTATGCGCGCCCACGCGGGTATTGCCGAGCAGGTGCGTGTTCGGCAGGATTTCCGCGTCCGCCGCGATCTCGACATCCAGGTCGATATATGTGGTGAGCGGGTCAACAATGCGCGCGCCGTCCAACAGATGCGCCCGATTGATGCGCCGGCGCAAGGCTGCGTCGGCATCGGCCAGATCGGCCAGCGTGTTGACACCGATATTCTCTTCCGCGTCACCCACGATTGCCCTGACTACGCGGCCTTCCCGCGCGGCCAGCGCGATCAGGTCGGTCAGGAAGTACTCGCCTTTGCGGGGGTTTGGTGTCAACTGGCGCACGGCCCGCCATAGCCAGGCCCCGTCGAAGCAATACACAGAGGCGTTCAACTCGCGGATGGCAAGCTGCTCCGGCGCGCAATCGATCTGCTCGACGATGGCCTGCACGTTGCCGGCCGCGTCACGCACGATGCGACCGAATCCGCGCGGGTTGTCCACAATTACCGACAGGAGCGCCACAGCGGCTTGCGCGCGGGTCTGTTCCTCGACCAGGGCGCGCAACGTTTCGGGGCGGATGAGCGGCATGTCGGCCGCCATGACGATGACGCGATTGGGAGCAACCGGCAGATGGCCGGCCACCGTCATGACGGCGTGGCCGGTGCCCAGTTGGGGAGATTGCAGCACGCACTCGCCGCGGTCGCCCACTGCTGCTGATACGGCTTCGGCGTCGTGGCCGATCACGACGATGGGTCTCACGCCGGAGACGGCCCAGGCCAGGCGGATCGAGTGCGCGATGAGCGGTAGGCCGCGCAAGGGATGCAGGACTTTGGGCAGACTGGACTTCATGCGCGTGCCTTTGCCTGCCGCCAGGATCACGACGCGCGTAAGGTCTCCGACGTCGGCGCCGGAGTCGGCGCGCTCAACGTCGCGCGCCGGCTGGTCCGATAAAGGTGGGTCGTCTGTTTGAGTGAGGTGCATCGCTTCACACAATAACGCAGAACGGAGGACGAATGACGAATCTCGTTTTCGTCGCTCGTCCTCCGTCCTTCACCGATAGAAAGCTGGGGCGGCTGGATTTGAACCAACGATTCCCTGATCCAGAGTCAGGTGCCTTACCACTTGGCCACGCCCCAACACACTGCGCCGATTGCGAACGCGTCTTCAACGTTCACGCGGCAATCAGCGTCAAAAGTATACCATTTTCTCAGACGACTGCGATGTGTAATGCCATGGCGCCCAGGCCCAGCAGCCGGTAACGGGCGTCGCGGAAGCCCGTGTCGAGCATCATTTGCCGGAGTTGGGCGGCGCGCGGGAAATCGGTCAATGAGTTGGGCAGATACGTGTAGGCTTGCGCGTCGCCGCCAACCAGCCGGCCGATGACGGGCACTGCGCGATAGAAATAGAGTTGGAAGAGGTGGCGGAAAACGGGCGCGCCGGGACGGGTGATTTCGAGACAGGCCACGCGCCCGCCCGGCTTGACCACGCGCCGCATCTCGCGCAGGGCGCGGCCCAGATCGGCCACGTTGCGCAACAGAAAGCCGTTCGTCAGCGCGTCGAAAGTCGCGTCGGCAAAGGGCAACGACAATGCGTCGCCTTGCACGAAGTCGCGCACCGGGCTGCCACGCTGGCGCGATTTGAGTTGCGCGGCTTGCAGCATGGGGCGCACGAAGTCGGCGGCGACGATGGTGGCGGCGGGATACTGCCTGGCGATGGCTAGCGCAATGTCGCCGGTGCCGGTGGCCAGATCGAGCACCCGCGGGGCCGGCTCGTTCAGCTGCAACTCGCGGGCGGTCAATTGCCGCCAGGCCTGGTCGCGCCCCAGTGTCATGACACGGTTCATCAAGTCATATCGGCGCACGATGCGGGCAAACATGGCTTGCACCCGCGCCGGCTTGTCCAACTGGCTGCTCATGGTTTGCGTGTTCCTGTCATGGTTTGCGCTGGAGTGTCAGCCGGCGAATTTCCACGGGCACATCCGCCGCTCCAGCCCGTCGATCACGAAATACAAGCCCAGACCGAGCAGCCCCATGACGACGGCCCCGGCGTAGGTGGCTGCGTAGTCGAAAAGGGTGCTGGCGGTGTAATAGATGAAGTAGCCCAGGCCGTAAAGCGTGGCAGTGGTTTCGGCCAGATAGAGCACGGCGACTGCGGTGCCGATGCTGAGACGCAGCGCCGTCAACACTGCCGGCAGCGAGGCCGGCAGGTACACAAACCGAAACAGCGCCCGCCGCCCCGCGCCCAGAGATTTCACCGAGTTCAGCAGTTCAGGCCGGACGCTGGCTGCGTCGTCGCGCACCGGCACCAGAATCTGAAAGAACAGGATGACGACGATGATGAGGATCTTGCTGGCGTCGCCGGCGCCGAAGATCAACAGGATGATCGGAAAGAACACGATCTTGGGAATCGGGTAGATGAGGTAGACCAGCGGGGCGAAGATGCGGTTGAGGCGCGGCATCTGTCCCATGGCCAGCCCGGCCGGCACAGCCAGCGCAATGGCGATGATGACGCTGACGATCACGCGCAGCGCGCTGACCGCCAGATGTCGGCTCAACTCGCCGGCGTAGGCGATCATGGCCTGAAGCACCTGCGCGGGGGCCGGCAGGATGTTGCGCTGGATCAGCATGGCCAGCGCCTGCCAGGCCAGCAGCACGATGATCGAAGTGAGTAACAGGTCGCGTCGGCGCATGCCGGCCATTATCCCCCGCCGGATTCCCCCCTCTCCCGGAGGGAGAGGGGCCGGGGGTGAGGTGGCCGATTTTGAGGCACAATACGAGCTTCCAATCTACAGACAGGAGTCCGCTTGCCAGGATGCAAGCCGATCAAACGGTTATGAAGATTCGTCTCGCCCATGAGTTGCACGACGCCATCGAACTGCGCCACGCCGGCCAGCTCTTGTTCCGCTACGTGTACGAGCCAGATATGCCGGCGATGGAGTCGCCCAAGCCGTACTTCCACCCGCTGCGCACGCTTGCCGGCAACGAGGTGACGATCTACCGTCCGCACGATCATGTCTGGCACAAAGGCGTGCAGATGACCTGCGCCCATCTCTCCGGCCAGAATTTCTGGGGCGGGCCGACCTACGTCAACGGGCAGGGCTACGTGCAGCTTGACAACAACGGCCGGATCAGGCACGAGCGGTGGACCGAGTTGCGCTGCGAAGACGAACGGGCCGACCTGCACGAAGAGTTGAAGTGGATCAGTTCGACCGGCGAGACGTGGATCCGGGAGAAGCGCCGCATCAGCGTGAGCGAGATCAACCCGGCGGGCGGCTACTGGACGCTTGACTTTGAGTTTCGGCTGGACAACGTGCGCAGCGCGCCGCTGGTGTTTGGCTCGCCGACGACGCAGGGCCGGCCACTGGCCGGTTACGGCGGTTTGTTCTGGCGCGGCCCGCGCGCTTTCACGGGTGGACAGGTGCTGGCGGCCGGCGGCCTGGAGGGGCCGGAGATTATGGGCCGGCGCGCGCCCTGGTTGGCTTACATCGGCGCGCACGATGGCAGCGCCGACTACTCCACGCTGGTCTTCATCGATCAGCCGGGCAACGTGAGCTATCCGAACAAATGGTTTGTGCGCAACGATCCGTTCGCGGCGGTCAGCTTTGCTTTCTCGTTCGACGAGGAATACATTCTTGCGCCGGATGATGAACTGGCGCTGAACTATCGGCTGGTGATTGCCGACGGCGCATGGCGCCGCGAGCAGATCGAAGCATTGGTCGCAGGGTAGAGGAAAATTGCATGAAACCCGAACAGCGCGCCACAGCCGAGGGCATCTTGTTTACCGATCAGTACCAGCTCACCATGGCCCAGCTTTATTTCCGCGCGGGCCTGCACGAGAAGCCGGGGCAGTTCGACCATTACTTCCGCCGCTATCCCGACTATGACAGCCATCAGGCCGGATATTGCATTTCTGCCGGCTTGGAATGGCTGGTCGACTGGATGCAGGAAGCGCGTTTCCGCGATGAAGACATTGCCTATTTGCGCAGCCAGCGCAACCGCGCCGGCGCGCCGGTGTTTGGTGAGGACTTTCTGGCCTGGCTGCGCGAGTATGGCAACTTCGACGGCATCACCCTGAAGGCGATTCCCGAAGGGCGTGTCGTTCATCCCAACGTGCCGTTGACGATGGTGCAGGGGCCGATGGCGATGGCCCAGATTCTGGAGACTCCGCTGCTGGCCCACATCAACTATCAGACGCTGGTGGCGACCAAGGCGGCGCGCATCCGCGATGTGGCGAATGGCAGCCTGGTGTTGGAGTTCGGCCTGCGTCGCGGGCAAGAAAAGGGCGCCAACGCCGGCGCGCGCGCGGCCCTCATCGGCGGAGCCGATTTCACCTCCAACGTTGGCGTGTCGCATGTGCTGGGATACACGCCGAAAGGCACGCACGCGCACAGCATGGTGCAGCTCTTCATGTCGCTTGGCATGAGCGAACTGGACGCCTTTCGCGCCTTCGCCGATGTGTATCCCGACGACTGCCTGTTGCTGGTGGACACCATTAACACGCTGGAGAGCGGCATTCCCAACGCCATCCGCGTGTTCGAGGAACTGGCGCGCAAGGGGCACAAGCCGGTGGGCGTGCGCATCGATTCGGGCGACCTGGCATACCTGACGATCCAGGCGGCCAAGATGCTGGATGCAGCCGGCTTCCCCGACACATCCATTGTCCTGTCGAACGATCTGGACGAACTGCTGATCTGGCAGATCATTACCCAGATTCGGCAAGAGGCGAAGCGGTGGGAGGTGGACGCCGACCGGGTGATCGAACGCATGGTGTACGGCGTTGGCACACGGCTGATCACGTCATGGGGCGAGCCGGCGCTGGGCGGGGTGTACAAGCTGGTGGCGGTGCATGACCAGGGCCAGTGGAAGCCGGCCATCAAGATTTCTGAATCGGCCGAGAAGACCCCCAACCCCGGCCACAAGCTGGCCTGGCGCCTGTATGACACGCGCTGCAATGCCACGGCTGATCTGTTGAGCCTGGATGACGAAGACCCACGCCAGATACTTGCCGCTCGGGATGGCCGGCTGGTGCTGCGGCATCCGACCGATCACACGCAGCAGCGGTTGCTGCAACAGAAAGACGTGTGCGAGGTGGAGCCGTTGCTGGTGGATGTGTTGAGCGAGGGCCGGCTGGTGTATGAATGGCCGACGCTCGATCAGATCCGGCAGCAGCGCGTGGCCGATGTCAACCGGCTGGATGCCGGCGTCAAGCGCCTTGTGAATCCGCACATCTACCACGTGTCGCTGACCCAGCGGTTGTGGGACCTGAAACAGGATCTGATCCGCGCAGCGATGGATAGCAGCCGGTGATTGGGCCGGCGGTTCGACAGGCTCACCGACCCGGGCGAGGCGCAATGCGCCTTGCGTGATAACTCTCGTTCGATCTGCCAACACTCGTTGCCACGATCTGTGGTATCGTCGCGCCGACATATCGCGCTGTGATGTTATGTTGGAGGTTGTTGGTGCGACGGTGTTCAGTGCGCGCTTTTCTCATCGTTCTCGGTGTTCTCGTAGCGACCGTGGGGGCTGGATCTGCTGTTGCCGAGTTGGCTGTCGCCGGCCGGACAGATGATGTTTCGTCGGAGTGGCCGGAGGAAGGCCGGTCGGAACTGCCGATCACGCCGAATGTGGCAACGTCACTGCCCGGCTTCACCCTCAGCTTGCAGACGGTTGTGGCTTCTGGCCTGAACAATCCGGTGCATGTTACCCATGCCGGTGATGGCAGTGGCCGGCTCTTTGTGGTTGAAAAGTGGGGTTGGCTGCGCATTGTGTCCGGCGGCGCGTTGGTCGCTGCGCCGTTCTTGACCATCACCGGCCAGGTCGAGTCTTCTGCCGCCGAACAGGGGCTGCTCAGTGTCGCCTTTGACCCGAACTACGGGACCAATGGCGAGTTTTATCTCTACTACACCACCAGCGCCCCGTGTTGTGTGGGTGATGTTGTCATCTCGCGGTTCAAGGTGTCCAATCCGGCGGCCAACACCGCCAACGTGGTTTCTGTCACGCACATTCTGACCATACCGCAGCCGGCAAATAACCACAACGGCGGCCAGTTGCAGTTTGGCCCCGATGGCTTTCTCTACATCAGTCCGGGCGATGGGGGTGGCGCCGGCGACACGTGGAGTCCGGCCGGCAATGGGCAGGATCTGAGTGTGCTGCTGGGCAAGATTCTGCGTATCAATCCGCGCGGGGCCATCACGTATACCATTCCGCTCACCAATCCTTTTCGGCAGACGCCCGGAGCGCGGCCCGAAATCTGGGCCTATGGCCTGCGCAACCCATGGCGATTCTCGTTCGATCGGCTCACCGGCGACTTGTACATTGGCGATGTCGGTCAGAGCTGCTGGGAAGAGATCAACTTCCAGCCAGCCGGCAGCCCCGGCGGCGAGAACTACGGCTGGCGGCTGAATGAGGGCCGAAATGGTTTCAACACTGCGAACTTTGGCGACTGCGGCCAGCCGCCGATAGCCGGCACGGTGTTGCCCATCTGGGTCTATGGCCGCAATGAGGGCATCTCCGTTACCGGCGGACACGTCTATCGGGGCGCACAGCACCCTGCTTTGCAAGGCATCTACTTCTTCGGCGATTACGTCTTCGGCAGGATTTGGGCGCTGCGGCGGGAAGGCAGTATCTGGTCGGGTGAGTTGAAGTTGCAAGGCGTGACCAACCTGGCGTCGTTTGGCGAAGACGAGCAGGGCAACCTGTACGTGGCGCAGAAAAACGGCACAACGACTGGTTCGCTCAAACGATTGGTGATGACGCTGCCGGCGCAATTGGAGCGGCGCGTGTTTGCGCCGATGTTGAGGAGACCGTAGCCCGATGGCTGGACCGTGGGCGCAGCGGAGTGTCATCGTTGTCTGTAGCGCATTGTTGGGCCTGGGTCTGGCATTGCTGGCCCAGCCTCGGTCATTGCAGGCAGGACGGCAGCCGGCCAGCCTGGTGATGCTTCACCGCGCGATCGCCACGCGGGTCGCTCAGCCCATCAGCGCGACCCTTGCGGACTACGGGTTGCCGGGCACGCAGCCGCATGGCTTGAGCGCGCCGCTGGCTGCGCCGGACAACTGTCGTGTCTGCCATGTCGGCATCATCACCGATCACTGGGCCGGCTCGATGATGGCGAACAGCGCGCGCAACCCGTTGTTCCGCGCGGCGATGGTTGTGGCCAACAAGGATGTGAGCTTCGCCGGCGAGTTCTGCATTCGCTGCCATAGCCCGAATGCCTGGCTGAATGGCCGGTCGCTGCCGCCGGATGGCAGCGCCATCAATGCCGAAGACTTGCAGGGCGTATCGTGCAGCCTGTGCCACCGGCTCGTACTGCCGGCGCCCGCCCCGGGCGAGTCGCCGCGCGACGCCGGCGAACGCGCTCACATCCAAAACACGGTCGGCCAGCCCATTGTCGGCAGTGGCGCCTACATCGTCGACCGCTTGCACGTGGTGCGCGGGCCGTTCGATGTGGGCGAGATGTATTACCACCCCTGGTCGCAATCCAGCGCCCTGCGCTCCGCAGAGTTGTGCGCCACATGTCACGACATCGACAACCCGCTGCTGTCTTGGGAGCCGGCACTCAACGACTACGCGTTGAATGCCATCGACACGCCTGCCTCGCCCACGGATCGTCTGTTCGCCATCGAGCGCACCTACAGCGAGTGGGCCAACAGCGAATTTGCAAGTGGCGGGGTCAGCGGATTGAGCTATCCTGGCCTGAAGCGCAGCACCGGCACAGAGGACGGCCCGATCACCATTTGCCAGGACTGCCACATGCCGTTAGTCGAGTCGCCGCTGGCGCAGGAGTGGCTGGGCACGCCTGCGCGCACGGTCGGGGTTCATCAATGGGCCGGAGGGAACGCCCGCACGCAGCACGCCATCTCAGACTTCTGGGGCGCTCAGACCGGCGACCCCTCTTTCGACGCCGGCGCGACGCTGGCCAATGCCGCAGTCGGCCAGGCCATGCTGCGACGGGCTGCTCGCCTGAGCGCCGCCGTGACCGGCGATCGACTTGTCGTCACTGTGACGAACAACACCGGCCACAAGCTGCCCACCGGCTATCCAGAAGGCCGTCGGATGTGGCTGCGCGTAGAGCAGTACGCAAACGCTGGCATCGGCCCGATGCTAGTGTTCACCTCAGGCGTGTTCGACGATCGAGGGGCCATTGCGCCGGACGATCCTTATCTCAAGGTGTACGAGATCAAGCAGGGTCTGTCCATCACATTTGCCCTTGCCATTGGCCGGCCCGACCTGGCAGGCGAAGGCTTTCGCTTTGCCTTGAACAATACCGTCTACAAGGACAACCGCATTCCGCCGCGCGGTTTCGCCAATGCCGCCTTCGAGGCTGCCGGCGCGCCGGTAGTGGGATACGACTATGCCGATGGACAGTATTGGGATACGGCGGCCTATCCTCTTGTGCCCGGCGCCGCCCGCATCTCTGTGACGTTGTGGTATCAGACGGCGTCGCCTGAGTACATCGATTTCCTGATTCGTGAGTCGGATCAGGTGATCACCGACACTGTGGCGGGTCCGGTGAACTGGTCGGCCGTGTTGCAGGACGTATGGGTCAACCGGCTGAGACTCAGCCAGCCGGAGCTCATGGCCTCTCTGGAGTTTTGGCCGGGCGTAGTTGAGCGCGCGTTTCTGCCGGTAGTGACGCGGCCCGCATCCGCGCGGTGACACTGTCCTATCCAGGCCCCAGTCCACGCACTTTGGCGCGCACGCGATAGAGGGATGTCTGAGCGGTGATGTAGAGCGTCTGCCGGTCGGCGTCGCCCCAGGCGCAGTTGGCCGGGCGCTCCGGCGTCGCTATCACACCCAGTAGTTCGCCGTTTGGCTCGAACACCCATACGCCGGTGGCGCCCGTCACGTACAAATGCCCCTCGGCGTCGATCTTCATGCCGTCGGGCGAGCCGGGCTGCGGGTGATCCATGTCGGCGATCACGCGCGAGTTGGCCAGCGTGCCATCGGGCCGCACGTCGAAAGCGCGCACATGCCGGCGCGGCGAGTCGTCGATGTACAACACCGACTCGTCGGGCGAGAAGGCCAGTCCGTTGGGCCGGTCAAAGTCATCTGCCAGCAGCTCGATGGTTCCGTCCGGCAGAATGCGGTACACGCCATTGCACGGTTGCTCGCGGTCTTTCAAGTCGATGCCGTAGGGAGGATCGGTGAAATAGATCACGCCGTCCGACTTCACGACCACATCGTTGGGGCTGTTCAGGCGTTTACCCTGGTAGCGGTCGGCCAGCGCAGTGATGCGACCATCAGATTCGGTGCGCGAGACGCGCCGGTTGCCGTGTTCACAGGCGATCAGCCGGCCCTCGCGGTCGAGGGTCAGGCCGTTCGAGTTGCCGCTTGGCTCGCGCCAGATCATCGCGCCGTTTCCGGGAGTCCATTTGTAGATGCGGTTGGCCGGGATGTCGGAGAACAACAAATGGCCGCCGGGCAGCCAGATCGGCCCTTCGGTGAACTGGAAGCCGGTGCTAATCTGTTCAGGGTCGCCTGATTCAATCAATGACTTGAGTTTCAGCATGTCACTCCTTGAGTGTGTATTGGCCGTAGGTATGGGCCTCATCGTACAGGGCGATCACATTTTCAGGGGGGAACTCATCGAGCATGAGATCGTGACTGGGCGCAAGACAGAACCCGCCGCCTGGCGCCATGATGTCGATCACGCGGCGCGCTTCGGCGCGCACGTCGTCCACCGTGCCGAACGGCAAGACCTGCTGATGATCGAACGCGCCGTGAAAGGCGATGTGGCTTCCAAAATCTGTCTTCAGCCCCTGCAAGTCCATGCCTTTGGCGCGCACCTGAACGGGGTTGAGCGCATCGAGGCCCAGTTCGATCAGGTCGGGAATCAACGCCCGCACGGCGCCGCACGAGTGGAACATGGTTTTGAGGCCGGCCTGCCGGCCCAGCTCGATGAAACGGCGAATGTGCGGCTTGCAGAACGCGCGCCAGTGGTTCAATGAGACAAGCAGCGCCTGCTGAGTCCCCATGTCATCGCCAAAGAAGAAGATGTCGAGCAGATCGCCGCACGTTTCGAAAAAGCGCACGGCCAGGGTGTAATAGAAGTCGCTCACCTTCTGCATCACGGCATGCATGACGTCGGGATGGGTGTGCATCTTCTCGAAGAACTCGGCCATGCCCACCAATTCGGTGGCGTCGGTGAACACCACGACCCACGGCCCGCCAATGATGGCGTAGTCGCGCCACGGTTCGCAGTCGGCGCGCAGGTGTGAGAAGTCGAACCAATCCGGCGAGGGCCAGCCGGCGAATGCTTCGACCTGTTCAACGGTCTCGACGCCGGCCAGCGGATGCGACAGGGGCTGGCCGTAATAATCTCCGCCGCGCTCGACTCCCCAGATGTTCCTGCTGCCCAACGGCGGACCGACATAGCGCGCATGAACGCGGCGAAAATCGATGTGCAGCCGGCGCATGAGCGATTCTTCGTCGGGAACACCGCACAGGGCCATCAGGCGATGGGTCAATCCGTCTGCCGCCCCATACCACAGCGGCACGCGATCCGGTTCTACATGCTCGAACGCCAGTCGGACGCGCTCTTTGCTGTTCATGGCGTTGATTGTAGCGACATTGCGCCGGCAGGTTTTATACTGTGCGCTCGGGTCAACTGGAGGTGGATGATGAGCGAGGCAATCACGAGCGCGCAATGGGCGCAGTATGAGCGCGACGGCTATGTGAAACTGGGCAGGTTGTTGAGCGACGCGGATTTGTCGGCGTTGCAGCAGCGCATCGACGACATCATGCTGGGGCGCGCGCGCATCGACTATGACCGCGTCTTGATGCAGCTCGATAGCACGACCGGCAAGTACAACGACGCCGGCCCGCAGACGAAAGGCTGGAAGGGCGCCACCCTGGCCTACCGCAAGATACAAGACCTCGAACTGGACCCGCTCTTTCTGGCGTACATGCAGCGCCCGATCTTCCGCGACATCTGCGCGCGGGTGTATGGGCCGGATACGCCGATTGCCTGTTTCCGCGCCATGTTCATGAACAAGCCGGCCCGGCAGGGCACATGGCTACCCTGGCACCAGGATCGCTGGACGCATCTCGACCGCGACCCGCTCATCACCGTCTGGACCGCGCTCGACCCGGCCACGATCGCCAATGGATGCGTGCAGGTGATTGCCGGCAGTCACCGACACGGCCTGATTAATTCATCGCATCCCTCCGGTTTCTTGACCGAGGAACAGGCCCGACACTATGCGCCGGCTGACAAAATCGTCAACCTGGAGCTGGAGGCCGGCGAGGTGATGTTGTTGCACAACTGGTTGCTGCACGCCTCCGACGTGAATCGCACCGATATTGCGCGTCGCGCCTTCAGCGTGTGCTACATGGATGGGCGCACGCGCGCCAACAACGGCGAGACCTATTCCATTCTGTTTGGCGAGGGGGCGTTGGGGATTGAGCCATTGAGCGATTGAGTCATTGAGTCATTGAGCGATGATGCGAGACAAGACGGTACTGGTCACCGGCGCGACAGACGGGATTGGCAAACAGACTGCGCTGGAACTGGCGCGCATGGGCGCGCAGGTGCTTGTGCATGGCCGCAACGACGCGCGGGCCGAGGCCGCAGCGCAGGACATCCGCCGGGCAAGCGCCAACGACCGTGTGGCGTCGGTTGTGGCTGACTTCGCTTCGCTGCAACAGGTGCGTGAGATGGCCGGCCAAATACTCGCTGAATACGAGCGGCTGGATGTGCTGATCCACAATGCCGGCGTGTTCATGGCCGAGCGCCGCCTCAGCGAAGATGGCATCGAGATGACGCTGGCGGTAAATCACATCGCGCCGTTTCTGCTGACCCATGTGCTGCTCGACCTGGTGAAGCGCAGCGCGCCGGCGCGCATCATCGTCGTCAGTTCGACGACGCATCAGAACGCCCGGATTGACTTCGAGCGCCTGCATGGCGCCGCCCCCTTCGACGGGCATGAGGCATATGCCATGTCCAAGCTGGCTAACGTCCTCTTTGCCTTCGAGCTGGCCGAGCGGTTGACCGGCTTGCAAGTCACCGTGAACGCGCTTCACCCCGGCGTGATCGACACCAAACTGCTCAGAGCCGGTTATGGCGCGCAGGGCGCCGGCGTAGAGGCGGGCGCCGCCACCCCGGTCTATCTGGCTACTTCGCCCGATGTTGCCACCATCAGCGGGAAGTACTTCGCCCGGCAGCGCATTGCCACTCCCTCGCCGTTGGCCTACGACCGCGACTTGCGGCGAGTCGTGTGGGAAGCCAGCGAGCGGCTGGCCGGAATCAGCAGGGAACGCGGATGACGCGGGCGCGCAGATCGTGCGTAGAGCAGCCGCCGGTCTTGCCCTTCCCCATGATGTCCCGAATGCGCTTCCACCATGCCGGCATAGAATGTGTTTGAGAGGCGGTGCAGGTGTTGCCGCCACAATCGCTTCATTCACTTCATTCACAGAGGGCGCGACATGAACACACGACCGTTAGGAAGGACCGGTCTGCAAGTCAGCGAACTGGCGTTGGGCGGCCTGTTTGTCTCCAGCGTCGGCGGCGAGTACGCCCAGGCCAAAGCCACAATCGATCGGGCGCTTGAACTGGGGGTTAACTATATTGACACTGCCCCCAGCTACGCCAACAGCGAAGAGGTGCTCGGCAAGGCGTTGAAGGATGTCAAGACGCCATTCATCCTGTCCACCAAATTGGGTGGCCGGCCCAAACCGTTCAAGCCGCAGGACAAAGACTGTCTGATGAGGTCGGTCAAGCGCAGTCTGCGTCTGCTCAAGCGTGACCACGTCGATATCCTGATGATCCACGAGCCGGATCGCCCCGGCCAGTACAACTGGTGGTCAGACCCGGTCAATTTCGACGGGCCGGTGATGGAAGTGCTGGACGATTTGAAGCGTCAGGGGGTGATTCGTTTCACCGGCCTGGGCGGCACCACGGCCTATGAAATGGCCCACATCATCAAGACCGGCAAGTTCGATGTGCTGCTGACGGCGTTCAACTACAGCCTGTTGTGGCGCGAGGCCGAGCATGAGGTGTTGCCGGCGGCCAAAGCAATGGGCATGGGCATCATCATCGGCTCCCCGTTGCAGCAGGGCGCGCTGGCCCGCCGTTTCGATGACCAGATCCGGCATGGCGCGCGTTGGCTCAGTTCGCCACGCCGCGCGCAGTACCTCGCGCTGTACGACTTCCTCGATGAGATCGGCCTGCCGGTGGCCGAGGTAGCCATTCGCTTCGTCATCTCCAATCTTGACATATCGTGCACCTTGATGGGCGCGCGATCGGTCGCGGAGGTCGAACAAAATGTGCGCGCTGTGGAGAAAGGGCCGCTTCCGGCCGATGTTCTGAAACGGCTGGATGAGATTGCCGCCATGGTTCCGTTCAGACCTTTCGAGGAGCCTTTCGGGCTGGGTTGGCTGTTGATCGCCAACCGGGAACACTACGGGCCAGGGTGGGCCAGATAGAGCGAGTGCTGAGTGCTGAGTGCTGAGCGACGAGTGATGAGTGAGGCAGGAGTAACGATGAAAGCCGCAATAGTGGAGAAACCGGGCGCGCTGGTGGTGCGCGACATTCCCATGCCGGAAATGGGGGAGTACGACGCGCTGTGCGAGTTGTTGTATGGGGCAACCTGCACCGGCACCGACCAGCACCTGATCCATGGCCGGTTCCCGTGGCCGGTGCATTATCCGACCATTCTGGGGCATGAGAGCATCGGGCGGGTCGTGGCGGTGGGCAGCAAGGTGCGCAACTATCGCGTGGGCGATCTGGTGACGCGGGTGGGGACGCCGGCGCCTCCAGGCACCGGCCTCGATGTGAACTGGGGCGGATATGCCGAATACGGCATCGCCAGAGATCACTGGGCCATGCGCGAGGATGGCCTGCCGGCCGAGCAGTGGGCCGGCTATCGCGTCAACCAGAAGTTGCCGCCGGACTTTGACCCGGCCGGCGCAACGATGATGATCACCTGGCGCGAAACGCTGAGCTATTACACCCGGCTGTTGCAGGCCCGCCAGCGGTCCGCGCCGCTGTCTGCGCTGGTGATCGGATCGGGCGGCAACGGGCTGGCGTTTGCGGCCCATGCGCGCAACCTGGGCGCGATGACGGTGGCGATGCTGGGCAACGCAGAGCGCGAGGCCACTGCGCGCGCAGTGGGCGCGACGCTGTATGTTGACTATCGCGCCGGCGACACGATCGAGCAATGCCTGCAGTCACATCCCGATGGCTTTGATGTGATCATCGACGCAGTCGGCAAGGCCGGTCTGCTCGACCAGACCCTGCCGCTGTTGAAGCCGGATGGGGTGGTCGGCATCTATGGCATCGACGAATTCGGCGCCACTGCGCTGAATCCGGCCCGCGCGCGCGGCACGTTCACTTTCTACAATGGCGGCTACGACGAAGCCGAGACGCACGAGCAGGTGGTCGCGCTAATTCAGCAGGGCAAGCTGCGGGCCGAACACTGGCTGGCGCTGGAGCAGCCCTTTGCGCTGGCCGACATCCATCAGGCTTTTGAAGCCTTGCGCAACCGCGAGATGGTCAAGGCAGTCATTCGTCTGAAGACGTAGTGATCTCTGCAAGCGGAGCGGAACATGCGTGTCTACGTGATGACCGATTTGGAAGGCGTGGCCGGCGTGCTGAACTTTGTCGATTGGTGTGTGCCCGAGTCGCGCTATTACGAACTGGCAAAAGAGCTGCTCACGCGCGAAGTCAACGCGGCGATTGAGGGATTCTATGCCGGCGGCGCAACGCGCATTCTGGTGGCCGATGGACATGGGGCCGGCGCCATCAACCCGGTGCTCCTCGATTCGCGCGTGGAGTTGATGCGCGGGTTTGGCATGGGCTGGCCCTTTCTGCTGGATGAGGGGTTCGATGTGGTTGCGTGGGTCGGCCAGCACGCCAAAGCCGGGGCCGGCTATGCGCATCTGGCGCATACCCAGTGGTTCAACTACATCGACCTGTCGATCAACGGCGTGTCTATCGGTGAGTTCGGGCAGTTTGCGATGTGCGCCAGCGAACTGGGTGTGCGGGCGATCTTTCTGTCTGGCGATCAAGCGGCCTGCGCCGAGGCGCAACAGCTTGTGCCCGGCATCGAAACCGTGAGTGTCAAGCGCGGCACAACGCCCGGCGCCGGGCCACACGCCGGCGACGAACTGGACACGGCGGCCTACATGGCGCGCAACATCGGCGCGGTGCATGTTCATCCCGAGGCGGCGCACGCGATGATTCGCGCCGGCGCAGAGCGCGCCATTCGCCACGCCCAACTGGAAAGCTTTGGTTTGATTGCGCTTACACCACCCTTTGAACGGGTAGCTGTCTTTCGCAGCGAGGCCGGCCAACCGCCGCGCGTTGATCGTCGACATCATCCGTCGAGCGTGATCGGAGTGATGAATTTGCCGTATAGCGAGTAGGATTGCTTAAAAAAGCGCGACGCCCATGCTCGTCTGCCAGGATGGCATGCAGGGGTTCGCGGACACAGCCATGCACACCCACGTCTCTAACCCGATTACCCAGGCGCAGCTTGACCGTCTGCGCCGCGCGGCGAGCGATGGCCCTGTGCTGATTCTCACCCACGACAACCCCGACCCCGATTCGCTGGCGACCGGCAAAGGGCTGGCTGCGTTGTTGACCGCATGGGGCATTCCGAATCGCATGGTGTACAGCGGTCTGGTGGCGCGGGCCGAGAATCGCGCCATGCTCAATCGTCTGACGCCAGAGTGGGAACATAGCGACACGCTTGACTTTCTTGACCAGTACCCGGCTATTGCGCTGGTGGATTCGCAACCTACTGCTGGCAACAACCGGCTGCCTGCGCCGGTGCTGCCCAGCATTGTGATTGACCATCACCATCCGGTGCGAGACACGATTGCTCAGGTGCAGTATGTCGATGTGCGGCCGGAGATTGGCGCGTCGGTTACGCTGATCTATCAGCACTTGCAGGCAGCCGGTGTGACGCCCGATCCCCTGCTGGCCACAGCGCTGTTCTATGGCCTGAAAACCGATACGGAGGGCTTGTTGCGTGGGGCCACGCCGGCTGACGAAGCGGTGTACCTCGAATTGCTTGCGCGCGCCAATCGGTTGGAATTGATTCAGGTGGAGCACGCCGGACTGCCCCGCGATTATTTTCGTGCCTTCAGTCGCGGTCTGAATGCTGCCCGCGTGTATGGTTGCGCCGTGATTGCTGAACTGGGCTTGATGGACCGGCCCGACCTGGCGGCGGAGATGGCCGACTTGCTGTTGCGGCTCGAAGGCGCGCACGCTGCGCTGTGCCTGGGCCAGCACGCCAACGTGCTGCATCTGTCGCTGCGCATTGAGTTCATGCAACAGGACGCCGGCCTGTTGATCCAGCAGATCATCGTGCCGCCCGGCAAGGCCGGCGGACACGGCACAATTGCCGGCGGTCAGGTGCCGCTCGAGGGCCAGGATGTGAACCGCCTGATCGCTCGCATCGAGCAGCGCTTTCTGCAAGCAACCGGGCAGGATAGCCCCGGCGAGCCGCTGTTGTAGCGCGAGTACAATAAGGCAAATTCCACGACGAAGACGGATGACGATGGGCGAACGACAGATGCGCTCGTTGTCTTCCGTCTTTTTATTTGTAAGGCCAAGGAGATTTCTGTGAGTCACACCCCTGCCAGTGTTGAGCGCGTCCGGGAGCAAATTGCGTCCGCCGGCGTCAAGTTCATCAACCTTCAGTTCACCGACATCATGGGTATCGTCAAGACGGTCAGCGTGCCCGTCGAGTTGTGGCCCGATGTGCTGGAACACGGCCAGTGGTTCGACGGTTCGTCGATCCAGGGCTTTGCGCGCATTGCCGAGAGCGACATGCTGCTCTACCCGGACCTCGACACCTTTGCCATCATTCCCTGGGTGTCGGACGCGCCCACCGCGCGTGTGATCTGCGACGTGCAGACGCCGAACGGTGAGCCGTTCGAGACGGATCCGCGCACTGGGTTGAAGCGCGCATTGAAGGCCGCTGCCGACATGGGATACGAGTACTACACCGGCCCGGAGTTAGAGTTCTTCCTGTTCCGCCCGCACGGGACGGGCAACGGCAGTATGCCGACCCTGTTGCCGCTCGAGCCGCACGATCAGGCCGGCTACTTCGACGACGGCACCGATCTGGGACACGCGGTGCGCCGGCAGATGGTGATGATGCTCTCGGCGCTGGGCATTCAGGTCGAAGCGTTGCACCATGAAGTGGCCACCGGCCAGCACGAGATCGACTTCAAGTATGACCGCGCCCTGCGCACGGCCGACAACGCGGTGACCTTGCGGCAGACGCTCAAGGCGGTTGCGCAGCGCAACGGCCTGTATGCCACCTTCATGCCCAAGCCCATCGCCGGCATCAACGGCAGTGGCATGCACACGCACCAGAGCCTGTGGAGCAACGGCAAGAACGCTTTCGCCGATCCAAACGATGCCTACGGCTTGAGCACAGTGGCGAAGAAGTTCATCGCCGGCCAGTTGCATCATGCGCGCGCCATGTCGGCGATCATCGCGCCGCTGGTCAACAGTTACAAGCGGCTGGTGCCCGGCTACGAGGCGCCGGTATATCTGAGCTGGGCGCGCACCAATCGCTCGGCGCTGATTCGCGTGCCCAAGGTGAGCGCCGGCCGCGTCGCCACCGCTACACGCATCGAGTTGCGCTGCCCGGACCCGTCGGCCAATCCGTACCTGGTGTTTGCCGCGATTCTGATGGCCGGCCTGGACGGTATCAAGCGCGACCTGCCGGTGCCGGCGGCGGCCGAGGAGGACTTGTATCACCTCGATCACGCTGCGCGGCAACAGATGGTCGCCATGCCCGGCTCGCTGGGCGAGGCGATCGAGGAACTGAAGCGCAGCGACCTGATGCGCCAGACGCTCGGCGCGCACCTGTTCGACCGGTACGTAGACGCCAAGACGCGCGAATGGGATGACTATCGCCTCTACGTGAGCGAGTGGGAACTGGATCGCTATCTGCCTGTGTATTGATGCCCCTTGTCGCGCGTGAGCAAGTCCGCAACCGTTCGCCGGCCCCGTCCTCGGGGCCGGCGACGTTTTCGGCGGGCGCATTTTTCGCCGGGCATGTTGCGCGCGGTTTCCAACCCCTGCGCAAACCGGCAGATTGCCCCTGCCGGGAAATGCACCCTTTTCGGCCCGGCTGCAAGTCACGTTATATTGGCGGGCATGCAAACACGACCTCTTGGATGGACAGGACTGCCTTTCACCCCCGTCGGTTTCGGCGCGTGGGCGATTGGCGGCGGCGACTGGAAGTTTGGCTGGGGGCCGCAGGACGACGACGATTCGGTGGCGGCCATTCACCGCGCCATCGATCTGGGTGT
>DAOUDB010000162.1:0-38029 GCA_034431495.1 Thermoflexales bacterium
GTGGAGAAGAACAATGTGCCGATGAGGTTGATGAACAACAACACCACGCTGATGAACAGAATCATGCCGCCAATCGCCGCGCCGTTCAGCCACAGCCCGGCTTCTGGCGTCATGTAAGGCGAGTTGGCCAGATCGGCCCGGCGGGGCGCGCCATTCAAGCCGGCCTCGCCCATCGAGAAACCGAAGATGACCATGCCGACCAGCCAGGTGAACGCCTGGCCTAGCGCGACCTTCTTGCTGAACAACGCCCTGCCGCGCAAGAGGGGCAACAGCCAGTAGAGGATGCCGAAGAACGTCATCGTCACTGCGCCACCCAGAGTGGTGTGGAAGTGGCCGGGCACCCACGATGTGTTGTGCACGGTGATGTTGATCTGCGCGGACGCCTGCATCAGGCCGGTGATACCGCCGGCCAGGAACAACAGCATGCCAACCAGTTGCGCCGCCACAACCGGGTCACTCCAGCGCTGCTTGAAGATAAACCCCCAGAAACCGCGCCCGCCGTTGTTGCGGCTGGCGATCTCCAGCGAAGCGCCGATGTTGAACGCCGTCATGAAGCTGGGCACCGCCACAATGAAGGTCAGGAAAGCGTGGACAAATTTGGCGACCTGACTCACACCGGGGTCTGCGTACAGGTGATGGACACCGACCGGGATCGAGAACAATAGCAACATGATGAAAGCCACGCGCGCCAGCGGATCACTGAACAAACGTCCGCCGGCCTGTTTGGGGAGCATGGTGTACCAGGACACGTAGGCCGGGATCAGCCAGAAATAGACCAGTGGATGACCGAAGAACCAGAACAGCACGCGCGCCAACTGCGGGTCGGTCGTCTGAATCCAACCGAGCGAGGCCGGCAACAGCATGAACAACACCTCGATCGCCACGGCCAGCGAGGAGATGAACCACATCAGGTAGTTCACAATGATGGCAAACACGGCCAGCGGCACGCGCTCGCCGGGATGCTCTTTGCGCCAGGCGTTATACGTCCAGAACACCAGGAACGCCGCAATCCACGATCCAACAACCAGCAATACCAGGCCGATGTAGAAAATGGCCGGCGCGATCATCGGCGGGTAGAACGTGTACAACACTGCTGAACGCTGCACATCATTCGCCAGCGTGAACACCAGCATGGCCAGACCGATCACCATGAGCGCATACGCTACCCATGCGAATTGAATGCCTTTGATCTGGCGCTGGAGCGAACGCTGCACCACATAGTAGCTGAAGCCCACAATGAACAAGGTGGTGAAGAACAGCGCCAGCATCACCCCGTGCACAGTCACAGCCTGATAGTAGTAAGAGAAGACGGGTATCTGGCCCAGGAAAGAATTGACAAAGGCCGGCGCGCGATGGAAGGACTGGAACGGCCCCATGAAAATACCGACCGTGAGCGCAATCAACGCCGATGCAATGTGAACGCCCACCAGGTTTCGCTCGCTTCTCAACATGTCGAGGCTGGGGAAGCTTGCCGGCGTGGCGGTGGGTCGAACTTGAGTTGCTTGCATAGATCTCCTTTTCAGACGCTCCAGCGCTACTCCACGATCACTTGACCATACATGACGGCATGGCCGGCGCCGCAATACTGATTGCAGACAATCTCGTACACGCCGGGCCGGTTGAACTTGACGGTGGCCTGCGAGACCTGACCGGGGATCACTTCCAGATTGACGGTGTGGTATTGAATCTGGAAGCCATGGATGATGTCTATGCTGGTCACATAGAAAGTGACCTCGCTGCCGGCCGGCACGCGGATCTTGGGCGGGCTGCCAGCTTCTGGGCCGGCGTCGAATTGCCACATCTTGGCCACAAGGTGCGCCTCGTAACGATTGCCACCGATATTGCGCACGCCTGGCACGGCAAACTCGCTGGCTGCCAGGTTCTGTGGATTCACCCGGCCGGCCGGGCTGGGCAGTGAGACGCCAAACACCACCAATGTTGCGACCAGCGCGGCGAAGAACGCGCCCAGTGTGGCCGCCACTGCGATCAGCCAATAGCGTTCGTAGCGATCAATGTGCATGTCTTTACCCTCCCGCCCGCTGCACGGTGACGAACCAAACATAGGCCCAGTAGAGGATGTAGCCTACCAGCATGATCGCAAGAAAAACAAGGATTGCCTGGGGCTTGTACGACTCTGGCGGCTCAGTGGATGATTGAACTTCCTGACGCTCTTCCATCGATAAATAACCCTCACATACGCGAATTGGCAACGCGAACGCTCGTGATGACTGCCGGTGGGGATATTAGCCGGTTTGTGATATCTGTCATGTGACATTTGGCGTCTCTCAGATAGGAAGATAATCCGCCGCCTCGATTGGTGAATCCGGCGGAGTGTGGATAATTGACCCATATGGCAAAGCAGAAATGGCAACACGTTGACGGCCCTTCCTCGATCTTCTCCATTGCGCCGGCCGGCACAGCCGGCTGGCTGGTTGGCACCGAGCAGGGCGTGTGGTCTGTTGGCGAGGCGTGCGCAATCCTGTCTGAGTCGCTTCGCCCCGCCGCAATCACCGCAGTCGCGGCATCCCCCAGTTTTCCGGCTCAGCCCTACATCATCGTTGGCGCAGCCGATGGGCTAGCGCGATCGACCGATCGCGGCGAAACGTGGTTCACCCCCACCATGCCGCAGCGTTCGCACGTGTCTCAGGTCGCCCTGTCGCCGGACTTCACCGAAGATGGCATCGGGTTCGCCGCCACGCTCGAAGACGGCGTGCTGGTCACGACCGACCACGGCCAGTCCTGGCACTCGTGGAACTTCGGGTTGCTCGACCTGGAGGTGCTGACGCTGGCCGTATCACAGAACTTCAGTCAGGACGAGACGGTCATCGCCGGCGCCGGCACCGGCATCTTCCGCAGCACCAATGGCGGGCGCGCATGGCGCGAACTCACGATCGGCGAGGATGCCGCTCCCCTGTCCGGCCTGTGCTTCAGTCAGAGCACGCTGGTGGCTGCCAGCGAGACAGCCGGCCTGTACTACTCAAAGGACTTTGGCGACACGTGGCAAAAGCGGTCAGCCTTCCGCTCCGGCCAGATCAGCGCGCTGGGCGCCTCGCCCGATGGGTCGCTACTGGCTGTCGCTACACCCACCGTCGTCGCCGTGTCGAGCGACGCCGGCGCGAACTGGACACGCACCGAAGGCAAAACACCGCCCGGCATCGTATCGATTGCGCCGCTCCCAGACGGCGCCATTCTGGTGGGCACTCAGGAAGAGGGCCTGTGGAAATACGAGGGCTGAAGACAATTCCGCATCTGTCAGGTTCGCAAGGCCACTTCGCCCGCGCGCTCAACCTTGCGAACCTGACCAGCCTTAAGAACTCGGCCCGGCCTATTCGCTGACTTTCAGAGGCCGGCCCTGTTCGCCGCTCATCTCGATCACCGGCGTGCCGTCCTGCTCCACCCAAACTCCGCACGCGCCGCCGCCTGGGCTGTCATCCAGATCGAGCGTCGTGCCATCCATGCGCACAACGGGGTGGTAGAAATGCGCCACTTGCCGGGCGTCGCCATCAATATAGTGCCCGATGAGCGCGCGGCGGAAGCGGTCATCGGTTGTGTTTGGCAGACTGCCATGCACCACCTGTCCGTTGAAGAACAGCACATCGCCGGGATCCATGATGATCGGTACAATCTCTGCATCGTCCGGGACCGGCACCGTCACGTCCGTGAAGCTTTTGGTCGTGTCGGCTTTGACTGTGCAGAGCAGCGGCCAGTTCTGGCTGCCGGCCACGACGCGCAAACAGCCATTCGCCTCGTCGCAGCGATCCAGCGCCATCCACGCCGCCAGACAGGTGCCGGGCTGCGCGCGCAAGTAATACTGATCCTGGTGCAGGTCCTGGCCGCGCGCGTGGGGCGGCTTGAAATAGATCATCGTTTGCACCATGTACGGTTCGCGCCCCAGCAGTGCCGCCATCACCTCGTTCAGACGCCGGTCGATCGCCCACTTCAGGCTTACCTCATCCCAGCGATGCATGTGGATCATGCGAGGATAGCGCTTCAGCGGATCGTTGCTGCTGAGATCGACGCCGCTGAAGTCGCCGGGGTAGACGCCTTTCTCGCGCATCTTCATGTAGTGGTCGCGGTAGAAGGCCGCCTCCTCCGGCGAAAACAACCCTTTGACAACCAGATACCCCTGCTCTTCGAAAAACCGTTTCTGCTCAGATGTAATGCCCATCACAACACTCCATGTGCTCGATCTGCAAATTCGATCCACCCCATGATACTCAATCGAGGTGAAAAACTTCCTCGATGTCATGCCACCACTCGCCCGGCTTCGCTTCGGGCACGGGGCTTTGCAACGGCTTGCACACACTCCACCACGCCTGCGTCACCTCATCGTCGGCCATCTTCGCCATGTCAGCCTCATAGTCGTCGCCCACATACTCGAAGTAGGAGAACAACGTGTTGCCGTACAGGTAGATGGAATAGTTGCGGATGTTGCACTCGGTGATCTTTGCCAGTACCTGCTTCCATGTGTGGGCGTGCAACTGCTTGTAGGCCAGTATCGCATCCGGCTTGAGCGTGATGACAGACGCGTAGCGCTTCATGTGACTGCTCCTTTCAGACTCTGACACAAACCCAAATTTCGTGCGGCGATTGTAGCGCAGGGCCGCGACAAGGGCGCCAATGGCAACGCGCCGTTGCCTTCGATTCGTTTGGGCAACGGCGCGTTCCGCAGTTTCATGGACTCAGCTACAGATTACCAGGCGTAAGCTTCCGGCGCCGGCCCACCGGGGCCAGGGAAGATTTCATCCAGCTTCTTGAGCGTCTCGGCAGAGAGTTTGATCTCCAGCGCGCGCGGGCTGTCGGTCAACTGCTCCATCGTGCGCGGGCCAATGATCGGCGCAGTGACAGCCGGCTGGTGCAGCAGCCACGCCAGCGCCACATCGGCCGGCTTCTCGCCAAGCTCCGCGCACAACGACTCCCAGGCTTCCAGTTTGGCCCGGTTCTTGTCGATGCTCTTCTGCATGTTCTCGTTGGCGCGGCGACCCTCTTTCACTTTTTGCAGCACGCCGCCGAGCAATCCGCCACCCAGCGGGCTCCACGGAATCAGGCCAAGACCGTAGCCCTGACAGGCCGGGATCACCTCCAACTCGATCATGCGCGCGTTCAGGTTGTACAGGCTCTGCTCCGACACCAGACCCATGAAGTTGCGTTTGGCGGCCTGCTCGTTGGCCTGCGCGATGTGCCAGCCGCCGAAGTTGCTGCTGCCCACATACAGCACCTTGCCCTCGCGCACCAGTTGCTCCATCGCCTGCCAGACTTCCTCCCACGGGCACTCGCGGTCGATGTGATGCATCTGGTACAGATCGATGTAATCGGTCTTGAGGCGCTTCAGGCTGCCTTCGCACGCCTGCCGGATGTGCAAGGCAGACAGGCCCCGGCCATTCGGCCATTCGGACATCTTGTTGTAGCACTTGGTAGCCAGCACCACTTTCTCGCGCCGGCCGCCGCCCTGGGCAAACCAGCGCCCGATAATCTGTTCGGTGATGCCCTCACCCAGCTTCCAGCCATACACGTCGGCGGTATCAAAAAAGTTGATGCCCATATCGAGGGCCTTATCCATGATGGCATAGCTATCCGGCTCTGTGGTCAAAGGCCCAAAGTTCATCGTGCCCAGGCACAGGCGGCTGACTTTCAGGCCGGTGCGTCCGAGACGTGCGTACTCCATTTCTGTTACCTCCAATGGAAAACGTTGTTTGGGGAGCGCCCGTTGATGCGCTCGCGTGGTCGTGCGCTCCATTGTACGACACGTTGTTTGCCGGGGACATTTTGCAGCAGGGGCAATGCGCCTGCGGATGTTGCCCGGCGAATGACGTCATGCCCGCCCCCTCTCCTGAAAGGAGAAGGGGCGGGCCGGCTTCGCTATGCGTTGCGCGCGGATTCATGCGCTGCGCCCATCAGCGCCCCGTTCAGGGCGAGACAATCGCGCCGATAAACAACACGGCGCCGTTTTGATCGTCGCGGATGGCGACCAGGAAAGGCCGCTCGACAATCATCGTGAATCGCTCCGGCTCTTCGCGGGCTGACGTGACCCCCATCTCGACCGAAGTGACGGCGGCAGCCTCAGCACCCTCCTCGTTCACTTCGATGAAGGTCTTGTGCATGACGTTGCTGATGAACACGTTTTCGGGCCGCAAGTCGACCATCGGGCCGAAGTCGGCCCGCTGCGGGTCGAATGCGACGCCCATTCCCAGCGCGTTCAACGCGGTGTTCAGGCCGGCTTCATATTCCAGCGTGTAGCTCGGCATGGCCAGGAATCCCTCCGACCAGCCGAACTGCCCCATCCACGTCGCCCATTGCTCAGCCGTGAGCCTGGCCGTCAGCGCATCGAGTGACGACGATTCATCGGGCAGAAAGATATACATGCTGAAGCGGCTTTCTGTGTCGGGCGCGCCAAACGGCAGGCTGACGGCTTGAAAATCCTCGCCTCGCAGATAGTGAAAATCTCCTGAGCGCGACATCATGCGAACCTGCTTCTGGCTGCCGTCGATCAGGATGAACGGCTGCTCCCGCGTCACTTGCGGATCGAACGCTTTGACCCACGCGCCTTTGAAATAGATCGCATTGATAAGGAACAGGATCGCGTCATCGGAAATCCGATCCAGAATGCGCGTGATCTTGCGGTTGGTCTTTTCGCTCACCCAGGCGTTGATGGCATCCACCGTGGCGGGGTCGCCGAAATCGCGCGCAGACACCTCGGCCTGATAGAACAACCGGACACGCTCCAGAAAATCTTGCCTGAAGGCGATGTCTTGCCGGCCCCACAACGAGTTGGCGATCGACAATGTCACTTTGGGATCAGCCGTCGCCAGCGTTTGCAGCAGCGCGGCGTATGACTGATTGACTTCATCAAGGCTGAGGCCGTTCAGTTCGAGTGCGCGGGACATAGCCTGCTGCGTTTCGCCGCCGGCCCCGTTGTACGTCATCGCCAGAGCGATGGCGACACTGGCCGGCGAGATGAACACATTGCCTGTTGCATCTGCGTCGCGCAGATTGGCGAACAACTTCAGGCCAAAACGATTGTTGGCCTGCACCAGTGCCGGGCTGATCTCACCCCGCGCGACGGGTCGGGGGCCACCCTCTGCCGACGCAGCGACTGTGGGCGCCGGCTCAGTTGGTCTCGGCGCATCTGGCTGTATGTCACTGCGCGGCGTGGACACCGGCACTGAGGGAAGACGCTCGGCGCCACGACAAGCTGCCAGCCCCGCGCCGGCGGCCAGCAGGGCAATCAAAAACTCACGACGGTTTTTCATCTCGGATGCCTCCACACGGTTTTCTCTTGCAACGCCAATGACGACGCACATCACCGGCCGGTTCCACAAAAAAGCTCCCGCAACCCAGCCGGGTTCGGGAGCTTACCCTCACATCAACGCGCACTGCGCGCGCCGTCTCACAATCTCGCGGCCATGTAGGCAGCCAGATCGGCGGTACGGCAGGAATAGCCCCACTCGTTGTCGTACCAGGTCACGACCTTGATGAAGTCGCTCTTGTCCTTGCCCAGCACCGAGGTGAACGGCAGGTCAACCGATGAGCTGTGCGGATCGCCCTTGAAGTCGATGCTGACCAGCGGCTCATCGACGGCGGCCAGGATGCCCTTCAGCGGGCCGGCGGCGGCGTCGCGGAATGCCTGGCGCAATTCCTCAGTCGTGGTCGGCGTCTCGACCTGCGCAGTGAAGTCAACCACCGACACGGTGGAGGTGGGCACGCGCAGGGCGTAGCCGTCGAACTTGCCCTTCAGATCGGGGATCACGAGCGCGACAGCCTTGGCGGCGCCGGTCGTGGTGGGGATGATGCTCATCGCGGCGGCGCGCGCGCGACGCAGATCACTGTGCGGCAGATCCAGAATCTTCTGATCGTTGGTGTAGGCGTGAATGGTGGTCATCAGGCCGCGAATGATCTTGAACTTGTCGTGCACCACCTTGGCCGCCGGCGCGAGACAGTTGGTCGTGCACGAGGCGTTCGAGACAACATGGTGATTGGCCGGGTCGTACTTGTCTTCGTTCACACCCATGACGATGGTCAAGTCCTCGCCTTCAGCCGGGGCGGAGATGATGACCTTCTTCGCGCCGCCCTTGGTGATGTGGTTCTCGGCGCCGAGCACCGTCTTGCCCTTCTTGTTGACGCCGTCCTTCTTGATGGTGAACAAGCCGGTGCTTTCGACCACGATATCCACGCCATTGTCACCCCACGGCAGCTTGGAAGGATCGGTCTCTTTGAAGACCTTGATCGGCTTGCCGTCGACGATCAGCGTGTCCTCGCCCTGCGTCTCCACCGTGCCGTCGAAGCGGCCATAGTTCGAGTCATAGCGCAGCAGGTGGGCCATGGTCTTGAGGTCGCCGATATCGTTGAAGGCAACCACTTCCAACGTGTCGGGGTGGCGATCACGAATCGCCTTGAGCACCTGCCGGCCGATGCGGCCGAAACCGTTGATACCAACTTTAACTTTAGCCATTGTGTGTAACTCCTTAAGTGTGGCATGTCGCAGCGGGCGCGATGGCCGGCGACGATGCCTGTAATCTCGTGTGCTCACTTCTGTGCTCAGCCTGCCAGCAGCTTTAGGACGACCGCGGCAAGCTTACCTGGGTCGTGCCGCCATGGGAACTTATCGTCCGCCACATCGGCTTGAACGACCCTCGCGCTGTTGTTGTGAAGTGCCGGCTCAGGCTGGATTATATCCACCCCCTGTGGAACATGGAAATGCGGATCGACGTGGTTGTTGGCAATCACAATATCGATCAAGCCGCGCCCGATGTGCCGCTCGATGGCCTCCACGTGATCGCTCAGGCTAAAGCCATCGGTCTCGCCGCGCTCGGTGGCAACATTCGCCACGTACACACGCGGGGCCCTAGCCTGCTTCAGAGCCTGCGCAATGCCGGGCACCAACAGATTCGGCATCACGCTGGTGAACAGGCTGCCCGGCCCCATGACGATCAGATCGGCGTCCAGAATCGCCCGCACTGCTTCTGGGTAGGCTGGCGGGTCGCCCGGCTCCAGCCACACGCGCTCGATGGGATAGCCGGTCTTGCCGATAGATGATTCACCGCGCACCAGTGGCAGCGCCGGCGCGTTGCCGTTCGCGCTTGCCGGCATCTCCTCCGCGCGGATGTCGCGCAACTCGGCGCACAGTGTCACATCCTTTAAGGTGCTGGGCACAATGCGGCCTTTGATCACCAGCACCTTGCTCGATTCCAGCAGCGCCTTCTCAAAGCTGCCTGTCAGCTCGGCCATTGCGGCGATGAACAGGTTGCCGAACGAGTGTCCGCTCAAACCTTCGCCGCTGCCAAAGCGGTACTGGAAGAGCTGCGCCACCAGCGAATCTTCGCTGGCCAGCGCAGCAATGCACATCCGAAAATCGCCGGGCGGCAGCACACCCAGTTCGCGGCGCAGCCGGCCTGAACTGCCGCCGTCATCGGCCACGGTAACAATCGCCGTGATGTTGCTGGTGTGCTGCTTCAGGCCACGCAACAAGGCCGACAACCCGTGCCCACCCCCGATCGCCACAACGCGCGGCCCCCGCGCGCCGATGCGCTGATCCCACAGCTTGTCGATCAGCGGCTGGCTGTCTGGGCCGCGCACCGTTTCCATGATCGAACGGTTGAAGCGATAGAAGCCATATCCAAACGCTGCCAGCCCCACACCGCCGACAATCACGGCGCGCACCCAGCGCTCTAAAAACTGCAAAGTAAGGTAGTAGAAGATCTCCGGCACTTCGGCCTGCCGGTAGATTTGCACCTGCACGTAGCCGATGCCCAGGCCGATGAAGGCCATGCCGATGATCATCAGCAACAGCCAGCGTTTGACGCGCAGGCCCGGGATGAACCAGCGCAACACCTGTTGCCTGAACCACGTTCCTATTCCATGTCTCATTGAAGGTCAGAAGCGAGAAGACAGAATACAGAGCGCGCCGCGCGAGAGGTTGGAATCCCCAACTCCCAATCCAAAATCGTTAATAGCCGCTGGCAGCGAACAGGGTTCTGAGCAGAGCGGCGCGGTCTCTGTCGTTCATCGGCGCCGGCTGCGAATAGTCCATGATGTACGCCGTCCGCAGATCGACGCCCAGATACCGGCCATCGTAGAACACATGCCGGTCGACAAAGGTTTGATGCGTGCCGACGCCGGCCTGATCGCCGAAGAACAGGTTGCCGGTGCCATAGTGAATGAAGCCTTGCGCGCTGACATCGAACCCCTGCGCGTGATGGCCTTGGCTGCCGTTGACCACCACTGCGCCGGCCTCGCGCAGCGCCTGGAAATCGCGCTGCTGCTGTGGTGTCGCCCGGTACGTGTAGAACTCGGCGTATTGCAGGGTTGCGATCACCAGATACCCTTCCGCGCGCAACTGCTGGATGACGGGGATGATTAGGTCGAGCGCGCGCGGGTTCTGCGCGCCGCAGCGCGCCGATCCTGGCCGATCGTCGGTGGCCCAGTTTGCGCCGAACCAGTTGCACCCCACGAACGCAATCGGGTTGCCGTTCACGTTCATCGTCACCGGCCTCAATGCCTCGGCCGCATTACGCCCGCCGGCAAAATACGGCCAGCCCCGGTCCTCGTAGATCTTCAAGGTGTTCGACAGATGGATCCAGCCCTTGTCCCACAAATGGTTGCCAGACAGTTCAATGATGTCTGTGCCGACATACTCCAGCAGCTCCATGTACTTCGGGTTCGAGCACATGCTGACGCCATCGTTGAAGGTCGGCCTGGGGCACTTGTCCCAGAAGGACACCTCGTTGCTGATATGAGTCACATCGGCGGTGGCCAGCCAATCGCGAATGGCTTCGCCGGGATACGTAATCCCCTTGCGCTCCATCATCACAGCGGTGCCGCGCACCATTGCCGTCACGCCGGTCATAGCGACGACAGCCATGCGGTTGAGGTCGCGGTTGACCGCCGGCCCATCGCCCAACTTGAGCGCATAACGCCCCACGTCGGCAGCCTTGTCAAACAGGTTGATGCCATCCACCCACAACAGCTTCCAGCGCGGTTCAAGTTGCTCGAAGGGCAGAATCGCCAGCGCGCCGGGCCGGGCCGCCCACGCCACCGCCACCAGATCGCGCGCATCGGCCTGCACGATGTTGGCGTTGCCGGGCTGTCCCAGCACCCCCTTCATCGCTTCATAGGTGTCGGGCGCGACGACCAGCGTCAGGTCGCTGCCGCGCCAGTAATCATTCAGCGCATTCACGTCGCCTTGCCAGAACGCTTTGAGCGCGGCAAAGCTGATGGTGTCGGTCACGGTGGGAAATGGCGCTGCCAGCGCGTAAATGATTGAGCCGCCTTGCCCTTTCGGCACAACGTTTGCAGACGCGCCGGCCAGGCTCGGCGGCACAAGCGTTGACGCAAGGGCGACAGCCCCCGCCAGGGCCGCAACCAGACGCGCCACAGGCCGGGCCGGGGCAGATGTAACCTGGGTGTTCATGCTCATGGTCGAGAGGCATTATAGCGATGCAATAGACCCATGCGCTTTGCGCGCCATGTTGCTCTGTGATTCATCGTGCGACAGTTGGCCTTTGTGAATAGGCAGCGACGCCTCTGCTCCGTATAATCGCTGCCAGGAGAAGCACATGGACACCCAACGTTTCGACGCCTATCTGCTTGAGAACCGCGAGCGCATGCTGGAAGAATACAAGGACTTCCTGCGCCAACCCAGTGTGGCCGCCACCGGCGAGGGCATCACCGAGATGGCGGCGCTGGTTGCCCGCCGGCTGGCTATGCTGGGCGCATCGGTTAAGGTTGTGCCAACCGAAGGCGACGCCGCGCCGGTCGTGTGGGCCGAGCTGGGCCAGGGCGACAAGACACTGCTGATCTACAACCATTACGACGTGCAGCCGCCCGAACCGCTAGAGCTGTGGGAGTCGCCGCCATTCGAGCCAACCATTCGCGACGGCAAGCTCTACGCGCGCGGCGCGTCGGACGACAAAGGCGAACTCATCACCCGCATCCACGCCGTGGAAGCGTGGCTGAAAACACAGGGCGAGTTGCCTTTTAAGATCAAATGGCTGATCGAAGGCGAGGAAGAGATCGGCAGCATTCATCTGCATCGCTGGGTCGAGCAGCACAAAGACTGGTTGACCGGCGCCAATGGCCGGCGCATCGACGGCTGTCTGTGGGAGTTTGGCAGCACCGACGAGCAAGGGCGCTTTACCCTGCACATGGGCGTGAAAGGCATCTGCTACGCGCAATTGCGCGTCAAGTCAGTCGATCACGACCTGCATTCGTCCTACGCCCCGCTGGCCCCCAACGCCGCATGGCGGCTGGTGTGGGCGCTCAACACCATCAAGGATCAGGACGAGAACATCCTCATCGACGGCTACGCCGACTATGTGCGCGAGCCAGGCGCCGCCCAGATGGACATGCTGCGCAAGATGCCATTCGCAGAAGACGAGATCAGGCGCATCTGGAAGATAGACACCTTCCTTAAAGGTCGCACCGGCATCGAGGCGCTGAAAGCCTACTTGTTCACGCCTACGGCGACCATCTGTGGCATCACCACCGGCTGGCAGGGCCAGGGCACCAAGACGGTGCTGCCGGCCGAAGCCAGCGCCAAGGTCGATTTCCGCCTGGTGCCGGACCTGACCCCAGAGATCGTGGTGGACCTGCTGCGCAAGCACCTGGACAGGCGCGGGTTTCAGGATGTGGAAATCGTAAGTTACGATGGCTATCGGGCAGAGTTCTGCGATGTGGAGGCGCCGATTGTGCAGGCTGCGGCGCGCGCTGCGAAAACGATCTACGGCCACGAGCCGGTGATGATCCCAACCGCCGCCGGAAGCGGGCCAATGTGGTCGCTGTCCTCGTTCATCGGCGGCGTGCCGGTGGTATGCGCCGGCATCGCCCATGCCGATAATCGTGTGCACTCGCCCAACGAGCACATCATTCTGCAGAATTACTACGACGGGACGCGCTACGTTGGCCGGCTGTTTGATGAATTTGCGCGCCGTTAAGGCCGGGGCCGCGCGTCGATCCCAACGATCTACTTGAACTGCGCGCGGCGCACGTGCTCGTCTGGCCGGTAATGGATGCGCGCGATGTCGTGATCGCTGAGGAAGTTCGGTCCGCCCAGCGCATACGTGCCGGCCAGTATTTTGGCGTGCTTGACCGCCATAGCCATCACGTTCTCTACCTGCTTGGGCGACTGCCCCAGCGCAATCACACCGTGATTTTGCAGATAGATCGTGCGCGGCATTTCGCCGTGTCGCTCGGCCACTTCCTTCACCCGCGCCACCACTTCGCGCGCCAGTGGCACGCCGGGGTCTGTGTACGGCACAAATACCGACTCGATGCCGCACACCACGATCTCATCCGGCATGATATGCCGCACAATGTCGCGCGCGTTCTTTGAGCACAGAATCATGTTGGCGTACACACAATGCGCGTGGCCGATGAATTTGGCGTCGGTGATCTGGTAGAGCGCGCCGTGCAGCACCGTCTCGACCGAGGGACGCGCCGACACGGCGGGATCGACGCGCGCCTCATTGAGAATGCGCGTCACGTCTTCGTCGCTAGGGTTGCCATCGAGCAGCGCGCCAACCTTGCGCCAATCGATCTCGACCAGTTGATCGGGCCGGATCGTCTTTAGGTTCGACCCGCTGGCTTTGACGAAGAAAGTGTGCTCGTCGATCCGGGCGCTCGTGTTGCCCTCGCCGATGATCGCGTATTCCTTCGACTCCTCACCCAGATGGTGAGACAGCTCGACCAGTTCATTGAGAATCTCTTGCTTGGTCATCCATTACTCCTATGACGGTCAAGCTTACACGGGGATTACCCACTTCGCAAGGCAGTCACTGCTCCAGATTCAGGGCTAATGCATCACATAAAGGTGGGAGATAGACGGACGGCGGTCTAATGGGGACGCGGGGATGCACAGACTGAGGTCTAGTCGCAACATGGACACAAGTATTCATGCTCATTTCAGCGTTTGAATTTAAAGCTCTCCAATATTTGCTCTAAAACATCACTATAACTTTCAAAAGAATCGGGCGAGGCGTGCAAAGAGAGCACATATATCTCCCTGTTTCTCTCCAGCCAGATGTCGTGGAATTTCCACCACCCTTCACCCCATGGACGACTATACGTTATTTCGTAACCTGACAAATCCCCTTGCTTAAAGGACTGCTTTACTGCATCTCGGATCTCAGGGGTTGCCAATTGATACGCTTGATTGAAGCGCGACTCGAGATCTTGACCATCTTGCAGCCGAGAAGAAGCCACTGCAAAAAAGGCCTTGCCTTTTCCCTGCATTGGGGGGTGCTGAATAGTGACGAGTTCCTGGACGCCAAGGCCGTAATATTCTCGACCGGATACACCTGGGCGATTCCAAATTTCCTCGAAGGTCTTCCAGTCTGCGGGGATGGTAAAAGAGAAGTTTTCGTTTTCGAAGGTTCGTGATTGAGCAGGGGAGACACAACTTACCAGGCACATTGTGAATAAGAGCCCAAGTGGGATGACCAGGCGATGTACCTTGAACATATCGCTCCTTTTCTTTGATGCGGGCCAACAAATCGCAACTTAACGCGCCAGGTTCAGCCGCCATGCCACCGGCCAGCCGTTTCGCCATCTCGTCCAAAGAAACTACTGCACCACGTGCGGGAGGCCATTCGCCTCAGACATTTGCAATGCGCCGGCCCCGTCCGATTCGCTCACCCTGGCGCGCGCCCACAAGCCGGCCCACCGTGCTAACAGAAGAGGTAATGGACATTATACGGTTCATGCCGGCAGAGCACCACCGCCTGCGCTCGCCTCACCTGCCCACCGCAGCCATCAGCCACGCCACCACACCCAGCGCCAGACCGATCAGTACGCCATACGGCAGCGTGATGCGCAACACGTCGCCATCGCGCCCGGCCAGCCCGACCGTGCTGCACCCCACGATGAGCTTGGCCGGCGCGATCATGCTGCCCAGCGAGCCGCCGGCTGTCTGTGCCGCCAACAGCACCGCCGGCGCAATGTGCAACAGCCCGGCAATGCTCTTCTGCATCGGCCCAAACAACACGTTCGAGTTGGTGTTGCTGCCGGTGGCAAACGCGCCTAGAATGCCGACCAGCGGCGAGGCCAGCACAAACGCCCCGCCCATCAGCGCGCTCAGGCCCTGCGCCAGCAACAACGTCATGCCGCAATGCTCCATCAAGGCCGACAGACCCACCATACTGAGAATGCCCACGCTGGCCGGCGCGGCTGCGCGCCATGTCGCGCGCAGCGCCTCGCTCCAGCCGGCCAGATTGCCGAGACCAACCCGGCGATAGAACAGCGCGCTCAGCACAGCCACCAGCAGGATGGATGCGCCGGGATGCGTGAAGATGCGAAATGCCTGCCCGAAGCCGGCCGGCGTCACAAACCCGTTCAGCGTGCTGACTTGCGGAAACGCGACGCGCCACACCACAGGGTCCAGCGCTGCTTTCACCGGCGGCACGCCGATCAATACGGTCATCAACAAAGCCAGCCCGCCGTACACCGCCAGCGTCGGGCACAAGGCAGCTGGCCGCGAGTCTGTGGCGCCGGGTTGCGCGGCATCCTCAGGCTCAGGATCACGCGCGCGTCTGGGACGCGCGCGTCCCAGCCACACACCGGCTGCAATGCCGGCCAGCCCCGCGCCAAGCGCCGCCAGAGGTGTCAGGCCGATCAGCGCCAGCAACGCCTGCGCACCTGCCATCACCCCCGCTATCGTCGCCACAACCGGCCACGACACGTTGTGCCGCAGAATGTGCGCAGTCGCCAGCCCGCAGAGCAAACAGGCCAACCCAAGCATGAGCGCAGCCGCCGGCGCCAACGTTGCCGGCTCGATGCCGGTGACGGCCACCAGCGATTGCAAAATCACGCCCATGTCGCCGAAGGTGACCGCCCAGGCATGACCCACCGCGACAGCGGCAACCGCCGTCACCGGCATGACACCCAGACCCACCAGCATGGGCGCAACGATGGCTATCGGAATGCCAAAGCCGGCCAGTCCTTCCAGCGCGCCGCTGAACGCCCACGCCACCACCAGCAGCAACACGCCGCGCTTGCGAATGGCGCGTTGCAGCGCCCCGGCCAGCGCGTCGATCCCCCCAACCTGCCGGACGATGTTGTACAACAGCAGCGCCGGCCACAACACCACCAGCACGTAGAGCGCCAGCAACACACCTTTAGCCTGCGACACCCACAGCACTTCGGGCGTCAGACCAAACGCAAGCGCAGCCACCACGATGCCGGCCAGCCAACCGACCGGCCCGGCGCGCTGCCCGCCCCAGCGTGCCAATAGCATGAGCGCAAGCACGATCAGAATCGGCGAGGCGGCCAGCAGATAGCGCATGACAGCGATTGTGACAGAAACGCGCGCGCGTTCAAACGGGCACAGACCAGCTCACAGGTTGCCCAGCGTCATGAGAGCGAGCGTCCCGCCATCCACGATCCATGTCTGCCCGATCACGAAATCAGCCTCGTCCGAGGCGAGATACACGCACGCTTTCGCCACGTCGATCGGCTGGCCGACCCGACCGCGCGGAATCTGGCGCGCCCCATCACGGGTGTCGTAGCCCTCGTATTTGGTGTAGTGGCTTGGCACTTCGATCCAGCCCGGCGCAATGGCGTTGACGCGGATGTTGCGGGGCGCCAGTTCGATGCCGATCTCGCGCGTCCAGGCGATGATGGCCCCTTTGGTGCCGGCGTACACCGCGTGCCCCTTCATGCCGGCGAAGCCATGCACCGAGGTCATGTTGACGATGGCCCCCCCACCGCGTTGCAGCAAGTAGTGAACCGCCCGCTGCGCGCAGAAAAACTGCCCGCGAATGTTGACGTGATACAACTGATCGAACTGCTCTGGCGTGACCTCGAGAAACGGCCAGACTTCGGTGATACCGGCATTGTTCACCAGGATGTCCAGCCCGCCCAGAAAGGCCGCCGCCTCGTCCACCAGCCGGATACATTCGCTGACCTGCCCCAGATCGGCCTTGAGCGCGATGGCTGTGCCGCCGGCGGCGACGATCTCGCTCACGGCGCTCTCCGCGCCGGCTTTACTGTTCGCGTAGTGCAGCACAACCGCTGCGCCCTGCCGCGCAAACTCCAGCGCCACTTCTCGCCCGATGCCGGTGCCCGAGCCGGTCACCAGCGCCAGCTTGCCTTCCAACCTTCGTGGTGATGTCATGAATCATGCTCCTGTTCAGGCCGGCTGCCATGTGCAAACGCAAGTCATCAGGCGCGCCCATCAGTCGTCAGTCATCAATTGTCATGCTATGGGCACCGGCTGCCCGCGCTCGGCCGATTCGAGCAGCGCGACCAGCGCAGCAACATTCGCCCGGCTGTCGGCCAGACTAATGCGCGGCGGCTTGCCCAGCAACACCGCGTCGGCCATGTCTTCCACCTCGCCCAGATACAACTCCGGCCCCTGAATCGCAACGCGCTCGCTTTCGTCGCCGCGCGTGATGATGATGTGCTCTTCCTTGCCCGGCTTGAAAGGATGCAGCACGCTGATGACACCCTCGCTGCCGACGATCTCGACATGCGTGCGGAACGTGGCGCGGAAGCTGCAATCTATCTGGGCGTGCACATTGTCTGGGAAGCGCAGATTGCCGGTAAATGTCTCATCGACGCCGGTGCGACCCACCACCTTGCGCCCAAACACTTCGACCGGCTCTTTGCCCAACACAAAGCGCGCATAGCTGACCGGATAGCAGCCCACATCCCACAGGCTGCCGCCGCCCAGGAGCGGATCGAGTCGCACATCGCCCTCGCGGGTCAGGTTGAAGCTGAACGATCCGCGCACCAGGCGCACCTGTCCGATAACGCCGGCATCGACCAGTTCCTTCACCTTCAATGTCTGCGGATGGTGCCGGTACATGAACGCCTCGGTCACGACCACGCCGGCCCGTTCGGCCACGGCGCGAATGGCATCCACCTCGCCCACACTGATCGCCAGCGGCTTCTCGCACAAGACATGCTTGCCGGCTTTGGCTGCCTCGATCGTCCAGTGCTCGTGCATGCTGTTTGGCAACGGCACATACACCACGTCGATATCGGGGTCAGCCAGCAACGCGTCATAGGAGCTATAGGCTTTTGGAATCTGCCATTCGCGGGCATAGGCGTCGGCCTTTTCCTGCGTCCGGCTTGCCACTGCGACCAGCTCGTTGCGCGGCGACATGCGCAACGGCGGAATCAGCGCGCGGTTAATGCGGGCCGTGCTCAACAAGCCCCAGCGAAGTTTGCGATCAGACATGATTTCCTCCAAAAAAGAACTCGCGCGATTCGGCAGCTCATTCTATCGCGGAGACGGCCGGCTTATAATGGGCGCGCGATGGCTTTCACGATCAATGACTTGCAGGATTTGACGCGACTGCTCCACGAACGGCCTGAGTGGCTGGGCGAGGTGCGGCGCGTTGTGTTGACCGAAGAACTGCTGTCATTGCCGGAAACCGTGCGCGGACTGGCCGAGGCCCAGCGCCGCACCGAGGAGCGCCTGAACGAACTTGCCCGCACTGTGGAACGGCTGATTGTCTCTGTGCACACCCTGCAGAATCAGATGAGCGAGGTGCGCGGCAAACTGCTGGAGATGGAGTATCGAGACAAGGCCGTTTCCTATTTCGGCGCATGGGCGCGCAAGCCGCGTGTCGTCTCGCTAAACGATGTGTGGGACGCGCTGGAAGAGCATTTGAGTCAGGAAGAACTGGACCGCCTGATCTGGCTTGATCTGTTGATCGCCGGGCAGATGCACCGGAAATGGGGAAGTGGGGAAATCTGGCTGGCAGTCGAAGTGTCCAACGTGATCGACAAGCGTGACATCGAGCGCGCGGTTGATCGCGCCGGCCTGCTGCGCAAGGCTGGTTTCCGCGCCGTGCCAGTCGTGGCCGGCCACGCCATGGCAAATGACGATCTGGCCGATGAAATCGCAGCGCAGCGCATTGCGGCGCTGCTGAATGGCAGCAAAGTCGGCTGGGAGCAGGCGCTGACAGACGCGCTGAAAGACAGTCAGGTCTAGGCAGCGCGCGCCGGGATGCGGCTCATCGCATACTCGGCCAGCGCCGTGATCGTCAGGCTGGGATTGATGCCGGGATTGGCCGGCACAATCGAGCCATCCACGACATACAGGCCCGGATAGCCATGCGCCTGGCAGTTCAAATCCACCACGCCGGCATTCACATCTCGCCCCATCGGGCAACCGCCCAGAATATGGGCGGTGATCGGCAGGTCCAGCAACGATCCGGCCACCGAATCAGCCGGGATACCGTTCACAGCCTCCGCAAACGCGCGCGTGACGTGGTGGCCGATTTCGATGCGCGCCGGCACGCCTTCGCCATCCGGCGCGCACACCAGATCGCGCCGACCCAACGTGAAAAGGTTGCGCCCCAGACGCAGTCTGATGCGGTTGTCCTCGGTCTGCATCACCAGCAGAATGGTGGTGCGGTTGGCCCAGCCGGCGCGCAGATATACCTGGTGGAACTGGCCGGGGTGGCGCAACCAGTGGCCGGCGGCCTTCAGCCAGCGCATCCACACGCGGTCGTCCTTGTCCAGCAGCGGCGCGGCCAGCAGGCGCATCAGCGAAGAGCCGGCCGGGAAGCGCACCGGCTCCACGCGCGTCACCGCATCGGCCTGCAAGACCGAGGTGATGGCAACGCCGGTTGAGTAGTCTGCCTCGGCGCCGCGCGCGATCGCGCCCATTAGCGCTTCGCTGTTCGTGCGCACGTTGTCACCCAGGCGCGGCGACAGATGCGGCAGTGTGCGCGTCACATCGCGGCAGCGCAACAACAGGCGCAGCGTGCCCAGCACACCGGCCGATACCACCACACTGCGCGCGCGCAGCGCGCAACGCATGGCCGGCCAGTGCATGGACGAGCGATACGCCACCTCGTAGCGCGCGCCGTCAGGCTGGCCGGCCGGCAGCGGGCGAATGTCCGCCACTTCTGCTTCCGGCACAATTTGCGCGCCTAACCGTTCGGCCAGGTAGAGATAGTTTTTCACCAACGTGTTTTTGGCGTTGTAGCGACAGCCCACCATGCAGCCGCCACATTCCCGGCAACCGCGCCGGGCCGGGCCGTCACCACCGAAATACGGATCGGGGGCGTCAAGGTTGGGATCCCCAAAGAACACACCCACATCTGTCGGCGCAAGCAGATCAGGACGCCCCATCTCATCCGCCACGCGCTGCATCACCCGATCGGCCGGCGTCCAGCCCGGATAGGTCGCCACACCCAGCATGCGCCGGGCGGTCTCGTAATGCGGTTTGAGGATGGCGCGCCAGTCGGCCAGGTCACGCCAGCCGGGCGCGTCAAACAAGGCGTCATCCGGCGTCATCAGCACATTGGCATAGCCCAGGCTGCCGCCCCCCACCCCGCTGCCGTGCAGAATCATCACGCCGTTCAACAGGCTGATTTGCAAAATGCCAAAGCAGCGTGCCGCCGGCAGCCATAGATATCTGTGAACTTCCCAGTTGCTGCGCGCGAAATCAGCATCCTGAAACCGCTTGCCACGCTCCAGCACCAACACGCGGTAGCCCTTCTCGGCCAGCCGCAACGCCGAGACACTACCGCCAAACCCCGATCCGATCACTACGAAATCCCATGTTTCATTCAGACTGCCGACACTCATGCCGGCCGATTGTACGGCTTGCTTCATGTGAGCAGGGCGTGATAATCTGCGGCGGACATGCCACATCTGCGTATGCGCTTCTACGCCGAGTTAAACGACTTCCTGACGCCAAAGCGACGCCAGGTGGCGTTTGGCCTGCCCTGCGCAGCCGGCACAACCATCAAGGATGTGATCGAATCATGCAATGTGCCGCATACCGAAGTCGATCTGATCCTGGTCAATGGGCGGTCGGTTGATTTCGACTACACACCGCAGGACGGCGACCAGGTGAGCGTGTATCCGATGTTCGAGTCGTTCGACATCACGCCGGTGCTGCACCTGCGCCCCGCGCCGCTGCGTGAAACGCGCTTCGTGCTGGATGTTCATCTGGGCAAGCTGGCCGGCCTGCTGCGCCTGCTCGGCTTCGACACGCTGTACCGCAACGACTATGACGATGCCGAACTGGCGCGCCTCTCGCGCGAGGAGCGACGCATCCTGCTCACCCGCGATCGGGGCGTGTTGAAAAGAAGCCGCGTGACGCATGGCTATTACGTGCGCGAAGATGAAGCGCGCCGGCAAGCTATCGAGGTGGCGCGTCGATTCGATCTGCGCCGGCAGATCAAGCCCTACACACGCTGTATGCGCTGCAACGGCTTGTTGCACCCTGTCGCCAAAGCCGATGTGCTCGACCGGCTGGAACCGCTCACCCGCCTGTACTACGACGACTTTCACCAGTGCGCTGCCTGCGGGCAGGTGTACTGGCAGGGATCTCACTTCGAGCCGTTGCGCCAGTTTGTGGACGCGATATCACACAGCGCAGACACAGGGACACCCGACACTTTGACACCTGACACCTCGACACCCTGACACCTGACATTTCAACACTTTGACACCTTAAAAACCATGACACCCTCCCACCCCATCACCGTTGCCCTGTCCGGCCTGGGCGGATACGGGCAAGAATATCTCGACGAACTGCTGAACCCACGCTACGCCGGCCGGATCACACTGGCCGGCGGCATCGACCCGCAACCCGAACGCTGTGCGCGGCTGGCCGATTTGCGCGCGCGCGGCGCGCCCATCTACAACACGCTTGCCGATTTCTATCGCGATCACAGCGCCGACCTGTTGATTGTGTCGGCGCCGATCCATGAGCACGCGCCACAGACCTGCCTGGGGCTGCAACACGGCAGCCATGTGCTGTGCGAAAAGCCGCTGGCCGCAACGGTGCAGGAAGCCGACGCCATGATCGCAACGCGAGACAAGGCCGGCAAGCAGGTCGGCATCGGCTACCAGTGGAGCTTCGAGCCGGCCATTCTCACCCTGAAGCGCGACATCATGGCCGGCCGCTTTGGCCGGCCACAGCGCCTGAACACGCTGGCGTTGTGGCCACGCAGCCACGCCTACTACGCGCGCAACACCTGGGCCGGCAAACAGAAAACCGCCGGCGGCGCGTGGGTGCTCGACAGCCCGGTGAACAACGCTGTCGCGCACTATCTGCACAACATGCTTTTCTTGCTTGGCGCGCAGCTCGACCGCAGCGCAACGCCCGTCAGCATTCAAGCCGAGTTGTATCGCGCCAATGCGATTGAGAACTACGACACAGCCGCGCTGCGCGTCATTGTCGAGGGCGGCGCGGAAATCCTGTTCTACGCTTCGCACGCAGTGAGCGAGCGGGTTGGGCCGGTGCTGCGCGCCGGCTTCGAGCGCGGCGTGATTCACATGGACGGCCTGAGCGAGCGCCTGATTGCGCAAACAGATGACGGCGCGCAAATCGACTACGGCATCCCCGACAACGGCGTGCGCGGCAAACTGGAAGCCATGCTGAATGCCATCGAGCACGGCGCGCCGGTGACCTGTGGGATCGAGACGGCGCGCGCGCATACTCTGTGCGTCAACGGCGCACAAGAGAGCGCACCCATCACACCCTTCCCTGCCGCGCACATTCATGAGATCGACAGCGCCGACGGCCGCTTGACCTGTGTGGCCGAACTTGGCGCGGCGCTACAGGCCTGTGCGCAGGCCGGCCAGTTGCCGGCCGAAATGGGGTTCGCCTGGGCGCGCGCCGGCAGCGTCATCGATCTGCGCGGCTATGCGCAGTTCCCCAGCCGGCCCAGACCGGGCACAACAGGTTAAGACCTCACAACACGTTGCTGGGCAGATTGGGCGCCCGGCTCTCATGATTTTCTAACATTGGCGGATTATGAATCTGCCTTGTTTTGACGCATTGACGCAGCATTGACGCTCACGCACAAGGAGACAACATGATCCATGTCAAGGAAGTCACAAAGGCGTATGGAGATGTGCAGGCGCTGCGTGGTGTGAGCTTTGATGTGGCAGCCGGCGAAATCGTCGGATTGCTCGGCCCCAACGGCGCCGGCAAAACCACGCTGATCAAAATCCTCACCGGCTATCTGCAACCCGATGACGGCGAAGCCAGCATCGACGGCTTCGATGTGTTGACTCAAACCCGCGAAGCGCAGGCCCGCATTGGCTATCTGCCGGAGAACGCCCCGCTCTACCCTGAACTGAGCGCGCAAACCTATCTGCGCATGATGGCCGACCTGCGCAACATTTCGCCCGATCAACAGCCGGCCCGCATCTCAGCCGCCGTGCGCGCCACTGCCCTGGGCGATTACCTGACACGTCCCATCGGCGCCTTGAGCAAAGGTCTGCGCCAGCGTGTGGGGCTGGCCCAGGCCATCTTGCATCAACCGCGCCTGCTGATTCTGGACGAGCCAACCGTTGGCCTGGACCCGACGCAGATTGTCGAAATTCGCCACCTGATCCGGCGGCTTTCACAGCACAGCACCATTTTGTTCTCCAGCCACATCTTGTCCGAAGTAGAGGCGGTGTGCGATCGCGTCATCATCCTGATGAACGGCCAGATTCGCGCCGATGCCCGCCTGTCTGAACTGGGAACCACTCACAACGCGATTGTGGTGCTGCAACATCCGGTCAATGGTGTGGCCGAGGCGCTGCGCGGACTGAAAGGCGTGCGGCAGGTCGAATTGTTGGATGGCGACAGCCGGCGCGTGACATACCGTGTGCATGGAGGCGACAACGCCGACCTGTGCCCACTGGTGTTCGAGGCTGCGCGCACGATGAACTGGCCGCTGCGCGAGCTGCGCCCAGACGCGCGCACGCTCGAAAGTGTGTTCAACGAGCTGGCCACCCACAGCGCCTGAACACGCCGGCATGGATGCCGGCATGGTTGCCGGCATGGTTGCCGGCTTATCTGCCAGCATCTCCACGCAACGGAGCAACGCGACTATGAAGACAATTCTGGCGATCACTCGCAAGGAACTCAGCATCTATTTCGGCTCGCCGATGGCGCTGATCTTCATCGGCGCTTTTCTGGCCGCCAGCCTGTTCGCCTTTTTCTGGGTGGACGCTTTCTTCGCGCGCGGCATCGCAGACATGCGACCGCTGTTCCGCTGGATGCCGGTGTTGCTGATTTTTCTGGTGGCAACACTGACCATGCGCCAATGGAGCGAAGAACAGCGCTCAGGCACGCTGGAACTGTTGCTCACGCTGCCGGCGCAACTGAGCCGGCTGGTGCTGGGCAAATTCCTGGCCGTTCTGGCGCTCGTGACGGTGGCGCTCGCACTTACGCTGCCGCTGGCTATCAGCGTTTCCATGCTGGGAAACCTGGACTGGGGGCCGGTCATCGGCGGCTATCTGGCCGCGCTTTTGCTGGCTGCGGCCTACACCGCGATTGGGCTGTTCTCTTCCTCACGCACCGATAACCAGGTTGTGGCCCTCATCGTGACTGCCCTGATCGGCGGCGTGTTGTACCTGCTCGGATCAGGCGGCGTGACCGATTTTGTGGGCGGCAACGTCGCCGAAATCCTGCGCAGCATCGGCACCGGCAGTCGCTTCGAAAGCATCGAGCGCGGCGTGATCGACCTGCGCGACCTGATCTACTATGGCGCGCTGACAGCCCTGTTCCTCACCTTGACCACGCTCTCGCTGGACCGCAAACGCTGGAGCGCCGGCCCGCGCGCTGCCACCTATCGACGCAACATGAGCCTGACCGGCGCGCTGGTCGCCGCTAACCTGATCGCGCTCAACATTTGGGTTGCCCCGCTGCAAACCCTGCGCCTCGATCTGACCGAGCAACAGGAGTTCAGCCTGTCACAAACCACGCGCGACTTGCTCGGCACATTGCAAGAGCCTTTGCTCATCCGCGCGTATCTGAGCGAGAAAACACACCCGCTGCTCGCGCCGCTCATTCCGCGCATCCGAGATCTGCTCACCGAATATCGCATCGCCGGCAACGGGCGCGTGATCGCAGAAGTGGTTGACCCGGCCCGCGACCCCGAACTTGAAGCCGAGGCCGGGCGCGTGTATGGCATCCAACCGACACCCCTGCAAGTATCGGGGCGCTACGAGGCGTCGGTGATCAACGCCTACTTCGACATTTTGGTGCGCTATGGCGACCAGAACACCGTGCTGAGTTTCCGCGATCTGATCGAAGTCGAAGGCCGGCGCGATGGCAGCGTCGATGTGCGATTGCGCAACCTGGAATATGACCTGACCCGCGCAGTCAAGAAGGTGGCATTCGGCTTTCAGAGCATCGACACAGTGTTCGCAGCCCTGAAAGAGCCGGCCAGCTTGATGGTGATCGTGACGCCGAACACGCTGCCGGCGGTGTACGCCGAAGCTCCCGCCGTCATCGAGAAAGTAGCAGCCGACCTGCAAGCCCGCTCTGGCGGCAAGTTTACTTACCAGGTCATCGATCCCGACGCGCCGAACAGCTCGCTGACGCGTTCGGCGTTGCAGACACGCTATCAGGTGCAACCCACGCCGGTCTCGTTCTTCTCCAGCGAGTCGTTCTATCTCAACATGCTGCTGACCCTGGACGGCCAGACACAACCGCTGTTTCCCGCCGGCGACTTCAATGAAAACAGCGTGCGCACGGCCATCGAGTCGGCCCTCAAGCGCTCGGCCGGCGGCTTCCTGAAAGTGGTGGGCCTGTGGACGCCGGCCCCCACGCCCGATCCGTTCGGGCAACCCGTCCAGCCGGCCACGCAGTTGATCTCGGAACAACTGCGCCGCGAGTACACCGTGCGCACTGTCGATCTCACTTCCGGCCAGGTGCCCCCGGACATTGACGTATTGGTGTTGATCGGGCCGCGCAACCTGAGCGAGAACGAACGCTACGCCATCGATCAATACTTGATGCGCGGCGGCTCGATCGTGGCGACAGCCGGCAAGTATGTCTTGCAAACGCAAGGTTTCAGCGGGCCGATGTTGATGCCGGCCGAGAACGGCATCGATCCATTGTTGCAGCACTACGGCATAACGATCACCAACGGCCTGGTGATGGATCCACAAAACGAGCCTTTCCCCAGCGAGGTAACGCGCGACGTGAACGGCCTGCTGGTGCGCGAAATCCAGGCCGTGCCTTACCCGTTCTTTGTGGATGTGCGCGCCAACAGCATGGATCGGACAAACCCAATCGTGGCGCAACTGCCGGCTGTCACTTTGCAATGGGCTTCGCCCATCGAGATCGACCCGGCCAAGAACAGCGGGCGCAAGGTGTCGGCTTTGTTGCGCTCTACCGACCAGGCCTGGCTGCGCACCGATCCGAATATTCAGCCGAATTTCACAGCGCATCCCGATTACGGCTTTGCAGTCGAAGGTGAGCGCCGGCCTTTCACCATCGCCGTCGCCATTCAAGGCGTCTTCGAAAGTTTCTACAAGGGCAAGCCGTCGCCACTGCTGACGCCGCAAGCCACACCGGCTGCCTCGCCCGATGCTGCCGCATCGCCTGATTCAGCAGCCACACCGACGCCACAGCCGGTGCGCCCATCCAGCACGCTCGAAACCTCCCCCGAAACGGCCCGCCTGGTCGTGATCGGCAGCAACGAGTTTGTCAACGATCTGATCTTGCAACTCTCTTCGCGCCTGAGTCCAGAGCGCTATCTGAACAACCTGCAATTCGCGCAAAACACGGTGGACTGGTCGGTGGAAGACCTTGATCTGTTGACCATTCGCGCGCGCGGCACAGCCAGCCGGCTATTGCAACCCCTCAGTGAAACCCAGCGCACCGGCTGGGAAGTGGGCAACTATGTGGTGGCATTGCTCGCGCTGGCCGGCCTGGGGATTGTCTGGCGCGCGCGCCAGCGCAACGAAACACCGATGGAGCTTGTCGAGTGACGAGAGAGGCATCAGGCATATTGATGATCGTGCGCCGCATGATTGTCTGTCATCCGCAATCTGTCGTCTGTCATCTGTGATCTGCCATTTGTCATCCGAGCACACACCATGAGCCGACGCAATTTGATTTTGACCCTTGCGCTGATCGCGCAAGTGATGCTGATTTTGCTGATCACGACCCTGCGCGCGCCCAGCTCGAGCGCCGGCGCCGGCCCGCTGCTGGGCGACACACAAACCGCCGACATCACGCGCCTGGTCATTCAGGACAAAGAGGGCAAGCGCATCGAACTGGCCCGACAGGCAGAGAGCTGGACACTTCCCCAGTACGATGACTTTCCCGCCGACGCCGGGCGCATCACGCCGTTCCTGGATAAGTTGATTGGGGTGCGCACCAGCCGGCTGATCGCGCGCACGCCGGCCAGCCACGAGCGCCTGCAAGTGTCTGCCGGCAACTACGTCCGACGCATCGAGATCACCCGCGCCGGCGGCGCGACGCAAACGGTGTGGATGGGCGCATCGGCGGGCGGCAGCGCCACATATGTCCGCGTGGACGGAAGCGATGAGGTGTACCTGGCCGATGGGCTGAGCAGCTTCGATGCCGGCGTAGAAGCGACAAGCTGGATCAACACCACCTACCTGCAGGTGGCGCAGGATCAGGTCAACACGCTCACGCTATCCAACGCGAACGGCTTGTTCGAGTTCGAGAAAGACGCCTCTGGCGCGTGGACGATGAAAGGCCTGAGCGCCGGCGAGACGCTGGATGCCGCCAAAGTGACCGAGCTACTCTCACGCCTGTCTTTTCTGAACATGGCGCGCCCGCTCGGCAAAACGGCCAGGCCAGAATATGGGCTGGATGCGCCGGCTGCGACCATCACCGTCACGTTGAAGCAAGAGAACGCCAGCCCGAAGCCGATCGTGCTGCGCATCGGCGCGCAAGACGCATCCGATAACACCTATGCCGTCAGCTCATCTGAATCGCCCTATATTGTGCGGGTGAGCAATTTCACTGTCGAGTCGTTTGTGACGCGCGGGCGACAGGACTTCCTGGTGTCCCCACCAACACCGACAGCAACGCCGGGCGAGGCGCCGGGCGAAGCGCCGGGCGAAACGCCCACAGCCACCCCTACCCCGATCCCATAAGCGACGGGGAGACCGCATCGCCGACCGCCGGCGCGCTACAAGGCAAGCTCGACAAAGGGCGTGATATGTGGCGCGCCGGCGGCATAGCGCGCGCGGCGCGTGGACAATTCGCCCACCCACGACCACAACGTGGTCAGCGCGCCGCCCACGCCGCACACCGGCGCGCTGCGATCTGCCATCATCATTTGCGCGAGATCAAGCATCTCGTCTACGCTGCCGGCATCGTCCAACCAGCGCGCCGGCTGGATGGACAGAAACCCGGCGCGGCAGGCCGAGTTGCGCGTGACGCGCCGGCCCTGCAACGGGCGCATGTCGGGATGCTGGAAATGATTGGTGGCAGCCAGCGCGCCATGTGGCGCTTCGCTGCGCACGCGAACCCGTCGCGGGTCAGCTTCCACCACAAACGCCTCGCGCGGGTCTGCGAGCAGGTAATTTAAGGAACTTAAATGCGGGATGCGCGTCAGCAGGTCGGCGGCTTGGCGCGCGGTCTGGCACAGCTCCAGCGCCAGCCGGCCCACCAGATGAAACGGCGCGCCGGGGCGGATGTCAGTGGGCGTGTCGGTCATCACGACGTGCAGCGAGACAAACAGGCCGGCTTGATTGAACCCGTCATAGCGACCGCACGGCGCGCCGCCACGCGCGCCATGCGAGGCGTTCACACCGCCGGGCGCGGGCTGAAATCGAATGCGCTGCCGGCGCGCCTGCATTGGCCAGTAGTCATAGTTGCGACCCACCACAGCCCGCCCATGCCCATGCCAGGCAAACGAAGAACAGCCTTCCGGGCCAAGACGAAAGCGGGCCTTGAGATCGACGCGGCAACATTGCTGCCACAGCGCGTCGGCATCCATGCGCTGGGCGGCGGCGTATGCGTGGAACTCTTCCATGAGCGGCGGGTGCAGGTCGCGCACCACCGCCGCGCACTCGCGCGTGAAAGGCAATGCAGCCATCGGCGCCCACCAGGGCTGCATCACAAAGGGGGGATCGCTGAGACCCAGAAGATGACCCAGCTCGGCATGGCTGCCGGCCAGATCGAAGAACCGATAGTCAGCCGGCTCGGCCATCCATCCTCGGTCGCTCATCATCGGTCGTTCGTCTTGCGTCGTCTTCACTTCTGGCGGGCGTTCAGAACACGCTTCACATCGAACACATTGCGCACCTGGCTCAGCTTGTTCATCGTGGTGGCCACCGCGTCGGTGTGGGTCAGTTCCACTTTGATCCACACGGTCGACTCACCAAGTTTCAGATCGCGGCGCACGATGCGGCAGTCGATGATATTGATGCGCAGCGACGCCAACACGCCGGTCAGATCGTGCAGCAGGCCCTGCCGTTCAGCAGCGGTGACCAGGAACTGCACCGGGTAGGCATCTTGCGACTTGCCAACATAGGTGAGGGCGATCAAGCGCTCTGGCTCGGCGTTCATGATGTTCTTGCAATCCCGGTGATGCACCTTCACGCCCTGCCCGCGCGTGACGTAGCCGATGACCGGGTCTCCTGGCAGAGGATTGCAGCAAGGGGCCGGCGCGCCGTAAATGCCGTGAACGCCCGTGATCGACCAGCCGCCCTTATCCGGCACCGGCTGCGGCCGCAGCAACGGGGCGACGAAGCCATACAGCCCCTCCTGACGCTCTTTCTCCCGCCGGCGTTCTTCTTCCAGAATGCGGGCCGAAACGCTGGCAAGCGAAATCTGGCCATAGCCGACCCTCTCCAGAAAGTCATCGACCTTGTCCTTCTGGGCTTTCTCCACCATGAACAGCTCATAGACGTCGTCCAGCGTCATCCAGCCGGCCACTGCCAGTCGCTTCATCTCGCGCTCGATGCGGTCCCGGCCCGCCGAAATGTTTTGCTCGCGATCCTGCTTGCGGAACCACTGGCGGATTTTGGTTCGCGCGTTGGCCGTCACCACATAGTCATCGCCCTCAAGCCAGTCGCGGCTGGGCGTGGCATTCGGGCGGGTGATGACCTCGACCTGGTCGCCGTTCTTGAGCTTGTAAGTCAGCGGCTCGAACACGCCATTCACCCGACCGCCCCGGCAGTGGTTGCCGATGTCGGTATGAATGCGATAGGCAAAGTCGAGCACGGTCGAGCCGGCCGGCAACTCGATCAGCTTGCCCTTCGGCGTAAAGCAGAAAACTGTGTCCTTGAAGTGATCGGCCTTGAGCGCATCGACGAAGGATGTGGCGTCTTCCTCGGCGCTGCTGATCGAGCGAATGGCGTCGCGCAGCGTGTCCAGCCGGCGCTGATAATCCTCATTCAGCATGGCCGACTCTTTGTACAGCCAATGCGCCGCCACGCCAAACTCGGCCGCCTTGTGCATCGAGCGGGTGCGAATCTGCACCTCCAGCGTCTTGCCGTCGTCGGCAATCACCGCCGTGTGCAGGCTCTGGTAGTGATTGTCCTTCGGCATGGCGATGTAGTCGTCGATCTCGCCGGGAATAGGGCGCCACAGCCGGTGCACCACGCCCATCACTACATAGCACAGTTGCACGGCCGGATCGGTGAAACGATCCATCGCCCGGCCGCTGCCGTTCAGCGGCGCAGACAGCGCCGGCCCCGCCGGCAATTGCGCAGGGGCGTTCGCATGGTCGCTCGCCGGCGCGTCCACATCCGACCCGTCTTCGATGATGACGCGAATCGCATGCAGATCGCTGATCTGATCGAACGAGCGGTTCTTGCTCTGCATCTTGCGCCAGATGCTGTAGATCTGCTTCACCCGGCCCGTGATCTCCACGTTCTCGATGCCGATTTCGGCCAGCGCGTGGCGCAGCTTGTCGATGAACCCGGCCACAGTCGCCTCGCGCTCGTGCGCGCCGGCTTCCAGTTTCTCGCTGATCGAGGCGTACACGTCCGGCTCGGCGTAGCGAAAGCCCAGATCCTCGAGCTGCTGCTTCCACTCCCAGATGCCCAGCCGGTTGGCCAGCGGGGCGTAAATCTCCAATGTCTCGCGGGCGATCTTGCGCTGGCGCTCTGGCGAGAGCGCGTCCAGCGTGCTCATGTTGTGCAGTCGGTCGGCTAGCTTGATCAGCACGGCGCGCACATCGTTGACCATGCCCAGCATCATCTTGCGGATCGACTCGGCCTCGCGGTCGGTGCGATAGCGCATCGTCTCCGACTCTGTCCCGCCGGCCGGCGCGCGCGCGCTATTCCCCTCGCCGGCTGCCACAGGCTGGGCCTCGAACTCCTTCTTGATGCCCTCGCGCTGGCTGAGCTTGGTGACCGCATCAACCATGTTGGCGATCTCGTCACCGAACTGCTCGCGGATGTCATCCAGCGCCACCGGGGTGTCTTCGACCACGTCGTGCAACAGAGCGGCGGCGATGGTGGGCGCGTCGAGATTGTGGCAGGCGAGGATGCCGGCCACAGCCAGTGGATGCGTGATGTAGGGATCGCCGGTGGAGCGCTTCTGCGGCGCGTGCGCGGCTTCGGCCACCCGGTAAGCGCGTGAGACCAGCTCCAGCCCGGCCATGTCGCCGCGCGGCAACATGATCTCCAGCAAATCACTCAGCGTCCTCACAGGACAGCTACCCGGTTCGTCGCTCATACCTCGGTATCACCCAACACTCTCAGAAGCGTGAAACCAATTGTAGCCGACTGACACCGGCCAGTGCCCAACACACAGCAACTGCCCCCAAAACATGACTAGGAGCGTATTCGCGGCGCCGCGCGGCGCACGGGCAATCCTCATATCGAGGGAGTAAGATAGAGCAATCTGTGTCGAGATGTTCTGGAGGTGTATATGCGCATCGGGAAAGTCGTTTTGGGAATGTGTATGGCAGCGGCGACCCTGATCGCCGTCGAGATTGCAACCGGCCAGGTTACCCTGCCCGGCGTGTTGAACCGCGAATACCAGGGCGAGAGCGTGCGCGAGATCACTGTTGATTCGCCGGCCGGCTCGCCAGACAAGGCAGCGCCGAATGCGCCGGCCATCGGCTTTATTGACTCACCCAGCGCAACCTGCTATCAACCAAATCCGAATCAAAACATCTGCTACATCAACTGGTACTACCTTTCGGTGAGCGCGGCGCCGAACTACATGATCACCATGACAGTGGCGCTGAACTCGTATGGCACAGTGGCGAATGTCAACGGGTTCTTCCAAACCTCCATGTACATCCCATACAACATGCTGGGACAGGGGTTTCGCGTGCCGTGTGGCAGTCTGGGGGCCGGCGGCAACCCGCAACTCGGCAATGCCTATGCGTACACCATTCGGGCGCGCGACTCTGCCGGCCTCAGCTCCGCCAACTACGGCACCGTGTATTGCCCGGCCTACACGCCATAGTAGGAGGCCCCCATGCGTGATCAATGGCGCTCTACAGCGTGGATTGCCGGGCTGGCGCTATGTGTGAGCGTGGCAGGCGGGGCGCTGGTTGCGCGAGCAGCCGGGTGGGATATCGCAGCCGTGGTCGAGGATCTCTTTGGCGCGCGGCGCGAGAAGGAACTCGCCGAGCCGCAAGCTCCCGCAATCTCTTTCATCGACAACCCATCGCCGACCTGCTTTCAACCGATCGGCAGTGAAAACACGTGCTACATCACCTGGAGTTATCTGCAAGTATCGGCCGGCAATTCGAATTACGTGCTCAGCATGACCGTCAGCATCGATGGCCGGCTGCGGGCATATCACAGCGGCTTCTTTCAGACAAGCATGTTTATCCCAGGCGATATGTACGGGCCGGGCTTCCGGGTTGCCTGTGGCCCGCGCAATGCGGCCGGCGCGGGAAAGACCTACGCCTACATCATTCGGGCGCGCGAGTCGAGCGGCCAGAGCGCAACTAACTTCGGCTCGGTAACATGCCCCGGCGTGTGGCTGGCCTTCGTGCCACTCGCGCGGCGATGATACGGAGGAATCCGCCCACCACGCCAGGCAAGGCGGCGCAGACCGGCCTTGTGACGCGCGCCCAAGACTCCCCGCTCCCATAGCGGGAGAGGGGGCCGGGGGCGCGGGGCCAATCTTGCTACTTCGCCTTCTTCGGGAAGCGCGTCAACACGGTGGCCGGCTCTGGCACAAGCGTGCGGCTGCCCAACGGCGCATGGGGCGTCAGGGGCACAGGCGGGCGCTCGGGCAGCGCCAGCACGCCGATCGCCATGCCCTCTTTGGCATTTAGCGCGGCGTCAAGCATGGCCATGCCCAACAGATAGCCTTCGGTATCCAACGCGCATGAGGTGACTGTGCCGATCACACGCCCGCGCGCATCCACGACGGGATCGCCTTGTTTCGGTGGACGCACGCCCTTCTCGTTCATGCGGAAGCGCGACAGTCTGGTATTGGCTTGCGCGGCGCGCTGGTAATAGGCATGCTTGCCGATGAAGAATGGCTTGTAGGCTTTCACGTAACCACCAAAGCCGATGTGGAAGGGGGCCAGATTGAGCGGGCCGGCCAGCTCGTGGCCATACAGCGGCAAGCCGGCTTCGGTGCGCGTGCTATCGCGCGCCGCCAAACCGGCCGGCTTGACACCAAACGGTTCGCCTGCTTTCAAGATGGCTTGCCACAACGCAACCGAGCGTTCGGGATGGACAAAGGTTTCGTAGGCGACTGATTCGCCGGTGTAGCCGGTGCGCGAGATAAACACATCCAGGCCGGCCAGCGTGGCCCGCATCACGCCGGTGCGCGGCAGCGCGCGCAGCGCGTGGCGCGCTTCGTCCCCATCGAGCAATGCCAACAAGGTGGGCAATGAAGCCGGCCCCTGCAGGGCGAAATCTACGCGCCGGTCTTCGCCGCTGGCCGGGTCGCGCAAGTCGCGCAACTCGCAGGACGGTGCGCGCGCGGTGGGGTTGGCGGGGTCGATTGTCGCGCGGCCTGCGTTGACGGCTGTCAACCAGGCCCAGTCCTTGTCGTTGTTGGCGGCGTTGACCACGATCAGGTAGCGCTCCGGCGCGATGCGATAGATCATGATGTCGTCGATCACATTGCCGGCGGTGTCGAGCAGATACGAATACTGCGAGCCGCCCACTTTTAGATCAAGCACATCGTTGGTGGAGACCGCATCAAGGAAAGCAGCGGCATTTGGCCCGCGCGCGTCGAGCACGCCCATGTGGCTGACATCGAACAGGCCGGCCGTCTTGCGCACAGCCTGATGCTCTTCGCTGGCCGAGGTGTACCACACCGGCATGTCCCACCCACCAAACGGGACCATACGCGCGCCCATTGCCTTGTGCGTCTCATACAACGCCGTGCGGCGCAGCGCCCCGCTCTGCTCTGTCATCTGTGGTGTGTTGTCTGTTGTTTGTGCTGTGTGTTCTGCGCTCTGTTGTTTGCCGATGAAATAGGGCTTGTGCGCGGCGACGTTGGCGGCGCCCAGATCAGTGGGGAGTTGGCGCGCATCGAAGCCGGCGGCGCTGGTCACTTTGACAATGACCGGCCCGGGCAGCTTGGCATACACATCATGCTCGTCGAACTGCACATAGCCATCGGACAACGCGCGCAGCCAGCGCGCCACACGCTCGATCTTGTCTGCCGGAACAGCCAGGCGATAGGCCGCGCCGGCGTTCAAGACAATGGCCGGCGACATCGGGCTGCCATCGCGCTCCAACACCCAGGCCGGCTGCGTCTCTTCGACCGCCAGCGCGCTCACATCGCTGGTGAGCGCCAGTTGCAGAAACGCGCGGGCGTGCTCGCCGCTGATCTCCAGCGCGCGCAGTCCAGAAGGTGGCAGCGGCTCAACCGGCACGACGCTGGTCCACGCATGCGGATAGTCGTCGCGCGGTGTATCCACATCCACGCCGGCTTTCTCACACAGCCGGCTGATGCGCGCCGCGCCGTCGAGCAGGGCATCAAAATCGACTTTGGCGCGGTACGTGGTGGCGCGCGCGCTGGTCAGCGTGAACGGCTTCGCCGTCTTCAGAATCTGCGCCACAACAGCGGCGATCTCGCGCATGTCGTTTTCGTTCAAGCCGCGCTGGGTGACCCACGGTGTGCCAAAGCGCAGCGCGCTGGGCCGGGTGGCGTCACGATCGCCGGGGATGGTGTTGCGGTTGCACACGATATTGGCCAGGTCGAGGATGCGCGCGGCAGCGTCGCCCATCAGCGCCACCCCATTCAGCTTGGGCGCGGCAGTTCTGCAATCGATCAGCGCCATGTGCGTGTCGGTGCCGCCGTGCACAACGCGCAAGCCGTTGTCGGCGAAGCCCTGCGCCAGCGCCATCGCATTCGCCACGATCTGTTGTTGCAGCCGGCGGAACGACTCGCTGCGCGCCAGCTTGAACGCAACGGCAATGCCGGCGATTTTGTTCATGTGCGGGCCGCCCTGCTCGCCGGGGAACACGGCGCGGTCGATCTTGCGCGCCAGTTCGGGGTCGGTGGTGACAATGACTGCGCCGCGCGGGCCAAGCAGTGTCTTGTGCGTGGTAAAGGTGGTGACATGCGCGACGCCGACGGGGTTGGGATACACGCCGGTGATAGCCAGGCCGGCCACGTGCGAGATGTCGGCCATCAGATACGCGCCGCATTCGTCGGCAATCTGGCGGAATTTGTGGAAGTCCGGCGCCCAAGGATAGGAGGTGTAGCCGGCGATGATCATCTTCGGCTTTTCACGCAGTGCGATCTCGCGGATGCGGTCGTAGTCGAGCAATTCGGTCTTCTCGTCCACTTCGTAGAAGACCATGCGATGGTGCTTGCCGCTGTGGTTGACCGGGCTGCCATGCGACAGATGGCCGCCGTGCAGGAGGTTCAATCCCATCACCGTATCGCCCTCGTTGACCAGCGCCTCGTAGACAGCAGTGTTGGCGACCGCGCCGGCCAACGGCTGCACGTTCAGATAGAGCTGATCGGGCGACAGGCCGGGCGGGCAAATGGCCTCGGCGCCGCGCCGCTTGCACAACTCTTCGATCAGGTTGCAATACTCGACGCCCTTGTAATAGCGCCGGTCGGCGTAGCGGCGATAGAACGCCAGTTGCAGGTCATAGTCCAGAATCTCGGCTTCGGACAGGCCATGCATGTCGGCGTGCGGGTAGCCTTCGGCATACAGATTTTGCAGCACCGATCCTTCGGCCTCGCGCACGGCAGCCGGCGCGCTGGACTCGCTGGGGATCATGATGAGTTTGGCAAACTGGCGGGCGTGTTCGTGCCGGATCAGTTCGGCCACTTCGGGATCGACGCTTGCCAGATCGCCACGGGTGAGGTAATCGGTCACGGGTTGATGCTCCTCGCTGGGTTCAGGGTTCGTGTGAATCGCGCCGGATTCTAGCATCCATCATGCCCGCCCCATCACAACAGGCGCATTTTCCGTGAGGGGCAATCCGCGCGCAGCGATGGGTAAGCCCGGCGTCTTGCCCTACAGGCGTTGGGCGATGTCATCCCCTACTTCGACGGTGGTGTTGCGCCCGGCCAGGTCTGGCGTGCGCACCCGGCCCTCGGCCAGGTTCGCCACCACCGCCGCCTCGATAGCGTGCGCGGCAGCCGGCTGGCCCAGCCAGTCCAGCATCATCGCCGCGCTGCGAATAGCAGCAATGGGGTTGGCAATCCCTTTGCCGGCGATGTCGGGCGCGCTGCCATGCACCGGCTCGAACAGCGATGGATACGCGCGCTCCGGGTTGATGTTGGCGCTGGGCGCAAGCCCCAGGCTGCCCACGATCGCCCCGCCCAGATCGCTCAGGATGTCGCCAAACAGGTTCGATCCCACCACCACATCGTAGAACTCTGGCCAGCGCACGAAGTTCATGCACAGCGCGTCGATGTGGCACTTGTCGCACTGCACGTCGGGATAATCGGACGCGACCTGCGCCAGCACGCGATCCCACATCACCATGCCGTACTTAAAGGCGTTGGACTTGGTAGCCAGGGTCAGGTGTCTGCGGCGCTTGCGCGCCTGTTCGAACGAGAAGCGCAGAATGCGCTCCACACCTTTGCGCGTGTGAATCGAGGTTTGCAGCGCTACCTCGTCATTTTGCATCGGCTTGAAGAAGCCGCCGGCATCCACGTACTCGCCCTCGGAGTTCTCGCGCACCACCAGTATGTCTATATCGCCGGCACGCTTGTTTGCCAGCGGCGTGTTGACGCCGGGCAACAGTTGCGCCGGCCGCAGACACACGTACTGATCGAACGCCTGGCGCAGCCTGATGAGCGGGACCAGCGTGATGTGGTCGGGCAGATTTTGGGGGTCTCCGACTGCGCCGAGAAAAATGGCATCGAAGGTCTTGAGCGTGTCGAGGTAGTCGTCGGGCGCTACCTGGCCGGTCGCGCGCCAGTAGCGGTGACCCCAGGTGAATTCGGTCATGGCGAGACGAAAACCGAAGCGGCGCTCGGCGGCGCGCAGCACCTTGACGGCTTCGGCGGTGACTTCGATGCCGATGCCGTCGCCGGGATAGAGCGCGATGGTGTAATGAAACATGTTTGGATTTTGGATTCTAGATTTGGAATTGCCAGTGCTCATGCAATCCAAATCCAAAGTCAGAAGTTACCAGCACGAGTACCCGCCATCCACGACAATGACGCTGCCGGTGATATAGCTGGACGCTTCGGAAGCCAGGAACACTGCCAGCGGGCCAAGCTCCTCCGGCCGGCCGGGGCGCTTCATCGGGATCATGTCGATCCACACGCCGCCGTACTGAGGGTCGTCGAAGAAGGGCCGGGCCATCGGCGTGCCCATATAGCCCGGCGCAATGGCGTTGACGCGGATGTTGTGTGGCGCCCATTCACAGGCCAGCGAGCGGGTGAGATGGATCACTGCTGCCTTGGATGTGTTGTACGACGCCTGCGGTTGCGGGCGATTGACGATCAGGCCGGACATCGAGGCGATGTTGATGATGTTGCCCTTGCGCTGCGCGATCATCGGCTTCGCCACCGCCTGGCAGCAATAGAACACGCCGTTCAGGTTGACGTTCAGCACGTTGTGCCAGTCGTCCAGCGTGGCCGTCTCGGCTGCGGCCCACCTGGTGATGCCGGCGTTGTTCATCAGAAAATCGACCCGGCCAAACTCGGCCAGGGTCTGGCGCACCATGTCGTTGACGCTGGCCGGGTCGCGCACGTCGGTATGGGTGAACAACGCGCGCCGGCCTAGCGCCCTGATCTCCGCCGCCACCTGCCGGCCTGTCTCGGCGTTCAACTCGGCCACCACCACATCGGCGCCGGCCTCGGCGAAGGCGCGGCAGTACACCTGCCCCAGACCCTGCCCGCCGCCGGTGACGATGCCAACCTGGCCGGCGAGCGAAAACTTGTCGAGCACCATGACGTTGCCTCCTCGGTTCACCAGCGCCGGCCTTCGTCAAGCATAGC
>DAOUDB010000163.1:0-2211 GCA_034431495.1 Thermoflexales bacterium
AAGCCCCGGTTGTGTGTATTGACGAGCAGGCGCGCCTGCGGTTCGTGCTGGCGTACCCAGTCCACCGAGCCGTCGGTCGAGCCGTTGTCCACCAGCCAGACTTGAAAATCTGTCATGGTCTGGGCGCGCAAGGCTTGAAAGCAGGCCGGCAGATAAAGTAACCCGTTCCAGTTGACGATGACCAGATCAACCCAAGGCATGACTGGTAGCTGTGCGCGTGATAAAATGGCGTAGCGATGGCATCGCTTCACGCCGAAGTGCGCGCACTGCAACCATGGTATCACGACTTCTCGCGCTTCGGCCTGCAAACCCACTTTCCCCCGCGCCGCGCGGATCAATTGCGCGCCTTGCTCAATCCGTTGCGCCGCCGGCTGGACCCCGGCTATGTCGAGAAGGGCGAGCGCTTCTCGCTGCGCCAGTTCCTGAAGCCGACGCCGCCGGCCCACGTTGCCAATCAACACGCCAAAGAACAGGTGATCGAAGCATACATGCAGCGTTGCCTGGCCGACATGCCGGGCGCGGCGCCTGAATGTTTGGACCTGTTCTGCGCCGACGGCTACTATGCCTGTCTGCTGGCGACGCTGTGCTCTGGTGCGCGCATCACCGGTGTTGACCTGGACGCTCTGGAGATAGAACGCGCGCAGACGGCGGCACGCTTGCTCAACATGACCGGCCTGCGCTTCGAGATTGCCGACGTGTGGGCATTCATTCAGACAGCCCGCACTTACGACGTGATCCTATGCACGGGCGGGTTGTATCACCTGAGTCGGCCCCGGGATTTTCTACGCGCGCTGCGCCCGCTGGCCGGCGGCTATCTGGTGGTGCAGAGCGTGGTCACATTGGAGTCGGACGATCCCGATTACTTTGTGACGCCGGCGCCCGGCTGGAAGCACGGCAGCCGCTTCACGCACGCAGCGTTGGGCCGCTGGCTGGCAGAGGCGGGATGGCGAATCATCGAGCAAACGACGAATGAGCTGCCCGCTAACCCGCGCCGGTGTGACAGGGGGTCGAGCTACTATCGCTGCGCCGCCGGCTGAATGATCCCTTCACCATGACCCTGGGCATCATCCTCCTGAACTGGAACCAGGCCGGGGACACCCTGGCTTGCCTGCGTAATGCCCGGCAGTGGGATATGACGGGCAAGCGCATCTGGGTGGTAGATAACGGCTCACGGCCAGAAGATGCGCGCGCACTGGCCGACGTTTCGGGTGACGGCGTGCAGGTCATCTTTAGCGCGGTCAATCGCGGCTTCGCCGGCGGCAACAACCTGGCGCTGCGGCAGGCACTGGATGCCGGTTGCCAGGCGGTGCTGTTGCTGAACAACGACGCGCAGGCCGGCGCAGACGCCATCGGCCAGCTCTGGCACACCCTGAACGAACGCGCAGAGATCGGGATTGTCGGGCCGGTGCTGGTGGATGCTGCCGATCCGCAGCGGGTGTTGTCGGCCGGCGGCAAAGACATCGCGCGGCATCTGGCATCTCACAGGCTGGATGCGCTGCGGCCGGGTGAGGTGCGCCTGGTGGATTATGTGCCGGGCACGTGTGTGATGATCCACGCCGACGTGTTGCGCGCGGTGGGGCTGTTGGACGAGGATTACTTCTTCGGTGGGGAAGTCGCCGACCTGTGCGCACGGGCAAGACAAAAAGGCTGGCACAGCGCCGTGGATGGCTCGGCGGTCGTACGCCACGCCGTTGATCGCTCAGCCCTCATCCGACATCGCTTGCATACTTATTATGTAATAAGGAACCGCTTTCTGTACATCCGCAAGTTTTATCCACGCAAGCGATGGGGTCTGTTTGCAGCCTGGACGGCGTACAGCCTGTATGCAACTGCGCTTGCTGCATTGCGCCGCGACATGGCGCATGCGCGCGCGATTGGGCTGGGCTGCCTGGACGGCTGGCGCGGGCAGTTTGGCGGACAAAACGCACGGGTGACGCGGGGCGAGGTGTCGTGATGCGCGCGTTGTACCACGTCACCATTCCGCCTTCTGCGATGGCCGATTGTGAGGCAGTGATGCAAGATATCCGCCTGTTGCAGCAAATTGCGCCGGGCGAGGTCGTTCATCTTTACCCGACGCGCACCCCCGGCACGCGCATGCCGCGTCTGCTGTGGGGGCTGAATCAGTTGCCTGAACTTTGGCGCGCTGAAAGATCGGTTGACTTGCATCACGTGTTCAACCCAGACCCGTTTCCCTTTCCGGCGCTGCGCTTT
>DAOUDB010000164.1:0-1564 GCA_034431495.1 Thermoflexales bacterium
GCCGGCTGAAATCTTCTCGCCCAAATCTGCTGCAAGCACCGTCATTCGGAGTTCCGCACGACACTTCATCAGACCTTAACAGGGATTATAGCCGGTTTTTAGCCACGATAAACACGATCTCGGTCTGAAATACGAGCTTCTGCCAGGTCCACGGCGAATCGGCCACCAGTTGCTGAAACTGGCTCTCGTAATGGGCCGGCATCCCCTTCGCTCGCCCGCCCAGACTATGCGCCGGGTAGGAGACGACCAGGTAGTCGGCATCCACCCCGTCGAGAATCCGGCGTCCGGCCTGCTTGTCCATCTGCTCCAGACAGGGCAGCGCCTTCAGCACAAAGGCAACATCGAAATGGCCCGGTGGCGGGGCGGCCAGCACATCGCGCGATTCCGCGACGCCCTTCACCCCGGCGATCGAAAAGAACGCCTGGGTGAACGCCATCATGTCATCGTAGATATCGGCGGCATAATACTCGACGCCAGCCGGCAGCCCCATCCACGGGATCGCCAGCGGGTTCAGGCCGCAGGCCAGGTCTGCCACGCGCCGGGGCGGCGGCATGGCGGCAAAGATGGCGGGGTAGAACGCCTCCAGAATCGGCAGGCGTTCCTGTGTGGAGGCGTGCCGGCTCATCAGGCCGGCGCACATCCGGCGTAGCGCCTCGCCGTTCGGCGCCGCCCGCAGTTCCTCCAGCCAGCGGTCATAGCGCGGCGTGTGATCGAGGTAGGCCCCGGCCACCTGGTGCAGCTTGTTCTTCGCGGCCTTCACCGCCTCTTTCAGACTCCCCCGGCCGGCCAGCTCGCGCGCGCCAACCCGCCGGATGAGGTCCGCATTCACAGCGCGGTACTTGGCGCTTGCGCGCACCGTCGCTACCAGAGCATCCAGGTCGGTCGGTTGCATGTCGGGTCAGATGACAGATAACAGATGACAGCGGTCAGATGTCCTGAGAGCGTCGCGTCACTGCGGATAGCTCAATCGCGCCATCAGCCGGTTCATGAAACGCAGATTGTGCAGAGTGGCCAGGCGCAGGTAGGCGCTGTCTTTGGCCCGGAAAAGATGATGCAGGAAGCCGATTGAGTAGCGCCGGCAGCACAGGCAATCGCAGTTCGTGTCGATCGGCAGATTGGTCTTGATGTGCTTGTCGTCCTCGATGTACAGGAAAGCGAACTTTTCGCCCGGCGCGCTCCCCTCTCCCCACCGATACAGCCGGCCCCGGCGCGCGTCGCGGGTGGGCAGCGCGCTGTCGAACATCTGATAGCCCATGCGCGCGCATTCGATCACGCTGTTTGGATGACCCACGCCCAGCGCATGCAACGGGAACTGCGCGGGGATCAACTCGCGGGTGCAAGCCAGCATGTCGCTCATCAGGCTGCCCTCGCTGTCGAGCGGCCACCCGCCGTAGCCATACCCATCGAAGCCGATCTCTAGCAGGGCCTCGGCGCACTGCCGGCGCAGGTCGCGCGAGCGGCCCCCTTGCACCACGCCAAACAGCAATGGCCGGCGGCCGGCCTCCAGCCGCTTTTCCGCCATCAGCCGGTCGAACTCCTTGCGACACCGCTTCGCCCAGGCAAT
>DAOUDB010000165.1:0-17508 GCA_034431495.1 Thermoflexales bacterium
GCACTCAGCACTCCCTACTCAGCACCCTCCACTCAGCACTCAGCACTCCCTACTCAGCACTCTCCACTCAGCACTCAGCACTCCCTACTCAGCACTCTCCACTCAGCACTCAGCACTCTCCACTCAGCACTCAGCACTCTCCACTCCACACTCAGCACTCAGCACTCACAGTGAGGTCGAGACATGGCCGGCGTGCAGCGGTTTGAGGATTTGATTGCCTGGCAGAAAGCCAGAACACTTACCAAGCGTGTGTATCAGGTTACCCGCTTTGGAAAGCTTGCCAGAGACTACGGGCTGGCAAATCAGATGCAGCGCGCGGCAGTCTCGATCATGGCGAATATCGCTGAGGGCTTCGAACGCAGCACCACAGCTGAGTTTCAACATTTTCTGTCGATCGCGAAAGCATCCTGCGCCGAGCTTCGCGCTCAGTTGTACACAGCCTGCGATGTCGAGCACATCACCCCGGCGGAATTCGATGAACTGATGAGACTTGCCGAAGAAGTTGCGCGCCTCATCGGCGGCTTGAGAGCGTCTGTCGAGCGCCGCCGCGACGCTGCGCGCTAGAAACTCGGCACTCAGCACTCAGCACTCGGCACTCAGCACTCTGCACTCTCCACTCTCCACTCAGCACTCAGCACTCTCCACTCACCCATGTTTGAACTCACCTTTCTCGGCACTGCCGCTTCGACGCCGCTGACCAAACGCGGGCTGCCGTCCATGATCATCGCTCACGATGAGTACCGCTTCATGGTTGATTGCGGCGAGGGCACGCAGCGCCAGTTGCTGTGCAGCGGGCTGGGGTTTCGCCGGCTGGAGCACGTCCTCATCACGCATCCGCACCTCGACCACATCCTCGGGCTGGGTGGACTGATCTCGACGCTGGCGCAGTGGGAGACCTCGCTCGAGCGCGTGCACATATACGGCGGGAAAAGCGCGCTCGATCGCGTCGAAGACCTGCTCTATCGCGTCGTCTTTCGCGGGGTGCGGCCGCCGCTGGAATTGCATCTCGTTGATGTGCAGCCCGGGGTGTTCTTGAAAGGCGAAGATTTCGACGTGGTGGCTTTTCCGGTGCAGCATCGCGGGCCGGACTGCTATGGGTATCTCTTTCAGGAGCACTCGCGCCGGCCCTTTCTGAACGACAAGGCCGAGGCGCTGGGCGTGCCGGCCGGCCCGGAGCGCCGGCAACTGGTGGCCGGCCAGCCCATCACGCTGGCCGATGGCCGCGTCATCCGGCCCGATGACGTGTTGGGCGAATTGCAGCGCGGCGTCAAGCTGGCTGTGACAGGCGATGTCGGCGAAACCAAAAGCCTCGTCCAGATCATGCGGGGCGCAGATGCCATCGTCACCGAGGGCACATACAACGACGCCGACGCCCAGCTTGCGCGCGAGAATGGCCATATCACGGTCGGAGAAGCCGCGCGTCTGGCCCGCGACGCCGGCGCGCACCAACTCATTCTCACCCACCTGTCTGGCCGCTACCGCGAGCGCGATTTGGAGGAAGAGGCCAAACGCTACTTCCCCAACGTGGTTCTGGCGCGCGACTTCGACACGTTCAAGATCAAACGCGACTAACGGAGTGCGTGAGCGGTATGGATGACGCGCTGGCTTTTCTGGCTGCGCACACGCCGGCTACTGTGGAGGTTGTCGACTGGCCGCGTAGCACGTTCCGGTTGTCGAGTTTTCTATCCGAGTCGCTTCCGCCCGCTTCGCTCATCACCTCGGTCCGCGCGGTTGTGATATCGGGCCGGCGTGTTCTGGTGTTGCGCAACCCCGACGAAATTCACATCCTGCCGGGTGGCCGGCGTGAGCCTGGCGAAAGCCTGGCGCAGACGGCGCTGCGCGAAGTGCTTGAGGAGACCGGATGGCGAATCGCTGCGCTCCGGCTGCTGGGGGCGCGTCACTTTCATCATCTCACGCCCCGGCCTGAGGGCGATCGCTATCCGTATCCCGATTTCTTTCAAGTTGTGTATATGGCTGCGCCGGCCGGCTATGCGCCCGGCGAGCGATTGCCAGACGACTACGAATCCGACTGCTGCTGGATGACCATCGACGAGGCGTTGGCCCTGAACCTGCCGGCGGATCAGGCGGTCTTTCTCCGCGCAGCCGAACAAGCGAGCGCTCATGTCTGACGCCATGCAGCGCGCCCTGCAACCGTTGCTGGACCATATTGCAGCGGCGGGGGAGACGTCTCCCGAATGGCGAGGCTGGCGCATCACCCGCATTGGCGGCGGGCAGAACAACTTGCTGTATCGGGCCTCTGGCGAGGCCGGCGACTATGCGGTCAAATTCACCATTCGCGACGCTCGTGACCGCGCCGGGCGCGAATATGCTGCGCTGCACGTCCTTCAACAGAGCGGTCTCTCGATCGCGCCGGCGCCGATCCTGCTGGAGCGCCATCGCTACGCACAGCCGGTTGTTGTTCAGACATGGCTGGAGGGCGACGTGAGCGCGGCGCCGCCGGTGACCGACACCGAATGGCTGGCGTTGGTCAAACACATCTCGCTGGCGCACGCCATCACGCCTGACAAGACGAGCTTCCCATTGCCCAGAGCCATGCTGGGGGCGACCAGCGCTGAGGAGGGCCGGGACCTGATCCGGCAGCAACTGGCGCACATGCCGGCCGAGGCGCGCCCCTTGTCATTGCGCGCGCTCGCGCAGCATTTCGAGAAAGCGCGCTTACCGGATTGGCCCGCCCCACCACTGGCTTTGTGCCGTGTCGACCTTTCACCCCTGAACTTCATCCGTCGTCCGGCTGTTTGGGCGTCTGTGGATTGGGAGAATAGTGGCTGGGGCGACGCAGCCTTCGACTTTGCCGAACTGATCGCGCACCCGGCTTACAGGGAGGTTGCTGCGCATCGCTGGGAGTGGGTGATCCGCGCCTACTGCGATCTATCGGGCCAGGCGGGGATCGCCGAACGCGTTGCGGTGTATCGGCGGGTGTTGCTGGTGTGGTGGGCAGCCAGGTTGGCGCGCTACCTGTATGAAGTGCCGCGCGGCAACGACCAGCGACTGGTCGAGCGTCCCGATGACTGGCAGGCTGACATACAGGCCAAGTTCGAGCACTATGTTCAGATCGCGCAGGCCGAAGCCCTTCAGGGGGCGTGAGCGGCAAAAGCGAGGTGAGCCGATCCATGACACAAACAGGCTTGTTGAAACTGATGTGTGTTTTTGCGCACCCCGACGATGAATCGCTGGGTATGGGTGGCGCGCTGGCGCGTTACGCTGCCGAAGGCGTCGAGACGCATCTGGTGTGCGCGACGCGCGGCGAGCGGGGCTGGCCCGGCCAGCCGGAGCAGAACCCCGGCATGACCGCGCTCGGCCGTATCCGCGAAGGCGAACTGCTGGCGGCTGCCGGTGTGCTTCGGCTGAGCAGCGTGCGCTTTCTGGACTACATCGACGGCGACCTGGACCAGGCCGGGCCAGGCGAAGCCATCGCCCGCATCGCCGGCCATATTCGCCGCATTCGACCGCAAGTGGTTGTGACATTCGGCCCGGATGGGGTCTATGGACATCCCGACCACATCGCCATTTCGCAGTTCACCAGCGCGGCGGTGGTGTGCGCCGGCGACGCGCTGTTTGTGTTGGACAACCTGGCGCCGCACCAGGTGTCGAAGCTGTACTACATGATCGACTCGCAGCCGCTGGTCGAAGTGATTCGTGAGGCTCTGGGCGGGATTGGCATGATGGTGGATGGCATGATGCGCCGGCATGTGGGTTGGGAAGACTGGGCGATCACGACGCGGGTGGATGTGCGCGACTACTGGCAGCAGGCGTGGCAGGCCAGCCAGTGCCATCAGACGCAGTTGCCGGGTTTGGGTCCGCTGGCACATTTGCCCGACGATATGCTCCGGCGCATCTTCGGCGATCAGGGCACGTTCTATCGCGTGTTCAGTCTGGTCAACGGCGGGCGCGCAGTAGAGACTGATCTGTTTGCCGGATTGCGCTGAGGCCGGATCTACGCCTGCAACTGTTGCTCGAGATCGGCCGGTTCGGTGACCGGCATCTGACACGCAAAACGCCGGCACACATAGGCCGTCGCTTTGCCGTCGCTTTGCTCGCGCCCTTCGAGCAGGGAGATCGGCGATGATTCGCCCGGCCTTTTCAGTGCCACCACCTGGTTGGGCCTGAAACCGTAGAACACAACATGCAGCAGCGCCTGGGTGTCGGGCGCGTCGGGATCGCCGACCAGCGCAATCTCCTTCGGTGCGTTGACCGCCAGATCGTATGCCACCAGCCACTGCCCAAACGCAGTGGGGTAGCGGGGGATGGCCTCGTTCAGCCGGCCCAGCATCTCTTCGGCGATCTGGTTGTAGCGCGCCTCGCCAGTGTAAGCGGCCAGCTTGAGCAGCACGGTGGCTGCCATGGCGTTGCCCGACGGCACGGCGTTGTCTTGTAGATCGCGCGGGCGGGTGACCAGTTGCTCGTGGTCGTCGCTAGTGTCGTAAAAGCCACCATCTTCGGCGCGGAAGTGCGCCAGCGCCGTCTCCATCAACTCGCGCGCTGCGACGAACCAGCGCGCATCGAAGGTGGCCTGATACAGCGCAATCAATCCTTCGGCCAGATGGGTGTAATCCTCCAGATAGGCGTTCAGCTTTGCGCCGTGGCCGTCTTTCCAAACGCGAAACAACCGGCCATTTGGCGCGCGCAATTCGCGCAGCAGGAAGTCTGCGTTGCGGATGGCAAGCTGGCGATAGTCTTCGCGCCCCAGTGCGCGGGCTGCCTCGGCGAAAGCGGCCAGCATCAGGCCATTCCATGCGGTCAACACCTTTTCATCGCGCCCCGGCTTCACGCGCTGCTCGCGCGCCGCGAACAATTTGCGCCGCGCCTCGGCCAGGATGCCTTCCAGTGTTGGCACATCCACCCCATGCTTTTGGGCGATTTGTTCAACGCTGCCCGCCACATGCAGGATGTTGTGGCCTTCCCAGTTGCCGGCCGGCGTCACGTCATACACGGCGCAAAACAGCGCGGCATTGTCTCCCAGGATGCGCTGTATCTCGTCGCGCGACCAGACGAAGAATTTGCCTTCTTCGCCCTCCGAGTCTGCGTCTTGCGTGCTGTAAAAGCCGCCGGCCGGGTGGGTCATCTCGCGCGCAACGTAGTCCAGCGTTTCTGTTGCGATGCGTCGGTAGAGCGGAGCGCCGGTCAGTTGCCAGGCGTGCAAATAAGCGCGCGCAAGCTGGCTGTTGTCGTATAGCATTTTCTCGAAGTGCGGAACCAGCCAGCGCGCGTCGGTCGAATAGCGATGGAAGCCCCCACCGAGTTGATCGTACATCCCGCCTTCGGCCATGGCGGTCAGGGTTTTGTCGATCATGCGCCGGGCGCGCGTGTCGCCGGTTTGCCGGTCATAGCGCAGCAGGAATTCGATTGTCATCGGCTGGGGAAACTTTGGCGCGCGCCCCCAGCCGCCTTGCGCCGGGTCGAAGCTGTTCTCCAGCGCGGCAATGGCTGCGTCGAATACGCTTGCATCGAGCGGCGAGGCTGCGTTGCCGAGAATAGGCGACTCGCGCCGATAAAACTCCAACAGGCTTTCTTTGGTCTGATCGATGCGGGCGCGATCGTTGACCCATGCTTCGGCCAGCGAGGTCAATACCTGCTTGAACGATGGCATGCCATAGCGCGGTGTTTTGGGGAAGTAGGTGCCGGCGTAGAAGGGCACGCCGTCCGGCGTGAGCCACACGCTCATCGGCCAGCCGCCGTTGCCGGTCATGCCGACCACAGCTTCCATGTAAATGGCGTCCAGGTCGGGCCGCTCCTCGCGGTCCACCTTGATGCTGACGAAGTAGCGATTGAGAATCTCGGCGGTCTCCGCGTCTTCGAACGACTCGTGTTCCATCACATGGCACCAGTGGCACGCGGCGTAGCCAATGCTCAGGAAGATGGGCTTGTTCTCTTCTCTGGCCTTGTGCAGCGCCTCCTCGCCCCAGGGATGCCAATCCACCGGGTTGTTGGCGTGCTGCAACAGGTATAAGCTCGACTCGCGCGCTAATCGGTTTGGCATGGGATTGTCCTTGACAGCGGCCAACGATCTGGCCGCGCCGCGCTATTGTCGGCGGTCAACCTGAGCGAATGGTGAGGCCGGCCTGAGCCGCGCCGGCGGTGCTTGCGCATCTGGCACTCTCGCGTCACAATCGCCTCAGCGTCGCATTCAGCATCTTGCGCGCAACATCACACAGGAGTTCACCATGCGAACCATCCAGGCCGAAGCATTGACCGTCGAGTCCTTTTTGCCCTTCGGGTTCTACGCCAACATGATCGATCCGCAGGCCGAAGCGATCGGCGCGAAACCGATCGAGTTCTACCGCGACATGGTTCAGTTGGATCTGGGCGGCGCCGGCATTGCCTCGTTCTCGATCTGCCGGGTAGAGCCGCGCGACTGCGTCATCGACGTGACCGAGTTTCACACGGCCACCGGCGAGGGCATCCTGCCGTTGGACAACGATGTGCTGATTCACGTCGCTCCCGCCACGCCCATCGACGACGGCCCGCCGCTCGACAAGTTCCGCGTGTTCAGTGTGCCGAAGGGCACGCTGGTCGTGCTGCGCCCCGGCGTGTGGCATCACGCGCCGATCACGCCCAACGACAGGCCGGCCAATACGCTGATCGTGCTGCCGGAGCGCACCTACGCCAACGACTGCGAAGTTGTCGCGCTCGACGACGATGAAATAATTCGTGTTGCGCTGTGAACGAACCATCAGAACACGAAGCCCACAGGAAAAGGCCAGATCCGCTTTTGTGGCCTTTGCTGCTTTGTGGTTCGTTTTGGCCGCGCGCCGGCTGAGCATTTACGGAGTCGCAACCATGGCTTTCCGATTTGGCGACGGGCGGGACTGGTTTTTCCAGAAGCGCTTTGGCCTGTTCGTGCACTGGGGGCTGTATGCCATCCCGGCCTGGCATGAGCAGTTGCACTGGCGCGGCCGCGTGCCGCGCGAGCACTATCGCAAGCTGATCCGCGACTTTAATCCGGCGCGCTTCGACCCCGATGCCTGGCTCGATCTGGCGCAGGAAGCCGGCATGGAGTATGTGTGTTTTACCACCAAGCACCACGACGGCTTCTGCCTGTGGGACACAGCGCAGACCGACTACAACGTGATGCGCGCGCCGTACGGCAGAGACGTTCTGGCCATGCTGGCCGAGGCGTGCCACCGGCGCGGCGTGCCGCTGTGCCTGTACTACTCCGTCGTGGACTGGCATCAGCCCAACTACCCCAACCAAAACCGCAGCCACGAACTGCCCGGCCCCGGTCCTGACGATGCGCCGGACATCGACCGCTACATAGCCTTCCTCAAGGCGCAGGTGCGCGAGTTGTGCACGCGCTACGGCGAGATTCACGGCTTCTGGTGGGACATGAACGTCACCGGCATCGTAGACCCCTCCATCAACGCGATGATCCGCCAGTTCCAGCCCAACGCCGTCATCAACAACCGGGGTTTCGACGAGGGTGACTTTGGCACGCCCGAGCGTGACTACGACGGCTCGATGGACGAACTGCCGGCTTTCGACCGCCCGACCGAGGCCTGCCAGTCCGTCGGCATCGAGAGCTGGGGGTACAAGCGCGACGAGGACTACTACAGCGACGGCCATTTGATCCGCAGCATCGACAAATTCATGGCGCGCGGCGCTAACTACCTGCTCAACGTCGGGCCGATGGCCGATGGCGCGATCCCGCCCGAAGCAGCGCGCATCGTGCGGACAGTAGGCAAGTGGTATGAGCGGGTGCGCGAGGCGTTCGACGCCGAGCCGGCTTCGCACCTGACGGAGAACCGCGATGTGCTGGTGACGCGCCGGGGCAACACCGTGTATGTGCACTTGCACAAGCCGCCGGCCACATCGCGTGTGTTGCTCAAGCCCATCGATAGGTTGCCGCGCGCGGCGACGTTGCTCAACACCGGTGCGCCGGTCGACTTCGGCGTCGATTTGTTGCCGACCCAGTACGTCGATTTTCGGCCCTGTCTGCGGCTGCGCAACCTGCCGGTCAACGAACTCTGCAACACGGCCCCGGTGATCAAGCTCGAATTCGACGCGCTGTGAAGTCCTATCCGGCGCAGCGATGCATGCCTGTGTCAGGCGAGTGGAGGTGAAAAATGGATCTGGAGACTGTCGATCGGCTTTTGACCACGACGCGCAGTGTGCGCAAGCGGTTGGACTTCTCGCGTCCTGTGCCCCGTGAGATCATCGAACGCTGCCTGGAGATCGCTGTGCAGGCGCCCACCGGCTCGAACCGCCAAAACTGGCACTTCGTGGTTGTCACCGATCCGGCCAAACGCGCCGAGATTGGCCGGCTGTACCACCAGTCGTTCGAGTTGTATGCGCAGGCGTTGCCGGCTTCTGGGACGCGCAGCCACAGCAACCCCGCTCTGTCCGCACAGAACCGTCGCGTGCGTGATTCTGCCTGGTATCTCGCCGAGCACATGGGCGAGGCGCCGGTGCTGGTCATCTTCTGCATCGAAGGGCGGGTCGAAGACGCCGGCCCGATGGCGCAGGCCAGCGCGTATGGCTCGATCCTGCCGGCAGCCTGGTCGTTCATGCTGGCGTTGCGCGCGCGTGGGCTGGGCGCTGCCTGGACAACCCTGCATCTGCGCTATGAAAAAGAGGTCGCGGCGTTGTTGGGCATTCCAGAGAATGTGACGCAGGCTGTGTTGATGCCGGTGGCCTACTACACCGGCGAAGATTTCAAGCCGGCCGAGCGTTTGCCCGCCCGCGACAGGACGCACTGGAATGGCTGGTGATCTGCCGCAGGTTGTCATGTACACCGATGGCGGATGCGATCCCAACCCCGGCCCCGGCGGCTATGGCGTCGTGATGCTGTTTGCCGGCCATCGCAAGGAATTGTCTGGCGGCTATCGTCTGACGACCAACAATCGCATGGAAATCATGGCCGCCATCGCCGGCCTGAAAACGCTGAACCGGCGCTGTCGCGTCACGCTGCACACCGACTCGGAGTATCTGGCCAATGCCATGCGCAAGGGCTGGGCCAGGCGCTGGCGCGCGAACGGCTGGAGGCGCAACAAGACCGACCCCGCGCTCAATCCCGACCTGTGGCAGGAGCTGCTGGCGTTGTGCGAGCGGCATGAGGTGGAATTTGTGTGGGTGCGCGGTCACGCCGGCAACGCCGAGAACGAGCGCTGCGATCAACTGACGCATCAGGCGCGGCGCAATCGCAACCTGCCCCCCGATCCCGGCTATCCGCCGGCGTCGAATGCCGGGCCGACGCTGTTTGGCGAGCGCAAGGAATGAATAAGGAGATGACAGCATGGGAATTGAACCCAACCGCCCCCTGTTTCACTTCACCCCGCCCATCAACTGGATGAACGACCCCAACGGCTTGGTCTGGCACGACGGCGAGTATCACCTCTACTACCAGCACAATCCCTATGGCAAAGCCTGGGGTCACATGAGTTGGGGGCACGCCGTGAGCGCCGATCTGCTGCACTGGCAGCACCTGCCGGTTGCCCTGCTCGAGTCGCCGAAGCAGGGCTACACGATATTCTCCGGCAGCGCGGTCGTGGATGCGCGCAATACCAGCGGATTCGGGCGTGAGGGCATTGCGCCGGTTGTGGCGATTTACACTGCCGATTACCACCCCGGCCACGCGCTTGAAGATGTGCATATCGCCTACAGTCTCGATCGCGGGCGCACGTTCACCGAATACACGCGCAACCCCGTGTTGCGCGTCAACAACCCCAAGTTCGGCGATCCCAAAGTGTTCTGGCATGCGCCGACCGAATGCTGGATCATGGCTGCCATTCACGGCGCCGAGCAAGGGTGGCTGGATTTGTATGCCTCGCCCAACCTGAAAGACTGGGCGTTTCTGAGCGCTTTCCATGCGCCGCAGTCTGTGCCGGGTATGTGGGAGTGCCCCGATCTGTTTCCGCTGCTTGCGCCGGATGGCTCACAACGCTGGGCGCTCAAAGTCAACACGGTGTTGCCCAACCAGGGCGGATCGGTGACGCGCTACTTTGTGGGTGAATTCGACGGGCGCGCATTTCACGGCGACCCATTGACGCCCCAGATGGTCTATCCTGACGGCGACCCCATTTACGCCGAAGTGACGTACAACGACGACCCGCAAGGCCGGCGCATCCTGGTCGGCTGGATAAGACAGACGCCGCGCGACGAGCGATCGTGGACCGGCATGCAGTCTATTCCGCGCGAGGTGTCTCTGCGCGAGATTGGCGGGCAGTGGCGGATATGCCAATGGCCGGTTGCCGAGATGCAAACCCTGCGCCGCGTGCATCACACGGTTAGCCGCGCCAACCTGACCGGCGCTGCGCCTGTGTTGACCGGCGGACAGGCCGGGTCGGGCGCGTGGGAGATTGCCGCTCAATTCGATCCTGGCACGGCCAGCGAGTGCGGCGTCGAGATTCACCTTGCGCGCAATGCGACAGCCCGCGCCGGCTACTCTGCCGCGACGGGTGAAGTATTCGTCGATGCGCCGGAACGTCCGCGTCTCGCCATGTCCTTGCGTCACACGAGCGGGCCGGTGGAGATGCGCGTGTTTGTCGATCGTGGCGTGCTGGAGGTGTTCGCCGGAGAAGGGCAGGCGACGGTCAGCGCGCTGCTCGAGCCGGAGACGGCGTGTGTCGGACTGGGCGCGTTTGCGCTGGACGGCGCGGCGCGTATGGCGACCCTGGAGCTTTGGGAGCTTGAGGCGGCTCTTCCCCATGCATGAATCCGAGTTTGTCAACACGGCGCCGGTTCCCGGGCCGGCCTATCGCATCGTCACGCGCCGATTGGTGTTGCGCTGTTGGGAGCCACAGGACGCGCCGGCGCTCAAGGCGGCCATCGATGCTAGCCGGGATCATCTTGCGCCCTGGATGCCCTGGGCGCGCGGCGAGCCGGCGGACCTGCAAGCCACGATCGCCCTGATTCGCGCCTGGCGCGGCAAGTTCGATCTGGGGCAGGATTTCGTCTATGGCATCTTCAGCCGCGAGGATGGCCGGGTGATCGGCAGCACTGGCTTGCACACCCACGTTGGTTCGGACGCGCGTGAAATTGGCTATTGGATTCACGTCGACTACATCGGATATGGCTATGCCACCGAGACGGCAGCGGCGCTCACAAAGGCCGGGTTTGAAATCGACCATGTCCAGCGCATCGATATCCGGGTGGCCGTAGGCAATGACCGCAGCGCGAACGTGCCGCGCAAGCTCGCTTACACGCACGAGGCGACATTGCGCCGGCGCGACCCTGCGCCAGATGGCGCGTTGCGCGATATGATGCTGTGGACGATGCTGGCTGACGAATACCCCGGCAGCCCTGCGGCTTCGGCGGATATCGAAGCCTATGATGCCGCCGGCCGGCGTATTCTGTGAGGGAGTCTATGCCTCAGAACGAGCAACCCAACATCCTGTTCGTGATGACCGACCAGCAGCGCTTCGACACCATCGCGGCGCTCGGCAACCGGCACATTTACACGCCCAATCTCGACCGCCTGGTCGAGCGCGGCGTGACGTTCACGCAGGCTTACTCAACCTGCCCGGTGTGCGTGGCGGCGCGCTACACCCTGCGCACCGGCTACCAGCCGCCCACGACGCGCATCTTCAGCAACCGCCGCTCGGCGCCGGTGGCCGGCCAGCCGGAAGCGATGGAGGATCGCTGCGGGCCGTACCTCGCACGCACGATGCAGCGTCTGGGCTATCGCACGTTTGGCATCGGCAAGTTCCACACCCAGCCGACATACGAAGACCTGGGCTACGACGTTCATCTGCATGGTGAAGAGATGTACGCTACGCCCGAAGAGCGCCGGCGCGACGCTTACGCATCGTGGATCGCCCGCGAGCATCCTGCCTATGACTTCGTGGAAACGCTGATGGGCGAGCGCACCGAGATGTATTACATGCCGCAGATGAGTCCGCAGCCGGCGCGGGTTACGGTCGAGTCCTGGGCGGCAGAGCGGGCTGTCGAGCAGATCCACGCGCGCGATGGCCGGCCTTACTTCGGTTTCGTGTCGTTTATCGGCCCGCACCCGCCCTTTGCGCCGCCTTTGCCGTTCAACCGCATGTACGACCCCGATCGGATGCCGAATCCTGTGCGCGGCGACCTGGCCACCGATCGCATGGACGAGCAAATCCCGTGGATGAACCATCTCATCTGGGCCGAGGACATCAACGACTCGCATGCGCGCGTGTTGAAGGCGCGTTACTACGGCGAAATCAGTTTTATCGACTGGTGCCTCGGTCGCATCCTCGACGCCGTCGACGCGCGCGGCGATGCCGAGAACACATTGATCTGTTTCTTCGCCGACCATGGCGATCATCTGGGCGATCATCATGCCTGGCAGAAAGAGAGCTTCTTCGAGGCGGCGTGTCATGTGCCCTATCTGCTGAGCTGGCCGGCCCGCCTGCCGCGTGACACGCGCCGCGACGATCTGGTCTGCCTGACCGATCTGTTTGGCATCGCCACTCACGCCGCCGGCGCGACTGAAACGCGCGATGGCATCGACGTGCTGGGCCTGTTGGCCGGCGAGTCGCCGCCGCGCGACGCCGTCATCGGCATGTACGAGGAGCCGGGCACACCGCACTTCAAGGTCATGGCGCGCGATCGGCAATGGAAGTACATCTTCATGGCTAACGGCGGGCGCGAGCAATTGTTCGATCTGGCGAGCGACCCGAACGAGTTGCAGAACTGCGCGGCGAGCCGGCCCGATGTGGCGGTGCGATTGCGCGCGGTGGCAACGCAGGCGTGTGACACGCCGGGTGCCCGCGACGCGCTGGATGCCCATGGCTTGCGCGCATTCGAATACCGCGATCGGCCGCGCGAGCGCATCTACCAGTTCGACCGGTCGCGGGGCGTCACGGGTTTTCCAGACAGGCCGCAGGACGTTCTGTTGCGGGGGATCGCATGACGCATATCACGCGGGTCGAGCCGTTTCACGTGGACTGGGGCCCCGGTCGGAGCAAGAGCGCCTGGGTGCGCGTTTGGACCGATACCGGGCACTACGGCCTGGGTGAAGCCAGCCCCATGGCCGGCGGCAATGCATCCCTGGAGATCATCCATAGCGCGTTTGCGCCGATGTTGGTTGGCGCCGATCCGCTCGATCAACGCATTCTCCAGGACCGGCTGTTCCACCACAACATCAAGCTGGGGCCGGATGGCGCGCTGGCCGGGGCGCTGGCTGCTGTGGACATTGCGTTGTGGGACTTGAAAGGCAAGCTGCTCGGCCAGCCAATCTATCGGTTGTTGGGCGGAGCGTGGCGCACCGAGTTGCCGTTCTACGCCTCGATCGGCGGCAACGGCCAGCGCAGTATCGACGACATGTGCCGGGTGGTGGAGCAATGGCTGGTCATCGAACCTGCTCTGGTCAAGATTCGCTGGGATGGCGACAAGACCGCGCGCGACGTGGACATCGACGGCGACATTGCCAAAGCGCGCGCAGTGCGCCATCTGGTCGGCGATGGATTCCCGCTGGCATTCGACGCCAACAACGGCTATTCGATACAGGGGGCGATTCGCGTCGGGCGCGCGCTGGAGGAGCTTGGCTACGTGTGGTTCGAAGAGCCGGTGCAGCATTACCACATGCGCAGCTTCGAGCAGGTGTGCGCGGCGCTCGACATCGCCGTGGCTGCCGGCGAGCAGGAGTACACCGCGCAGGGCATCCAGCGCCTGATCGATGCTGGCGTGCGCATCGTCCAGCCGGACATCGTCAAGACGGGCGGCTTTACCGGCTTGTCTGACATGGCGGCGCTGGCGCGGACGTATGGGGTCGATCTGGCGCCACACCAGACGCAGCCCACGGTCGGCCACACGGCCAACCTGCACTTCGTTGCCGCGCAGTTGCACGCGCACTATCCGTGTGAATATGCCGACATGTCCCTGACCCAGAACGCCGTGTTGTCAAAGCCGGTGTGTCCGGCGCGCGGCGCATTCGTGCTATCCGACGAACCTGGGCTGGGGCTTGATCTGAATGAGACCGAACTGAAGCAGCGGGCGACACCGTGGCCAGGGTGAGCCGGCGCGATTTCCACCGACTGGCTGGCGCGATGGTGGCAGCCGGCGCGGCGTCGGCGTGTTCGCCGGCGACCACTCCGACCCCGGTGGCGCATCCAGCCGACTCGATGGAGGTAACGCTGATGGACCATCTCAAGAGCATCCGTGACTTCGACGTGTTGCCGGGAAACTCGCCGGCAAAGAACAAGGACAACCTGCAGAAAGCAATCGACTGGGCAGCCTCGCGCGGGGCGGCGCTGTTCGTGGAGCCGAGCGACGAGCCGTATCCCATTGCCGGCGGGGTGGTGCTGCGGATGAACACGTCGTTGGTGGGCGTGCATGGGCCGACCGGCCGCGGCACACGGCACCCGACCCGGCAGTGGCCGGTAGGGAGCGTGTTGCAGATCGAGGACGAAGACAAGCCATTCATCACGACGGAAACCGGCACACAACTGCGCGGCTTGCAGTTCTGGTATCCCGCGCAAACCTTGTCAGACCCGGCGCGCATCATTCGTTACCCGCCCACGATCCAGGTGTCGCAGACCTCGCCGGCGCACGGCGTCACGCTGTCGAACCTGACCTTCTACGGCGAATATCTGGCGATGGATTTCAACGCCGATCCGTCCAATGTCTGCGAACAGATACTGTGCGAGCACTGCTATGGCTACCCATTGAGCGGCGAGTTCATCCGCATCGACTATTGCTACGACATCCCGCGCATCCTGCACTGTCACGTCAACCCGGCCAACCAGCGCTTCATCCGGGGCGGCTTCAGCCGTGAAGTGATCGATCACGTGGTGGCGCAGAAGACCTTCACCTACGCCATCAACCACACCGACAACGCGCAGATGATGGACGTGTTCACCTTCGGCGCATACGGCGGCGTGTATCTTGGCCCGGCAACCTACGGCCAGTTGACCAACTTCAACCTCGACTGTGTGGCGATTGGCATTCACAAACTCGGTGACGGCACGTTCAACCGCAACTGGCAGATCGCGCAAGGCTCCATCATTGCCAACCTGGGCGAGCGGGTGGAGGACATTCATCCCTGGGTCGTGGAAGGATCGGGGCACACAGCCATCACCAACGTTGAGGCGTTTTCGGGCATGAACGGCGCGTTGACGGCGCTGGGCATGTCGAACGATTACATGCTGGTGCAGGGGCAGGGCGCGCCGACCATCAGTCTATTCGGCTGTCGCATGCGCAACTATGTGGCTGCCTCGCCGTTCACTGTGAAAAACCGGCTCGCCATCATTCAAGCTGTCGCGTGCATCGACAAGAACGAGCAGCCGTACAACCGTTCGATTCCACCCGATCAACCATGAAAATTCTCGGCCGTACCCAACCGCTCGCGAAATATCCGATTCTGGATTGCCTGGCTGTCATTCGAAAGCTTGGCTTCGACGGTGTGGAGATTTGCCTGGAGAATCCCGACCTCGCGCCGGATCAGCTCAATGCCGGCCTGATCGCCCGCGTGCGCGAGCAGGTGGAGGATCTGGGCCTGGCGCCGCACTCGATCAGCTATCACAAGGACTACATCTACGATGACGCAATGTTCGCGCAGACCAGGCGCGCCATCGCGTTGACGCCTGATTTCGGCGCCGGCATCTTCGTGTTTGCCGGCACGCCCAAGCGCACGGGCGATGTGGCCGAGTGGCTGCGCATGGTGGCGCGCACGCGCGAGTTGGTGGCGGTGGCCGAGGCGCATGGCGTCACACTGGCCGAGGAGTTCGAGCCGGGCTTCATCGTCGGCTCAACCGCCGACTTGTTGCGGCTGTTCGACGCTATCCCATCGCCCAACCTGGCGGCCAATCTCGATCTGGGTCATGTCTTTTTGTGTGATCCCGATCCACTGGCGGCGATCCGGCAGCTTGGCGGCAGAATCGCGCATGGCCATGTAGAGAACATGAAGGCCGGCGTGCACGACCACTTGCTTCCGCACGAGGGCGACATGGACCTGCCGGCCTATCTGCGCGCGTTGCGCGATGCAGGGTTCACCGGCGGGCTGGCGCTCGACCTCTATCGGCATGACTATGAGGCGGTGGCCGGCGACGCGATTGCGTACCTGCGCGCGATTGGCGGCGATCTCTGAGGTGGTCAAGTCTGGGCGCTATGGCTTGTATCGTGCGCGTGTGTGTCCAGCAGTGTCATCTGTTCCAGATACTCAGATCGAGAGCCGTTGATGCCAGGCGCGTCAAGGCTGGCGCCGCTCATCTGTGGATAGAGCGCGGCGAGTTGGGGAATCGCGCGCTCGGCCAGCGCATAGAACTCCGGGTCGATCTCAATGCCGATCGCGTCCATCCCGATGCTCAACGCTGCCGCGACTGTCGAGCCGGACCCCATGAATGGATCGAGCACAACGCCTTTTCCCAGGGGAAGCAGAGCGCGGACGAAGATTCTGAGCAGATGCTGCGGCTTGAGTGAAGGGTGATCGGCGATCTGACGCTCAACAGCGGGCGTCTTGAAGCTTGGGATCACATCGGGCAGTGGTCTGCCGCCCTCAAGCATACGCAGCCCGCCGGTTTCCCACCGGCGCAGGTTTTCCGCCACTGTCTTCTCAGAGATCGGCTTCCGAAAAAGCATCCAGGGCTCGTAGTTGCCTCTGGGCGTTACGCATACATCGGGAAACTCTCTTTCAGCATTCTTGGGCCGATCGCCGCCTCTGAAACCGTGGTACAGCCGCAACATGGTTGCGCGGTTCTCGAAGCCGGCGCTGACCATCGCGTTCTGCACGTACATTTGGAGCGTGGAGTTGCCGGCGATCAACACATGACCTCCGGGCCGGAGGATGGGCATGACAGCATCCGCCCAGACGCGAAAGAAAGCTTCAATGCCTGTTTTCTGCTCCGAAGTCAGCACCGTGAATCGAGGCAGCGGTTTGCGCTCGCTGCCATCCATTTTCGGCGGAATGCGCCAGACTCCGCCGTGACCGGAGCGCAGTTTGGCAATCTCTTCGGAGGAGAACTCAACCAGTCCGTAGGGTGGATCGGTGCAGACGGCGTGAACCGAGTTGGGTTCCAGCCGCCTCATTTCCTTCAGGCAGTCGCCGGCAATCAGCGTTGTCCTGCTCATGGTTCAACTACAGTTGAAAGACAGGTGTTCTGTCAACGGCTATCATAGTATCCATGCGCATGGATGCCAGGATGACTATTGGGCGCGCGATACGCCTGCTTCGTGAAGCGTCTGGTCTCACACAAGAGAGACTTGCGGAGCGCGCTGGGATCACCTACCAGTACCTCTCAGCAATTGAGAACGGCAGGGAAAACTTCTCAATTGGTGCGCTTGAATCTGTTGCCAGGGCGCTCGAACTTGATGTGCCGGCGCTGGTTGAGCGCGCCTACACTGACTCGGATCCTGTGCCGATGGTGAATCCCGCTTTCTTCACTCGTGAAGCGCCCCTGCCGCCGGGTTTGACGCTTCCTCATGTGCAGGCCGCGCTCAACGAGACGCACAGGGTTGTTCGACTTGTCAATTCAGCCCTCAAAGCGGCAACCGGCCGGCCCCTGCCCGCGTATATTCAGGCGAACAACCTCAGCGGGATTGTCTCGACTATCCTGTGCGATTCGTTTTCGCGTCTGACTC
>DAOUDB010000166.1:0-7852 GCA_034431495.1 Thermoflexales bacterium
TGCGTATTCCGTATTGCGTGTTGCGTATTCCGGATTGCGTGTTGCGTATTCTGTGCTCTGCGCTCTGTCTTCTGAGTTCTGTGTTCTGTCTTCTGAGTTCTGTCTTCTGTGTTCTGTGTTCTGTCTTCTGGATTCCGCGCCATTCGCCAGGGCGACGATGCGCTGCGCCAGTTCGGCGCGTGGCTGCGCGCCCCAGGCGTTCGAGATGTAACACAGCCGGCCGGCCTGTTCCTGGATGGCGCGCACCACTGCCGGGTGCTGATGGCCCAGGTTGCAGCATTCGGCCTGGCTACTCAAGTCAAGATAGCGCCGGCCCTGCTCGTCCCAGAACCACGCGCCAGAGCCGCCCGCAATCGTTGCGGCGTTCCAGTCAGCCTGTTTCGTCCATGTGTGCAGGACGAATTGCTTTTCGTCGGCCATGTTGAGTAGTCAGAAGTCAGTAGTCAGGTGACAGAGCACAGACGATGAGATGCGCTAACAGGATCACCGCGTTCCTGGCTCTCCACTCTCGACCCTGAACCACCTTACGAACTTTCCCAACCTGAATCACCCTGCTCCAACGCTTCTTTCCGCCTCGTGCACAGCGTCCTCGAAGATGGCAAGGGCTTCATCGGCCAGAGCAGCGGGGATGTTCAATGGCGGCGCGAAGCGCACCACACTCGTGCCGCAGCCCAGCAGCAATAGCCCGCGCTCGAATGCGCCGCGCAAGACGGCTTCCATCAGATCGTGGGCCGGCTCGCGTGTCGCTTTGTCTTTCACCAGTTCGACGCCGATCATCAGTCCCAGCCCGCGCACATGGCCGATGCAGAGGTGACGCTCTTGCATGTGACGCAGTTCGGTTAGCATGTGCTCGCCCACTTTGCGCGCGTTGTCCATATAACCTGTTTCGACCAGGCGCATGGTTTCGAGCGCAGCGGCGCAGGCGAGTGGATTGCCGCCATAGGTGTTGCCATGCGCGCCCGGCTTCCAGGTCATCAGATGTTCGCGCGCGATCATGGCCCCGAAAGGCACGCCGGAAGCAATCCCTTTGGCGCTGCACACGATGTCTGGCTCGATGTTCGAATGCTCGACGGCCCACCATTTGCCGGTGCGCCCCATGCCGCTCTGCACTTCATCGACAATCAACACAATGCCATGCCGGTCGCACAGATCGCGCAGGCGGGGCAGGAAGTTGGGCGCCGGCACAACGTAGCCACCCTCGCCCAGCACCGGCTCCACCAGAACAGCCGCCACTTCATCGGCCGGCACGTCGTATTTGAACACCACACGCTCGATGTAGTCCACGCAGGCGTCGCCATAGTCGCGCACCGCGTCGGTGTCGTCGTGGGCGCTGAAATCCAAACAGGGCCGGTAGGGGTCGGGGTAGGGAACCTTGACCACGCCGTTCAGCAGCGGGCCGAAGCCGCGATGCTGGATGGGTTTGCTGCCGGTCAGGCTGACGGATCCATAGGTGCGCCCGTGAAAGCCACCGTAGAAGCCGATCAAATAAGGCCGGCCGGTGTGATAACGCGCCAGCTTCAATGCCGCTTCGACCGACTCCGTGCCCGAGTTGGTCAGAAATGTCCGGCTGTTCTCGGCGAATGGGGCAATGTCGTTCAGCTTTTCCGCCACGCGCACCATGCCTTCGTGGTAATAGTCTGATGAGATGTGGATGAACTTCTCGGCTTGTTGCTGGATGGCGCGCACCACATCGGGGTGTGAATGGCCGGTGGCGCACACGGCGATGCCGGCGGCGCAATCGATGTAGCGGAAACCATCGACATCCCATACCTCACTGCCGCGGCCGTGGGACATTGCAAAAGGGTAGTCGCGGGGGTATGAGGGTGAAATGACTTTCGTATCGCGCGCCAGCAAAGCGCGCGCCTTCGGCCCTGGCACCGGATTCTTGTGGAGCATCTTGGCTCTCCTCCTGATCGCGCCGCCGATGTGAATTGCGTTGAATGTGGCGTCGCTTCAGGGCAAGTATAGGCCAGAGGTTGCCTATGCGGGTCTGGGCAAAAAGGCGCGCATCAGCCCGTGCCGGCCTGCGATTGCTCGAGGCGACTGAGTAGCGCATCGCGCGCAGCGACCGAACGCGCAACGAGCACCCCACTGCGCGTCAGACCACGCTCGTCCTCGAACGTGATACGCGCAGCCGGGCGCGCGCCGTAAGCAGTTGCGATCACATCGGGCCGGGCGCTGTGCAGCCGGCTCATGTTGACCGTCCACATGTCGCCATCTGCCGGCCTGAGATTGAGTCGCCCCGGCTTTGCCCCGGCTTCCACCAGCACGGGCATCTGGCGCACAAAGGCATTCTCGTAAGCTGCGCCCAGGCTGCCATACCACAGCCAGTCCGGCCCATCAGGCAGTGCGTCCGCCTCACTCCGTTGACCGGCGCTCAAGGCGTAGTCTGCCCTGCGAATCAGCCACGTCACCAGGCCCACGACGATGAGGGCGATCGCGATTGCTATGCCGGCGCGTGCCAACATGTTTTGCAGGCTGACATCGGGTGGATAGCTGATCTCGAAGTACAGGCTGGGTTGCTGGCCCGTGCCGGCCACAAACTGGCCGACAACGGTGTAGGTTCCATCCGGGTTCGGCGCGGACAGATTGGCGTCCAGCAAATACAGTTCGTAGACCAGGCCGGGCACGATGAACGGGATGTATCGCCCGCCTTTCAGCGTGATCGGGCCGAGCTTCATCTCGGTCTGGTAGACATGGTCCATGTCCAGCCGGCCGGTCAGCCGCACATATCGCCCGTATGTTGCCATGACGCTGACCTGCGGGCCGGGGTCGTAGATGCCCTGGCGTGATTGCTCAGTCTCGGGCCGGGCCAGCGAAATCAGGAATATGCACACGACGAAAGCAGCCGCATACGCGATTCTGGCGATGCGGCTGGTGTGTGCCGTGTATGCACTGCCGGCTATCCGGTCGAAGATGATCGCAAGCATGGCAGTTGTTACCTTTTGTTATGACTCTCGCGCGCCGAGGCAGGATGATACCCGACTCTTCTGCAAACCCGCAAAGTGGATCAATGTAGCGCGCCCTGTTTGTGCGCTGGCTGTTGTATCGCAGCGGACAACGCCCCGCCACCGACTATCGGCGGATTGCCCGGTTTAAGGCCCGGCCGGTGGCACCGATCGCAGGAGGGTATCGATTGTGATGGTCAGAGCGTCGATGCTGAAGCTCAGAGCAAGCAGAACAACGACGGCGATAACTGCTGACAGCAACATGATCGGGACGGCGATCAGCCAACCCCATCGTCCCTGGTGTGAGATGACCTGGCTGAGCGCAATCCAGTGTGACAGTATTCTCATCGCCAGAACACCGGCGCCGAGGATCGGCCCCACGTGTGAGATGAGCATGAGCGGCGTCAGCAGCAACGGCGTTGAGGCGAAGGCGAGCGCGCGCATGAGCACAGTGAACCGCACGGGCAGGCGCAGCGCGCGACACGCGGCTTGAGCGGTGGCCACGCCGATCATCCATCCCACCAGGCTGGAAGCAATTCCTACGATGACGTTTATGTCGAGGATATGGGATTGGGCTTGCAACAGCACCACCGTGGCGCCTGCGATTAGTGAAGTGGCGGCAGCCAGCAACAGTGCCGGCCCGGTGGCGTAGGGATCGCTGGCCACATCTCGATACACGCGCCAGTCAAGCAACAGGGCGTTGACGGCGCGCTGAGTCCACAGCCGCCAATTGCGCAATCCATTCACCAGCACGGGCCGCGTCCATGATGCATCTTCTTCGGCTTTCGGCAACCTGGGTTTGAGCGGTTCGCCGGGCAGTCCGCGCCGCCCGTCGAGCAGCGCGAAGATGTCTGTCGCGTTGGAGGTCGGGGGCACAACCATGTCGGCGGGATGCAGGATGAAGGCGTCGGTCTGTGGGCCGCCCAGTCCACCGTGGCTGCCGACCAGTTCCTCGAAAGCGGCGACCTGGTCGTCGGGATAGAGGGCGCTGTTGATGATCAGGTCGCCGGCGTTGGGGAACTCGGCCACGCGCAGCAATTGCGCGGCGCGCAGATCGGGATTACCGTAGGGCATCAACGGATCTGCGCCGGTGATAGCGCCCGTGACAAGGTTGCGCGCGCCCGACTTGCTGAGAGCGATTGGTGTCTCATCATCGTCCCAAACGACGACGAACCCGATTCCCGGATGGCTGACCAGGGCGTCGATCAGGCCGGGGTACTTGCGTTCAAAGTCGCCAAGCCTTACCCTGCCGGCGCTCAGGTTGAAATAGGCATGCGCCATGTTGCCGCCGGCGCACACCACCACCGGCGGTCGCGTCGTGGCGGGGGCTGCAAGCTCGGCCGCATCGGGTGACGCGGATACCTGCCGTTCCAGGGCGCGCCCGGTGCGACCGAGCGCGGCATTGCGCACTTTGTCGCGCCGGCGTTTGTCGGGCCTTTGCAGATTGGTGTTGCGCAGTTCGGCGGCGAGCGCGGCCACGAAATACTGGCCGGTGTCGCTGCCGGTCGGCGCGCTGGTTGGCGCATGGATCAAGCTTTCGATGAGCTGCGCCAGCGTGATCCCGTATCGTTGGCGGAAGGTCGCGCCCACTGACTGGCCGTGGTCAGACAGAATGAACAGGTCATACGGCCGCCCAGCTTTGTGCTGGATCACGTCGCGCACGCGGCCAATGCTGCGGTCGAGCGCGCGCAAGGTGTTCAGCGCATCGGGCGAGTCTGGGCCGGCGTGATGCGCCACCTCGTCATAGCCCACGTAGGTGGTGTAGATGGCCGGCACGCCGCGAATGACGTCGAGGATCACCATGTACGTGCCCAGTTCGCGCAGAAACACGTTGGTCACCGCGCGCAGGATGGGGTAGGCTTTGTGAAACCGGTTGATGCGCGGCTGCACATTTAACACCCGTTGCCGGGCAGCCTCGAATAATTCCACCACCAGATCCCACAATGTCAGCAGCACACTGCGTGTGAAGATATATGGATTCAGCCAGAAGAGATACAGGTCCTCATTTCGGCGGCGCGTGACGTCTTCATTTGTGTCGCGCAGCACGCTCATGGTCAACAGGTTCTTGGCTGCGTCGCCGGCCATCAGGTTGTTGATGCTCGACCCGCCGCGCAACAATCCGTTGCCGTTGGCGTAGCGGGCGTTCAACTCGGCGGCGTCACTGAATCGGTTCGACACCAGCATGCGCCCGGTGGACTTTTCGTACCAGCGGAAGGCGGGGATGTCGTAGTTGTCGCCGTACATGATGCCGGCCTGACACGAGGAAGTCTGCGAAGGCAGCCCGCAGTCGAAGTGAGACAGACGGTGCGTGCCGTCGCGCAGCATTTGGCGCACCGTGGGCATGATGCCCCTGTCGATCGCGCGCTGCATCCGCTCGTGACTCAGGCCGTCAATTTCCAGGATGACGATACCCCGTCCCGGCTCGACGGCGGCCGGCAGGCCCATACGCCGGCTCAGCCATTGCACCATGCTATCAAAGAACGAGTAGTCGTCGTCGACGCTGGTCAGGCTGCTCAGCACGGTGTTGGTGGCCGAGAGCACCAGCGCGCCCAGCAGCGCCGAGCCGGCGTCTCGAATCTGAAAAGTCGGCAACAGCCACGCCGTAATGCCCAGTGTCAGCGCGTTGATGAACAGGGTGGTTAGTCCGAAGGTCAGAACGTTGAGCGGCAACGTAACCACCAGCAGGATCGGCCGCACCAGCGCGTTGACGATTGCCAGCACCAGCGCAACCGACATCGCGATAACCAGGTGTGGCGTCTCCGGCGTATCGATGACGACGATGCCCGGCACCACGTAGTTTGCCAGTAGCAGCGATATGCCCTCGATGAACCAGACGGCGACGAATCGGACGACGATGTTGCGGGCCTGTCTCATGGCGATGCGCGCTTGCGGGTCACGATCAATCGTTCGTCCGTTGGCCGGCCGGCGCTACATGGCCAGCGCCCGCGCCAGGCAGGTCAGCATGACTGATCCAGCCTCCTCGGCGGTTGCTCCGAAAGTGATCACGCCGTCTTCGTGTCCGCCCATGCAGAAGATGCGCCGGGTCGCCACGTCTGTCTCTGCGAACAGCCGGGCCACTTCTGCCGCCATCTCCGGCGTGCCATAGGGCACATCCTCGCGGGTGGTGGGGATGTCAAGCTGATGGGCGCGCCGCCAGATGTCGGGCGAATGGGCGTGCATGACGAAGCGCGTGTTGCCATCCAGCGCGTATACGCTGCCGTGGGTCAATGATTCGGCAGAGGGCTTGATCGGCCCCTCGGCTACGATGAGGTTCAGTTCGGGCCGGCACTCGGTGACGATGGCGTAGTGCTCGGCGGTGAGATGGGGCAGGCCGCCGGTCTGCGTGCCGGTGATGATGAAGCGGCGCAATGCCGGCGGCGCGTCGAAGGGCGCTATGCGCTGGCTGATGTTGCCGAATCCGAAGCCCTCGTAGCGGGCCGGGTCCTGCCCGATGAGTTGAAGCAGATACAGAATTCTGCGCCAGGCGTTGAGTTCGCCATGCGCGCGAATATCAACCGGCGGGGCCGGCGTGAAGCGCAGTTGGAACTTGAGCGTGCCTTCCTGTGGATGAGCCATGTCACGTGTTGCTCTGGCGATCGAGATTTTCAACGGTGAGATTGTAGCCGAGCGCGCAGCTCGCTCACAGCGCTATCGTCCAGCAACTCGTCGGGAACTGTCTCGGTCGGGCCGATCAACGTCACGCGCAAGGGGCGGCGGGTGATCCATTCCGCGCCGGCCGGCATCGTCGAGTGCGGATGTGGATAGACGTCTTCCGGCGTCACCTGCTCTGCGACGCGATACAGGTAACCGGGCAATACGCCATTGTGCTGCACGCGGAGCGCCGATGAACTGTCGTCAATGCACACCAGCGAGGGCTTGTGCGAGAAGACGCGCGCCAGGTCCATGTTCTGTGTGATGGTGCTTCCCGGTCGCAACTCAGTCAGTTGTAGCGGAGAGCCGTGGTACCACGGCTTTTGCAGGTCGTCGAGGCTGGACATGTTGTCTTGTGTTCACAGTATAAGCGTTTGCGTCTCGTTGAAGCGCCCTGCGTTTCTCAGGTAACACTCACATGGAATTCACGATGCCAACCTATGTTAAGGTATAGAAAATTCAGTAAGAGGAAGGAAAATGCGACAAGACTTTGGAGGATTTGGAGGAAACGATCCGTCGGTCTCCAACCGCGCAGTGACGTGGTTAGTGGCCGCCGGCGTGGTGCTGTTGCTTATCGCGCTGGTCTTGCTGAACTCGTACACGGTCATCGAGGCCGGCACGCGGGGCGTGCTGAAAAACTTCGGTCAGATCGTCGGCATTCTGGGCGAGGGGTTGCACTTCCGCGCCCCGTTCATCTCCACCGTGACCATCGTCGATGTGAAGACGCAACGCTACGAGTCTAACGCCTCGGCAGCCTCGCGCGACTTGCAGATTGTGTCCACGCAGAGCGTGCTGAACTACCGGCCCGACCCGAACACAGTGGACACGCTGGTTCGTGAGATCGGCCCGGAGTATGAGCGGCGCATCGTCGATCCGGCGGTGCAGGAAGCCCTGAAGGCTGCGACGGCCAACTTCACCGCTGAGGAGTTGATCACGAAGCGCCCGCAGGTCTCATCGGCGATCCAGGAAGTGCTGGTGTCGCGCCTCACCTCGCGCGGCGTTGTCGTCGAGAGCGTGGCAATCACCGAGTTCAACTTCAGTGAAGAGTTCACCCGCGCCATCGAAGCCAAGCAGGTGGCAGAGCAGGACGCCCTGCGCGCCGAAAACGAATTGCGCCGCGCCCAGATCGAGGCGCAGCAGCAGGTGGCTCGCGCCGAAGCCGAAGCAAAGGCGCGCCTCGAAGTGGCACGCGCCGAAGCCGAAGCGCTGCGGCTACAACGCGAAGTGATTTCGCCGGCCCTATTGCAACTGCG
>DAOUDB010000167.1:0-2639 GCA_034431495.1 Thermoflexales bacterium
CCAGGTTCTGATCCGGCTGGATGACACGCTGCTGCAAGCGCAACGCGCGCAGGCCGAGGCGGCTGTGAACACGGCGCGGGCAGCTCTGGCGCTGGCGCAGGCGGGGCCGCGCGCAAATGCGCTGCAAGCGGCGCAGGCCGAGGTGGCGCGCGCGCAGGCTGAACTGGCCGGCACGCGCCAGGCGGTGAGCGACACGCGGCGACTCGTCGTCAATCCGCCCGGCCTCGACACACAACTGGCCCAGGCTGACGCGCAGATCAAGCTGGCCGAGCAAGCCGTCATTCACGCTACCGCCGAACTGGAAGAGCAGCGAGCCGTCCGCGACAAGATTCCCTTTCATTCAGTCGAGCGCGGCGTCGCCGATCAAAAAGTGAAGGAAGGCGAAGCCGCGCTGGCGGCGGCACAGGCCGATCGGGCCGGGGCGCAGGCGTATCGCACCGAACTGCAACGCATGCGCCGCGCGCCGGCCGAGTTGATCGTGAACGCGAACAGCGCAGCTGCGCAGGCACTCGTGGCCGAGGCGCAACTGGAGCTGGCCGAGGCATCATTGGCGCTGACGCAGGCCGGGCCGGCGGCTGAGGATGTCGCCATCGCGCAGGCCGATCTGGATGTGGCGCAGGCCAACCTGGCGCTGCTCGACGCGCAACTGACGCGCTACACGTTGACCGCGCCGATGGACGGCGTGGTGACACAGAAGATCGCGTTGCCGGGGGAAGTGGCGCAGGCCGGGGCGACATTGCTGGTGATCTCTGACCCGCGCATGTTGAAAGTCAAGGTGTATGTGAATGTAACCGACATGAGCCGTGTAACCGTCGGGCAGGTCGTCGCGCTGAGCACGCCGGCCTACCCCGGCGAAACGTTTGCGGGCGAGGTGACGCAGATCGCCGGTGAAGCCGAGTTCACCCCGAGCAACGTGCAAACGGCAGAAGGCCGGGCCGGCCTGGTGTTTGCCGTGACGGTGCGCGTGCCGAACGGGGATGGGCGACTGAAGGCCGGCATGCCGGTGGAGGTGGTGTTTGGGCCGGCGTGACCGTCGCTGTTCAAATCGTCACGGCAGCGCTTCGCAGACTCGCCCATCTTTGTCATTGCCGTCGAGCTTGAACGGGTTGTGCCCGCCGACCTTCCCACCGCAGGCATCCCAGCACGCCTGCGCGCTGGCCTGTGTCTTGAAATCCTTGCAATCCAGGTCGGGGCCGGTGCAATTGCAGGGAGCTGAAACCACGGATGGAGCCGGGGTCGGCCTGGCAGCACACTTACCCCATAGCCCGCTCGCCGCATCACGGGCGATGCGTTGCGCCTCGACGAATCGCTCCTGGTACTTCACATCCGGTGGATAGGTGGATACTTGCGCAAAGCCGTTTGCCACCAGAGCCTCATTGACCATCGTCCCGTCGGCTAGGTAGACGTAGCGCAACAGCCGGCCATAACGGTCCGTTTCGCTCACATCCATCTCCAGCCGCACGGTTGCCCCCCTGCCTTTGGGCATGACGAGCGAGCGATTGTAGGTGCTCGCTTCGCTGCCATAGCAATCTTTCTGGCGCGTGGATTCGGGCGCGTCCACACCGATATAGCGCACGGTATAGATCTTGCCTTTCAACTTGACTTGAATCGTGTCGCCGTCCACAACGCGCGTCACAACGGCGTCATCGCCGGGCGGCAGATCGACTTGCGCCGATGCACCTGTGACACCGGCCAGACACGCCAGAATGAGCGCACATGCGATGAGCCGGATCCGTGCAGTCGCCATTTCCCCTCTATCCTCCCACAAATATGTGTCTACTCTACCCTGAGAGTATCAGTGCAGATACAAAAGTGCCCATTTTGCCAAAAGCGTTTACGCTGTTTGGCGGGGCTGTTTTCCAGAGAGAAAGCAATCGTATTCGTCATTCCCACAAAGGTGTGCCCTGAGCGAAGCCGAAGGGTATACGGGGCAGGGCGACCTGCCTGCGATCGGGCTGTATGACTACGCGGTCTGCGACCGCACGCGCGCATGTATGCGCTGGGGCTGGGAAGGCGCGATTTGTGCCAGCGCAAAGACAACGCGCGCCGGCCGGTTACTGTGATCGGTTGTGCGCCACGGCAGCCGCGATGAGCCGGCTGGCGCAGGCGTTCGCCGTCTGTGGACCTCTGGAGGCGCAAGATGAAAGCAACCGATACCCTGATGGAAGAACATCGCGTGATCGAGCGTGTGCTGGCCAGTCTCGAAAAGGCAACCGCGCGCATGGAAGCCGGCGCGCCGGTGCGCCCCGGCTTCTTCATGGACGCGGCCCAGTTCGTGCGCGGCTTCGCAGACGGCTGCCACCACAAGAAAGAAGAGGGCGTGCTGTTTGCAGCCATGGTCCGGCACGGCATGCCCGGGCAGTCCGGCCCGATCGCCGCAATGCTGGCCGACCACGCAGACGGCCGGCAATACACGCGCGACCTCGACAGCGCGGCGCGCCGGCTGGAGTCGGGCGACCAAACCGCGCGCCAGGCTGTCATCGACAATGCGCGCCTCTACACCCAGCTTCTGCGCATGCACATCCACAAGGAAGACAGCATCCTGTTCCCGCTCGCCAATGAGGTAATTCCTCCGCACCAGCAGGACGACGTAGCCGACGACTTCGAGCGTGTGGAGCATGAAGAAACCGGCGCCGGCG
>DAOUDB010000168.1:0-24374 GCA_034431495.1 Thermoflexales bacterium
CGCTTTCACCGATGGCGATCGTCAGCCCACAGAACACGATCGCCACGACGCTCATCAGCTTGATCAAAATGTTGAGCGCCGGCCCACTGGTGTCCTTGAACGGGTCGCCGACTGTGTCGCCCACCACCGTGGCCTTGTGCGACTCTGATCCCTTGCCACCATGGGCGCCCTTCTCAATGTACTTCTTGGCGTTGTCCCAGGCCCCGCCGGCGTTGGCCATCATCACGGCCATCAGGAAGCCGGCCGAAATTGCGCCGGCCAGCAATCCGACTACCCCGGCCACGCCGAAGAGCACCCCGATGATCACCGGTGTCAGGATTGCCACCACCGCCGGCAACACCATCTCGCGTTGGGCGCCGGCCGTCGAGATGTCTACACAGCGCGCGTAATCGGGCCGGGCTGTGCCTTCCAGGATGCCGGGGATCTCGCGGAATTGCCGGCGCACTTCCTGCACCATTGCGCCGGCTGCCCGCCCGACAGCGGACATGGTCATCGCCGAGAAATAGAACACAGCCATTGCGCCGATGAATAGGCCGATCATCACAGACGGATTCAGCGGCGTGATGTCGTAGTAGGCGGTGAAAGCGCGCACCGCGGCCGTTTCAATCGGAATGCTTGTGCCGCCCACCAACAGTTGATCAATCTTCAACAGGTGCTGCATCTCATAGCGCACCTGCTCCAGATAGGCCGCCAGCAGCGCGATGGCAGTGAGGGCAGCGCTGCCGATGGCAAATCCCTTGCCGGTCGCGGCAGTGGTGTTCCCTACGGCGTCGAGTTCATCGGTGCGATGGCGCACCTCTGGGGGCAGGCCGGCCATTTCCGCGTTGCCGCCGGCGTTGTCTGCAATCGGCCCATAGGCGTCGGTGGCGAGGGTAATCCCCAGCGTGGACAGCATGCCTACTGAGGCCAGCCCGATGCCATACAACCCCATCAAGGCGCTAGATGCGCCGCCGGCCAGGAAGAAGCTGCCTGCAATGCCGGCGGCGATGGCGATTACAGGGATGATGGTGGATTGCATGCCGGTGGCCAGACCCTGAATGATCACGGTGGCGGGGCCGCTCTGACCAAAGGAAGCGATGCTTTGGGTCGGCTCGTATTCGTGAGAAGTGTGATACTCGGTGGCCCGCCCGATGATGATGCCGGCAGCCAGGCCGATCAGGATGGCAGCCCACATGGCGAGGGGCCGCTCGATCTGCATCACAAAGGTCAACGGCAACGCCAGCACCGCGATTCCGATTGCCGCCAGGTTGATGCCCCGGTCGAGTGCGCGCATGATCTGCTGCATCGTCGCGTTTTCCTGCGTGCGCACGACGAAGATGCCGAGAATCGACAACAGCGCACCGACTGCCGCCAGCACCATAGGCATAGCGAGGTAGTTGAGCTGCACTTCGACGGAGCCGTTCTGGGTGGCTACGGCTGCCACACCCAGCGACGCGGTGGCCAGCATGGCGCCCAGATAGGACTCGTACAGGTCGGCGCCCATGCCGGCGACGTCGCCGACATTGTCGCCCACGTTGTCGGCAATGGTGGCCGGGTTGCGCGGGTCGTCTTCTGGGATGCCGGCTTCCACCTTGCCCACCAGGTCGGCGCCGACATCGGCGGCTTTGGTGTAGATGCCGCCGCCCACCCGAGCAAACAACGCCATGGCGCTTGCGCCGAACACGCTGCCCACCATGGTGACGCTGATCTGGCTGAGCGCATTGCCGCGCTCGGCGAACAGTGGGCCGAACACAAAGTACAGGATGCCAAACAGCAATGCCGCGTTCAGGAGCGCAAAGCCAACCACCGACAGCCCCATGACCGCGCCACCGCGAAACGCCACACGCAGCGCGTCGTTCAGGCTTTTGCGGGCTGCATTGGCTGTGCGTGCGCTGGCATTCGTGGCTGCGCGCATACCGATATAGCCGGTTGTCGCCGAGAACACGCCTCCCAGCACGAAAGCGAACGGTGTGACTGGACTGACGAGATCGAGCATCGCCAGGATGCCAAACACCACAAACAGCGCAGCAAAAACGATTGCCACCACGCGATATTGCCGGCGCAGGTAAGCCATCGCGCCGTCACGGACGGCTTTGGCAATCTCCTTCATGCGGGGGAGGCCTTCATCAAAGCGAAGCACCGACCGATAGAAAATGAGCGCGGCGATCAGGGCGATCACGCCGCTGATCGGCGTAAGCCACCACAAAACAGGCAATGTTCCCGGCGTAAAAGATGTGTCTGGCATGTGTTGTTCTTCTCCCTATGCAGATATGTGTGTTAGGCGCGCCGCCACCCCAAATCTTGCGTTCCATGGGCCAGGCTCCGGCTCTGCGCTCGTGCGGCCTTGTCCGCGTGATCTGGCAACCTGGCGCGGGGGATTGTAGCGATGAAGATAAGGCTTCGATGAGAGAAGACAGCCGGCTCAAGGCGCAAGCGCCAGCCTGAGTGTGACCTGTGGTGACAACGGCTCGTTGTTCAGACCGGGCTGCGCGGTCACTGTGTACTGTCCCGGCTGGAGATCGGGACTCAATGGGATGCGATACAGCGCGGTGAGTGGAAAATCGCCCCAACGCGCCGGCATGCCGTTGATCGGCGCGAGCAATTGCTCGTGGCGCGCATGCACTGTGCCTGTATCGTCGCGCAGGGTCAACGATACGCGCACGTCGAAGGGTAGGATGTTCTGCGGTGGCGGGGGTGTGAGCAGCCAATGGCAGATCAGCTCCAGGTCGGCGTCGCCGCTGTGGGCTGCGCGCCATGTCTCGCATCCCAGGGCGCTGATGCCACGCTCAACACCATTCGCCTCGATCTGATTGTTCTGCTTCAGACGCGCCGGCGCGAGGGTTTCGGGCAGCGGGCGATAAGCATCGAAGCCGTAGTGCAGCAACCGCAGCCCGTTGAAGTCGCGTGAGTCGAAGTCAGCCCCCCCGGCCTGATGAATCAACAGCGTTTGAACCATGCCGGCGGGGTCGATGATGAGATCTTGCCACAGCAACAGCCAGGCGCCGCGTTTGCCGGCCAGCGCGCGGTTGAGCGCCGGCGCAACGTTGTCGTAGCGCAGTGTGTTGCGAATGTCGAGCACAGGATCATCTGGCAGCGCGCTCCAGCCTGTGTCGCCATAGTAGTAGGCGAACACCGGCGCAAAGTGGCCCGACACCAGCAGGATCGTTTCATCCGAATGGGCATGTGCTCGCAAGAAGCCGGCAACGCCGCGAAAGTTCTCATTCATGTTGGCCGGCCCGACGCGCGCTATCACCAGCCCGGCGCCGGCCAGCAGCATGGCTAGCGCGCCGGCCACGCTGCGCGACCGCAACGGCAAGCGGGCAAAGGCCAGGCCGGCGACGATCAACGGAGTCGCCACCTGCGGATAGCGCGGGGCGAACTTGCCGGTAAGCGACGACAGGCCCGTGATGCCGACGATAGCAATCATACCGATCAACATCACCGTGCGTGTGCGCCGCGGATTGAGCGCCACCGCACTGGCGACAACCAGCATGGCCGCCGTTGCTGGCAGATTGACCCGATCATCGGGGGGAAGCTGCGGCGCGAAAATGGACAGCACGCTCTTTTGCAGCATGACCCAGTAGTTGAGAGGGTCGGTGTATGTTGTGCCGTACTGACCGCTGAAGCTGATGAGCCACATGCACCATGCAGCGATAAGCCCGCCTGTCGCGCCCGCGGCGATCAGCGGCTGCGGAGCGCGACGGGGAGAACGCCACCACCACAGCGCAACGACGAGCATCTGGCCGGCAGCGATGAACGCGCACAGGATATGCGTGCTGAACGCGGCAACCGCAGCGGCGGCCCAGGCCCACCACCAACGGCGGCGCGGCTGTTGCATCGCTCTGAATAGCAGCACAACGGACAACACGCTGAGACAGATGGCCAGGCTGTACATGCGTGTCTCGCGCGATAGCGCGACGCTGGCCGGCCACAAGGCGAGCGTCGTGGCGACGATGAAGCTCGCGCCGGCTTCGCGCGTCAGGCGCGCGGCAAGCGCCACTGTGACTACGCCGGCAAACGCGGAGAGCAACCGCGCGGAGAATTCACTGCTTCCTGCGCCAGCCATCCACCCGTTTAGCGCCAGATAGTGCAACGGCGTGTTCAACTCGAGCCGGGCCGATTGCGCGAGGATGGTAATAGGATCGTTTCGGGCGAACATGATCGTGTAGCCTTCGTCGTACCACAGACTCTGGTCGCCCAGACCGATCACGCGAACGAGGAAAGCCAGCCAGATGGGAAGAAGCAGCGTGAGCCAGCGTGGCAGCGCGCGCGATCGCATGGCACTATTGTACGACCGGTTGGTTGCCGGCAATGGGCTCGGGTCAACTCAGGGTGACCGTGGCGCCCGGCAGCGCGATCTGCATGAGCGCCGAAATGGACTGGATGAGGTCGCGTGCGGTGAGGCCGGTTCCGCGCGCCAGCGTCAGACTGGGCGAAGTCAATGCTTCGCCGGCCAGCTCCTGACCGCTCACCACGCACACCGGCGTCGTGCGCAGCATGTCATGTCGGTCCAACTCGGCCAGCACTTCGTACCCATGCGCGCCACCCAGCTTCAGGTCGAGCAGAATGCCGTCGATAGGAGGCAGCGATGCTGCGGATTCATGTGCAGCATGATTGCCGTCGGCTGTCTGGGACTGCGCCAGTTCGCGCAGGTATTCGATGGCCTGTTCGGCGCTGCGCATTTCAACCGGGATCACGGCGTCGTACCCGCAGCGGAATGTCTCCGGCGCAGAGCGCAACATGCGGCCCAGCAGGTGCAGGGCGTCTTCATCATCCTCTACGATGAGAATGCGCGCCGGCCGGCGATGGCGTGTGTCATCGTGGTAGGAAGGCTCAGCGCCGTCCTGACCGGCTGCGCCCAGCATCTCGCCCAGCACCTCGTACAACTGCTCTCGCGCAATGGGTTTGATCAGGAAACGGCGCAGCGGGTGCCGGGTGGTGGGCGACTGGCCGGTGTCCTTGTCTGGTGTGGCATTGTCTGCGCCGGCCATGATGGGCAAACTCAACATGTCGGGCAGATGGCACACCAGTACAGGCATGCGCTGCCAGCGCGTGGTGTGTGGCGCTTGTGTGTGCCACTCCTGGACTGTGCCAGCCGGCTGATTCAGGATTACCACTTCGGGCAGCTCTTCTTCGGGCAGTGCCCACAGTTCGGTCATGGATGCCAGGCGCCGGACGCTGATGCCTTCCAGCCGGTGCGCCAGCAGCCGCGACAAGATCGGGTTCCTTTCGACGACGGCTACTGCGCCGAGTTCCTGGCGTCGCACCTGGCGCAGCGTGCCCTGCATCGGCGCGTCTGGTGGTGGAGGAACCAATGGCAGGGTGAATGCAAATGTGCTCCCTCTGCCCGGCACACTCTCGACCCACATCCGCCCGCCGTGCAACTCGACAAATCGCTTGCTGATGGTCAGCCCCAGGCCGGTGCCGCCCTGATGTTTGGCTGATCGGTCGATCTTGGTGAACGGCTCGAAAATGCGCTGCAAGTCTTCGGGTGGGATTCCCACACCGGTGTCTGTCACGCTGATGACAATTTCCGATGTCGCCACCCCGTCACCGTCTGATTTCTGAAGCCTGGAATCTGCGCTTTGCGCTCTGATCGTAATGCTGCCGGCGTCGGTGAAGCGAATGGCGTTGTTCACAAGATTGAGCAAAACCTGGCGAATGCGCGTCTTGTCGGCGTAGATCTCTGGCAGATCGGGATCGACCTCGATATTGAGCTTCAGGCCGCGTGATTCGATCAACTGGGCGAAGTCTTGCAGCGCCGATTGGATGAAGCTGTCGATGCGCACCGGCTCGCGCGTGATGGTCATATAGGCTACGTCCATCTGGCTGAGGTCGAGGATGTCGTTGACCAGCTTGAGCAGGTGTTGCGCGTTCTGGTGGATGACGTGGATGTCGGCCAACAGGCCGGCCGGCAGCCGGCGTGTGTTGTAGGTGTCCGGCGCGTTCATGATGATGTCGCTGAATCCGATGATCAGGTTGAGTGGTGTGCGCAACTCGTGGCTGATACTGGCGGCGAACTCCTGTTTGGAGCGCCGGGCGTCCTCGGCGTACCTGACCATGATCTCCAGCTGCTCGTTGGCGCGCGCCAGGGCGAAGCTGGTTTGGCCGAGCGACTTGAGCGCGCCGGCCAGCTCGGCGCTCTTGTCTCGCAACTGGTCGGCCTGCTGGTGCGCCAACTCATAGCCCTCGCTCATCCAGCGCAGGGTTTGAAAGAGCACGCGCGACACGACATGCGTCAACAGTGCCAGCAGGATGAACGGCGTGATCACACCGGGCAGGTCGTCGGGGCTGAATTGAGGTTGGGGTTGCACGGAGAGCCAGACGAGCGCGGCGCTGGCGGCTGCTGTGGTGGCCCAGCCGGTTGCCGTGCCGAGGAGCAACATGACCAATACGCCGGCCGCGCCCAGCCAGACCAGCCCGATGGCGCCGGGGCGCATGATGACCTGGGCGAGTGCGGCGCTCCACAAGCTCAATGCGCACAGGATGAGGGCCAAGCGCGGCCGTCCGCCCCATCCGGCCCACACGCAGATCAGGCCGGCCACCAGCACGACGCCGAAGAGAATCGTGACAAACCAGTCGGGTCGTTGCGGCGAGAAGGCCAGCCCGTAGCTCATGCCGCCCCAGCCCAGCGCAATCAGCGGAATCACCAGACCGCGCAGAATGTCGACCCGCAGGTCCAGCATCTCGGCGTCGAATTTGGCCTGGGCTTCGGGGCTGCTCTGTGAGCGGACGAACGAGAACTCTCGCATGGGCAGAGCATTGTAACGCTGTGAGGGTGGACTGTGTCCGCCTGGATGTTGATTGAGCGCGTGGGGATGCCTGGAGTGCTGGCATCAATGGGCTGCGCCGCTATTCGGTCTCGCCCAGCTTGACGGCCTGGAAGATGCGCAGCCGGCGCAACAGCGCAACCAGTCCGACCACCGTCGTTGCGAACAAGAGCGCCATCAGCGCGTAGACCAGATTGATCTGGGCCGGGTTGGTTGTGACGACGAACGATGCCGCGCGGGTGGGGCTGCCGGCCGGCTCCTGCAAATAGGGCAGATAGAGCTGGCTGGCCCACAGGCCGAGCGCGGTGCCCGCCCCGATGCCGGCGGCGAACAGCACCCCCAGCTCCCAGGCCAGACTGGACGACATCTGAGCGGCGCTCAGGCCGATCGCGCGCAACACGCCCAGCTCGATCATGCGCCGGCGGAACGAGAACGCGGCATAGATGAACAATCCCAGCACCGTCAATGTTGCGGCGGCGATGAACCCGATCGACAACATGCCGAACAAGCCCTGGCGCTGAGGCCGGGCTTGCTCGCGCTCGATCAGCGCGCGGGCATCCTGATAGTCCCAACTGCTGTTGTCGAGCCGGCGCAATTCGGGCAACACAGTCTCGCGTGTGGCGTCTCCTGCGAGCTTCAGCCAGACATCGTAGGGCGCTTGCCCGCCAGCGGCCTCGAACACGTAGTCGAGGTTGCCGATGAAGGCCGGGCCTTTCTTCTCGTCGTTGGGGAACCAGGTTGGCCACAGCTTGAACGCGCCGACGACCTTGAAGGTCAGCCGCACAGTGGCATCGGGCAGAGAGATGGCTGCGCGGATTGTGTCGCCGATCTGAAGGGCGTTTTGGCGCATGATGGTCTCTGGCACCAGCACGCCGTCGGGCGCACTGGCGAGCGCATTGAGCAAGCCGCCCAGCGGTTCGGTGGCGAAGTCTTTGCGCCAGAAGGCGATCTGGGCATAGTCGCGCCAATCGATGCCGATGAACTGCCCCGGCTTGTTGCCACCCGCCCCGTATTCCGGTGCGGCCGGATACTGGCCGACCCGAGTGGCGGCCGCGATGCTGGGCGCCTTCAGGTAGTCGGTCACCGGCAGGAACAACCAGCGCGGCCCGGCGTTTTGCCGGCTGGGATCGTTGGCAGATGCGCCCTCCTGTGCGAGACCGGAACCTGTGCTGGAGCGGCCCAGCGTCTCGACCTCCACGAAGCCGATTTGCGTCTGCCGGTTGTCGTGACCGACGCCAAGCAGTCGGGCATCGCTGCCCACGGTGTAGCGCATTTGCTGATCGAGATGCCGGTCGAGCGTGGCGGCCATCGATGAGGTGAAGATGGCGAGCGCGAGTGTGAGGGACAACAACAGCACCGGCGTGGCGTAGGCGCCGGGCGTGCGAGCGAGTTGCCGCAGCGCGAGCAGCATGGCCGCGCCGGGCAGCCGGCTCAGAATGCCGGCCAGCGCGCGCAGCATGACCGGCAGCAGCCGAATGAACAGCAGCGTCAATGAGATCATGCTCAGCGCCGAAACGATGAACAGCGACGGGTTGCTGAAGGGATCGAGGGCGCTGGCCGGCGCGCTGGTGGTCCCGCCGCTGATGTCGAGATAGCCCTGACGTTGCAGCAGCCAGGTCCAGTAAGCGGCCGGGATCAGCAGGAGCACATCGATGCCGGCGCGTTGCCACCAGGGCTGACGCAGGGAACGCGCGCGCTCCAGCTTGTAGCTGAGGATGGTATGGCGCGCGGCGTCGATGACCGGCAGGGTGCTGATGGCGACCAGCACGCCGGCTGCGGCCAGTCCGAACGGCAGGCTCGACGGTGTGAGCGCGACCGGCAGCCACTCTGTCCCGCTGAAATCCAGGAAGCTGCGCGTCTTGCCCATCATCTGTGCGACCAGCATGGCTAGCGGCGCGGCCAGTGCGAAGCCGGCGACTGCGATCAGCGCAGACTGGATGGATGCAACCCCCAGCACTTGCCAGACCGACGCGCCACGGCTGCGCAAGACGGCCGCCTCGTTGCGCAGGCTGTTGGCGCGCAGGCCGGCGGTGAGCAGAACGAAGGCAAAAGCCAGCAGGAACAGGGGCAGGCTGAAGGTGTAGAGCTGGCCGGTGAGGAGCAGGCTGTCGGCGCGGTAGCCCTGCAGCCGGTTCAACGGCGAGGCGCTGGTTTGCAGGTTCAGGTCGTCCTGGCCGGCCCGCGCGATGATGGTGCTGATCCGGTCGATTAATGCCGGCGCGTTCCACACCCGCACGCCGCTGCCGTCGAAGTTGGCGTACCACAGCGCTTCCGCCAGTTCGCGCTCGAAGGTGGGCGCAATTTGCCGGGTGAACGCGCCTTCAGGCACGATCAGCATGTTGCTCAAGAGGTCGGGCCGGTAGAACCAGTAGAGGTCGGTCGGGTCGCGCGGCATCCACACGCCGGCGATGACGACCGGCACATGCACGGCCCCTGCATCTGCATGGCCGCTGATGGCAACGTAGCGATCACCGATCTGAAGGCCGGCGCGCTCGGCAAGCGCCTGGCTCACCAGCACCGGAATGGTATCGGTTCTATAGCCGCCGCTGGGCAGGGCGGTTGCTGGCGACTCGCTGGCGACCAGTTCGCCGGCGGGCGGCGCGTCGGCCGGATACTCCCCTTCCAGCAGGGTCACGTGGTCGGCGAAGTGACTGATGCTGGTGAGGGGAATGCGCAACAGAGGCTCGTTGTCGGCATTGTGGGTTCCGTCTGTGCGCATCGGGTAGAGCCGGAAATTGTTGGTCTGGAAGTAGCGCACCAGATCGGTGCGGGGCAATTGCAGCCGGGCCGGCAGCTCGCGGCTGATGAAGCGATCTGCCGGGAGCAGGTCGGCCAGCCGCGTGGGCTGCTGAAGATAGAACACGTAGCGGAACATGAACGCGAAAGGCGGCAGGCGGGTGCCGGCGGGGCCGGTCGTGCCGAGGTTCTCGCTCATGATGCGGTGGTAGACCGCATCGGCGTACATGGGGATGGTGAGCGTGAGGCCGATGACGGCGACAGTGCCGGCCAGTTCGGCGGCGGACAGCCAGCGATTGGCCCACACGCGGCGAAAGGCCAAGCTGAACAGGGCCAGCAGACGGCGAAAAGGATTGGTCATGGCGTCAGGCCCATCAGGACAGGATTGGATTGAACCGCAAAGAAAAGAAGCGAAGATCACGACGCGACACGCACCGGTCATGGTGTCAGGCCCATCAAGGCAGGATTGAATCACCACGATCACAGCGCAGCATAACATGGCTAATTTAGCATCCGCGGTGCGAGTTGTGAACAGACATGTCCGTGATACGTCCTAAGGATGTCCGCTGGCGTATTGCAGGCGATGCGCTACCACCATAGACTAGTAGCAGAGCCGGGACGCCTGCCCCAGGTCAGTGCTTCCCACCATACTGATTCCTCTCACAGGACGGGCTGAGCCGGATAGAACCTCAATAAGGAGAAGAAGGAGCAGAGCGATGAAACGACACGAGATCAGCAAGCATACCAAGTATTCGCGCCGAAATGTTCTGAAGATCATGGGCGTGGCTACCGGTGGCGGCATTGCGACCCTGGCGCTGAACGCATGCGGCCCGGCGGCGACACCCACGACGGCCCCGGCCGGCGAGCAGCCGGCGGCGGAGCAGCCAGCGGCGGAGCAGCCAGCCGCGCAGCCGGCTACCGGCGAAAGCAAGTGGGCTGCTGTGACCAAGCTCAGCCCCAAGGCCGACTGGACGCCGACGTACCCGGCCACCAAGCCGTATGACCCGCCGGTGGTGTTCTCATTGCCGGCCAACGGTGGCTATCAGTGGAAGGAAGGCGAGAGCTACACCAATAACCCATATGCCTGGATGCGCGAGGAATTGCTGGGCATCAAGTACGACATCCGCTGGGAAGCCTACGGCGAAGTGCGCCAGCAGAAGCTCAAGGCTGACCTGGCCGCCGGCGACCCGCCGGATATGTGGGTGTCGAGCGGGGCCGACCTGACGCAGTTGATCGCCGATGATGTGGTCGAAGATATCACCGCGATCTGGGAGGCGAGCGCGTCGCCGCTGGTCAAGGAGAAGAAGCTGTATCCAAAGGGCGACAACTGGATTCCGGCCATTCGCGGTGGCAAGGTGTTCGGCGTGGCTTTCTCCTACGGCCCGGCCTACAACGTGGACAACATCGGCTATCTGCGCATGGACTTCCTGGAGAAGATCGGCGGCAAGATGCCGGAAACGGTCGATGACATCACCGCCATGCTCAAGGCGTTCAAGGAGCAGGGTCTGTGCCAGTATGGCATCAATGCGTGCCGGAACCTGGTGACGTGGCACAACAGCCTGGACCCGATTTTCGGTGCGTATGGCGTGATGCCGGGGCGGTGGCGCAAGGCGCCCGACGGCACGCTGCAATACGACAGCATCCAGCCGGCGGTCAAGACGGTGCTGGGCATTATCCGTCAGTGGTATGCAGATGGCCTGATCGACCCCGATTACTACACCAAGGGCGAAGGCGACGTCGACAGCAATATGGCGCAGGGCAAGATCGGTCTGCGCTACTCGCCGTGGTGGGCGCAGGGCTACGCCAGCAACATGGAGAAGGCCGATCCCACCGTCAAGTGGGGGCTGACGCCCTATCCGAAGGGCCCGGAGGGCAAGCAGGGCCGGGCCGCGTCTGGCATGGTTGGGCCGGTCGTCGTGTTCAAGAAGGGCATCGATCCGAAGAAGATCGAAGCCGCGCTGGCCGATCTCAACTTCGAGATGGACCTGCACGTGAACTGGGAGAAGTACCAGCAGTACGGTCACGCCTCGCACAACGGCACGCGCTGGCTGGAGAACTACGAGTACGTGTGGGATGGCGACGATATCAAACTCACCGACACGCCCAGCATCTACTCGATGGCCGACGAGATTGGCTTCACGTTCCCCTGGCTGTGCTATCCGGACTATCAGTTCGACGTCAACAAGCTGAAGGTGAAGTGGTTCGATCTGCCGGAAGAGCAACTCAACAAGTCCATGAAGGTATTCGTGGTCGGCGAGGATGCCCGGTTGACCAGGAAGAACATGGATGCCTACGCGGCGATCTACGACACGCTGGATGTAGCCATATTCAACGAGTTCAAGGCGCCGCCCACCGAGGAAATGGCCAAAGTGGCTGCCGACATCGGCAAGATCGAGAGCGAGACGTTCAACGCGATTGTGGTGGGCAACCAGTCGCTGGATTCGTTCGATGACTTCGTGAAAGAATGGAAGGCGATTGGCGGCGACATCTGGACCGCCGGCGTGAACGACTGGTACAAGACGGTCAGCCAGTAAACTGACGTGTTCGTGGATCGCGCCCGGCGCGACCCGCGGTTCGACGGGCAGGTTCAGGGCGCCAGGTGTGTAATTGGGCCTGGGCCTGCCCGTTCTTGTTTCTGCGCGAGCGAAGCGCCGTTGCTGCCTGGGGCCGGCGGCGTATTCTTTGGACGGACACATGATCCAATCACCTCCTTCTCCATTGGTCGGCCCAACCGCCGTGCGCTCCCGCGCCGGGGCCGAAGCCAAGCCCTCGCTGAGCAAGACGCTGCGGCAACACTGGCTGCTGTACGTCATGCTCATTCCGGCCATGTTGCTGTTGATCCTGTTCAGCTTCTACCCGCTGACGGGCATCGTCATTGCCTTTCAGGACTTCAAGCCTTCACGTGGGCTGGCCGGCTCGGAGTTCGTCGGGCTGAAGAACTTCGTCGAGATTTTCACCATGCGCGAGGCGTGGCCGCTGTTCCGCAACACTGTCGTGATTGCCGTTGGCAAGATGGTGATCGGCACGCTGGTCTCGCTGACCTTCGCATTGATGGTGCACGAGGTGGCGTCGCGGATCTTCAAGCGCGTGGTGCAGACCATGACGACGCTGCCGCACTTCCTGTCGTGGGTCATCATCGGCGGTGTGATGGTGCAGGTGTTGGCCAGCGCCGGCCCGCTCAACAACATCATCGTTTCCACTTTTGGAGGCCAGCCCGTTCGGTTTTTGGGCGATCCGTCCATATTTCAGTGGACTATCATCCTGTCGGACACGTGGAAGGGATTTGGGTTTGGCGCGGTGATCTACCTTGCGGCGCTGACCGGCATCAACCCGGAGTTATACGAGGCGGCGGCGGTAGATGGCGCCAACCGCTGGTCGCGTTTGCGGCATATCACACTGCCGGGCATCTCCTCGATCGTCATCTTGCTGGCCTGTCTCAATCTGGGCAATGTGTTGAACGCCGGCTTCGAGCAACTCCTGGTGCTGTCGAACCCTCTCGTCTATTCCACGGGCGATATCATCGACACCTGGGTGTACCGGCGCGGTCTGGTGCAGAGCGAGTACAGCCTGTCTACCGCGCTGGGTCTGGTGAAATCAGTCATCGGTTTTGCGCTGATTCTGTTGTCCTATTACCTGGCCGGCAAGTTTGCCAACTACAGGATTTTCTGAACCAGGAGATGTCCGCATGATTCGAGATCGAAGCCTGAGCAGCCACATTGTCGATGGTGTGCTGTATCTCATTTTGACGCTGTTGGCGCTGGCGTGTCTGCTGCCGTTCTGGCATCTGCTGGCCAAATCATTCAGCGAGCGCATGGCCGTCATGGCCGATATCGTGTCCCTGTGGCCGATTGGTTTCAACACAGAGAATTACGCCTTCATCCTGAACAACCGGCAGTTCCTGGGGTCGTTCGGCGTGTCGACCGTGCGCGTGTTGCTGGGTGTTGTGCTCACTCTGTTGATCACGGTGGTCACGGCCTACCCCTTGTCGCGCGACCGTATCCACATGCCTGGGCGGACTGTCATCAAGGTGCTGTTCCTCATCGGCATGTTGTTCAGCGCCGGCCTGATTCCCTATTTTCTGGCCGTGCGCAATCTGGGCTTTTACAACAACTTCCTCGTGCTGGTGGTGCCCGGTGCGTTGAGCATCTTCAACACTATCGTAGTGATGAACTTTTTTAGAGGCATACCGGTTGAGCTGGAGGAAGCGGCGCTGCTCGACGGCGCCACGCATCTCGACATCCTCTTCCGTGTATTTCTGCCCGTGTCGTTGCCGGTGCTGGCAACGGTAACGTTGTTCACCGCCGTCGGGCACTGGAATTCGTGGTTTGACGGTATCGTGTTCCTTTCCAAATCCGAAAGCTGGCCGTTACAGAGCTTCATGTATACCGTCGTCACCTCGCGCATGCTGGAATGGCAGACTTCGAACATTGGCGGCCAGGACGCTTCGCGGGCTGCACAGTCCTTTGCCAATGCCACGCCGCAGGGGTTGGTATCGGCTATGATTTTCGTGGCGTCGTTCCCCATCATCCTGGTCTATCCCTTCCTGCAGCGCTACTTCGTGACCGGCCTGACCATCGGCTCGGTCAAGGGTTGATCAACCAGTATTCGATTCTCCCAGCGGACCTCGCGGGTTTTTAAGGCCCGCGAGGTTTTTCTTTCCATGCAACAGTCACACTCAATCGACTTGTATATCTCCCCATCCGGCAACGATGCCTGGTCGGGCCGGCTGTCCGAACCGAACGCCAGCGCCACCGACGGCCCGTTTGCCACGCTCGAACGGGCCAGGGACGAATTGCGCCGCCATCCTGCCCCCGGCGCGACCGTCTGGCTGCGCGCCGGCGACTATGTGCTGGCCGGCTCGTTCACGCTCGATGCGCGCGACAGCGGCCTGCCAGACCAGCCCGTGACCTATCGCGCATATCCCGGCGAGACGGCGCGCTTGCTGGGTGGCCGGCGCATCACCAATTTCTGCCCGGTCACCGACGCGGCAACGCTGGCCCGGCTTGACCCGGCGGCGAGGTCGCACGTTGTGGAGTCCGATCTACGCACGCTGGGCGTCGAGGACTTCGGTCAGTTCCGCTCGCGCGGATTGGGCCGACCTACCGCGCCGGCGCACCTGGAACTGTTCTTCAACGGCCAGCCCATGACCGTGGCCCGCTGGCCCAACGAAGGCGAGCCGGCCGGCCTGGATGCAGCGCCGGGCTTCACGCGCATCGCCGGCTGGCCAGAGGAGCATCGCCAGGACGACGAACATGGCCGCGACATCGGCAATCTGGCCGGCGGCTTTTTCTATGAGGGCGATCGGCCCCGTCGATGGGCGACCCTTGACAATGTCTGGCTGCATGGCTACTGGGCGTGGGACTGGGCTAACTCCTACGAAGAGGTCGATACGATTGATCTCGAGCGCCGGTTGATCAAAACCAAACCTCCGCACGGTAGTTGGGGTTTTCGCACGGGCAATCGCTTCTATTATCTCAACGTGCTGGAGGAGCTGGATCAACCCGGCGAGTACTACGTCGATCGTCAGGCGGGCAAGCTGTACTTCTGGCCGCCAGCGCCGCTCGCTGACGCCGAGGCGCTGGTGTCGGTGCTCGAGACGCCGGTGGTATGGTTGAAGGACGCCTCGCACATCACTCTGCGCGGATGCGTGATCGAAGCCGGGCGCGGCATGGGGATTCAGATCGAAGGTGGCGCCGGCGTGCGCATCGAAGACTGCACGCTGCGCAACCTGGGCAACCATGCCGTGACGGTCGAGGGTGGCGTGGGGCATGTCGTCGCCGGCTGCGAGATGTATGGAACCGGTGATGGCGGCGTCTTCGTGACCGGCGGCGACCGCAAGACGCTCGCGTCGTGCGAGCATGTGATCGACAACAACCATATCCACCACCTGAGCCGCTGGTCACGCTGCTACACCCCGGCCATCCACGCAGCAGGCGTTGGCATCCGCATGACGCACAACCTGATCCACGATTTGCCCCACAGCGGCATCATCTTCTGGGGCAATGAAATGCGCATCGAGTACAACGAGATTCACCACGTAACACTGGAGAGCGCCGACGCCGGGGCGATCTACACAGGCCGCGATTTCACCGCGCGCGGCAACATCATCCGCTACAACTACATTCACGACACCGGCGGCTACGACTGGGGCACGATGGCCGTCTACCTCGACGATTGCGTGAGCGGAGAGGTGATCTACGGCAACCTGTTCGTGCGCGTGCAGCGCGCGGCTTTCATCGGCGGCGGGCGCGACAACGTGGTGGAGAACAATATCTTTGTGGACTGCAAGCCGGCGGTGTGGGTCGACGCGCGCGGGCTGGATCAGCGCGTGGTGTGGCGCAACATGATCTACAAGACGATGAAGCAGCGCCTTGACGCCGTGAACCACCATCAGCCGCCGTATAGCGAACGATACCCGGAGTTGCAGCAACTCGACGCTTACTATGCCGCAGACAAGGGCGTGCCGCCCGAGGGCAATGTGGTTGCGCGCAACATTTGCGCCGGCGGCTCATGGATCGAGTCGAGCTGGCATCACGATGCGGCGCGCTACCTGACGGTGGTGGACAATCTGGTGGGCGAAGCCCCGCGCTTTGTGGACGCGGCGGGAGGCGACTATCGGCTGCGCGAGGATTCGCCGGCCTTCGCGCTGGGCTTCATGCCGATTCCGCTCGATCAGATCGGGCTGCGGGCTGCGTAACGTCCGCGGCGCACAGCCGACTCTCCCGCAGGGTGTGATCGCCCTGCGGGAGAGTGAGCGGGTGTCACGTTCAGTTGGACGCAGCGGCTCCCGCCGGCTGGTCCTTGCCGGCCAGCACCATCTCCAACGCTTCGGCCGGCGTCTTCTCTCCGCGCATCACGGCGAAAATGCCGGGCAGGTATTCATCGGCCGTGAGCACGTTGGCGTAAATGATCGGCTTGATCAACTCCGGCGTCAGTGTTGCGCCTTCCACGTCGATGCTGGTTTTGAAGCGCACCTCGCCGTCGTTCATGTCCATCTCGAAATTGCCCAGCACCAGGCCGTAGTTGGCGCGGGTCAGAAATTCGGCCATGGCCAGCCGGCGATCTTCTGGCACACTCTCCGGGCAATAGGCATAGAACAGCAGCTGGTTCTCCTCGTTGCGGGCCTGAGCAAAGCAGATCAGCCGGCCATTGTGGCCCTGGTAGAACACGCGATGCACGGGCTGACCGGGCATGGCTTCGTGGGCCCAGCGATCAGCGCGCAAAAACGCGGCGACAGCCTGGTGGATGGTTGGCGCAGACGGCGCCTGAGCAGACGGTGTCTGATTCGACATGGAGTTCTCCTCTCGTTGAGTGCGGATGTGTCCGCGATGTCAGCGGCCCTGTTGCCGGCGCGGACGATAGATTTTCCCATAGCCGCCGGCTGGACGCGGCGCATTGGGCGCCTTGTGGCCGTTTGTGCGCGGACTGGCGGGGGCGTTGTTTGCGCGTGGCGCGGGCGTTCCCTCATCCTTCCTGACGGTCGGCGCTTGCGGGCGCGGAGCCTGCCTGCGCGTCGTCTGTGGGCGGGGGGGCCGGGCGAACTCGGTGTCGCGGGCCGGCGCCGGCGCGTTGTAGTCGAACCCGTCGAGGGTGCGCCGCTCGATGCGGGTTTTCAACTTGGCTTCCACGGCGCGCACCATCTCATCGTCTTCGCGGGTGATCAGGGTAAACGCATCGCCGGTTTTGGCGGCGCGGCCGGTGCGGCCAATCCGATGGGTATAGGCGTCCACCGTGTCAGGGATGTCATAGTTGATGACATGCGAGATCTGCTCGACATCGATGCCGCGCGCCGCGATATCGGTCGCCACCATGATCTGGTACGAGCCGTCGCGGAAGCCGTCCATGGCCGCCTGACGCCGGTTTTGGGACAGGTTGCCCTGTAATGATGTGGCGTCGTAGCCGGCTTTGGCCAGTTGCTGCGCCACCCGTTTGGCGCGGTGCTTGGTGCGCGTGAATACCAGCACCGAATCCATGCGGATGGATTTCAGCAGTTCGAGCAGCAGGGGGGTCTTCAGATGCTGAGCGACCGGGTATAGCGCGTGAGACACGGTGTGCACCGGCGCCATGTGGCCGATCTGCACGGTCACAGGATCGCGCAACACCTCGCGGGTGAGCTGGCGCACGTCGTCCGGCATGGTGGCCGAGAACAACAGCGTCTGCCGCTTTGCGGGCAGGTGTTTCACAATCCGACGAATGTCGGGCAGAAAGCCCATGTCGAACATGCGGTCGGCTTCATCGAGCACGGCCACTTCGACGCGCGACAGGTCGATGGTGCCCTGGCCGAGGTGGTCGAGCAGCCGGCCTGGACAGGCGACCACGATCTCAGCGCCGGCGCGCAGCTTCTGGATCTGCGGGTTCATGTTGACGCCGCCGTAGATCGTCACGGTGCGCAGGCCGGTTTGCCGGCCCATGTCGCTGATGGCATCGTTGATTTGCTCGGCCAGTTCGCGTGTCGGCGCCACGATGAGCGCCCGAACGTGGCCGCGCGGGCCGTCCATCAGGCGATGGAGTATGGGCAACCCGAAGGCGGCCGTCTTGCCGGTGCCGGTCTGGGCCAAGCCCATCACATCCCGGCCTTGCATGACGATGGGAATGGCTTGTGTCTGGATCGGTGTCGGCGTGGTGTACCCGAGTTGCTTGACGCCGGCGGCGACGCGCGGGTGAAGGTTGAACGATTCGAAGTTCACTGAGAATATTTCCTTGGCTAGAACCGGAGCCAAGTCGCACTCTCAGCCCTGAAAGATCAGCCCAACAATAGGTTTAACAGCGGCGAATCATACCATGCAAGGTTGAGGGTAGAGGGTGACAGGGTGATTGGGTTGACGAGGTGACAAGGCGGGAGACATCAACCTTCAACCTTCAACCCTGAACTCTCAACCCTCAACCCTGAACTCTCAACCCTCAACCTTAAGAACCTTCAACCCTCACATCATGCGCGCACCAGAAATTCGTAATCGCCCGGCTCGACGTCTATGCTGGCGGCGCTCCAGTCGCGCCTGACGCGCACAATGCCGTTCGATGCGCTCAGGTCGTGGCCGCTTTCGGTGAGAGCGGCGTGGTTGGGCGCGGGAAGTTCGAGCGTGGCGCTCACGCCGGGCGGCAGGCTGATGACGACGCGCAGGCCCTGCGGCTCGAGCGACCAGCGCAACGCGATGCGGCCGCGAATTGAGTCGTAACTTGCCTGCGCCCACGACAGGCCGCCGCCGGGGATGGGCCGCAGGATGACATGCCGGTAGCCCGGCGCGCTTTCATCGGGATTGATGCCGGCGATGACGCGCCACATCCATTCGCCTACAGCGCCGATCGCGTAATGGTTGAAGGAGTTCATGCCGGGATTCTGAAAGCCGCGCCCTTCAGCCCAGCCGTCCCAGCGTTCCCAGATGGTGGTTGCGCCGTGTTCGACCATGTAACCCCACGACGGCATCTCGGTGCGGTTGATGAGACGATAGGCGACATCGGCGTAGCCGTAGCGAGTCAATTCCAGCATCAGGCGAATGGTGCTCTGGATGCCGGTTGACAGGCCGCCACCGTAAGGCGCCATCGCGGCCAGCATGTGGCGCACCGCGCGCGGTCGAAGCCGGGCCGGCAACAGATCGAAGTGCAGCGCCAGCGCATAGCCGGCCTGTGTGTCGCCTGCGATCGTTCCATCGGGCGACACGAATGCGCGGTTAAAAGCGCGCCGAATCTGCCGCGATAGCTTGTCGTAGCGTCGCGCTTCCGATGCGCGTCCCAGCACCTCGGCCATTTTCGACACCAGCCGGGCAGAGTAGGCGAAGAACGCCGTGGAGTACACGGCTTTGGGGATTTCGCCGCCGGCGCGTGGCAGGCCCGGAATGTCCACGAAGGTATCGGCGTTCAGCCAGTCGCCGTACCACAGTGGCGTGAGCTGGCTATGGTTGCGCCAGATCAGATCGGGATTACTGGCTGTGCTCCAGTCGATGTAGCGGCAGGCCGGCTCGAACATTTCCTCAAGGATGCGCGTGTCGCCGTAATTCAGGTACATGCGCCACGGCACAATCACGCCGGCATCACCCCAGCCGGGGTTGCCGCTGAAGCGCGCGTTGGGGTCGAACGGGTGGGGTGCGAAGTCAGGAAACCGCCCATCTTCAGCCTGAGCTTCGCGGAAGTCGCGCAGCCACTTGGTGAAGAAGGCAGCCATGTCCATGTTGAAGATGGCCGTCTGTGAATACACCTGAATGTCGCCGGCCCAACCCAATCGCTCGTCGCGCTGCGGGCAATCGGTGGGGATGCTGTGCAAGTTGCCGCGTTGCGTCCATTGCGCGGCAGACATGATCTTGTTGAGCAGCGGGCTGGAGCATTCGAAGCGGCCCACATCTGCGCCGGAGGAATGAAACACGCAGCCGGTCAGATCGTCCGCTTGTGGCGTGTAGCGCAGGCCGGTCACCTCGACATAGCGAAAGCCGTGATACGTGAAGTGCGGCTCGAACGTCGCGTCACCAGTGCCCCGGCAGATATAGTGATCCTCCTGTTGTGCGCCACGATGTGGATCATTTGGATCGGGCAGGCGCAGGTTCTCGCGGTACAGTGTGCCGTCAGGATTCAAGGCTTCTCCGTAGCGGAAGCGGATGTCATCGCCGGCCTCGCCGCGCACCGTCATGCGCGCCCAGCCGACCATGTTCTGGCCCATGTCGAAAATGAACACGCCGGCTTGTGGTTCGGACACCGCGATCGGCGTCAGTGTGCGCGTAATGCGAATCGGCTCGTTGGGTTGTGCGACGAGGCGCGGGCCGCCCGACGAAGCTACCGGCTGCCAGTGTGTGTCATCGTAGCCGGGTGTGTCCCAGCCCGGCATCTCGCGCCGCGCATCGTAATGCTCGCCGGCCAGAATGTCCGAGGCGCGGATGGGGCCGTCGGTGCTTTGGCGCCAGCTCTCGTCTGTGTTGACGATCTGTGTCTGGCCGTCGGCCCGTTCGATGTGAAGCCGGGCGATGAAGCGCGGCAATCGCCCGTAGTAGCCGCGCTCGATGCCGAGGAAGGCGGCGCCCAGCCCGAGTTGGCCGGCGTACCAGCCGGGGCCAAGCATCGCGCCTATCACGTTCTCCCCTTCTCGCATCAGCGCCGTCACGTCGTAGCCCTGATACTGCGCTTTAGTGCTGTAGTCCGTCCACTCAGGGGCCAGGATGTGGTCGCCCACGCGCTGGCCGTTGATCCGCATCTCGTATACGCCCAGCGCGGAGGCATACACGATGGCGCGCCGGATGGGCGCATCGATCGTGAAGGACTTGCGCAAAAAGGGAGAGGGTTGCGACGCACGCTCGTTCCAGGTGTTGCTGACCGGCGCGCCGATCCACAAGGCGGCCGCGCGAATCGCGTCGCTGTCTTGACCGGGCGCATGCGACCAGCCCGGCCCCCACAGGCCGGTTGTCCACGAGGCGCGGCTCCAGTCTGATGCGGTGTCTTGTTCGTCCCACACGCGCGCCTGCCACTCGTAGCGCGTGGCCGGCTGCAAGGGGCCACCCTGATACGTGATGTGGGCGGTTGCATCCGAATCGACTCGCCCGGTGTCCCACACGATCGCGTCGCTGCCGGCCTGTCGCACGACGATGTGATAGGCAATCTGGCGCGCGCCGCGCCGGTCTTTCGCGCCGGCCAGCGCCCAGCTCAGCCGGGGATGAGGTATGTCGATGCCGATCGGCTCGCGCAGGTACTCACAACGCAGATCAGTTGGGTGGATCATGGTTTGCCTCCGCCGCCAAGGATAACATCTGACGGAGCGGAATCGAGACTGCGTTCAATGCCGCATCCGATACCCCGAACTACCCATCTGACCAGGCGCGCAGCGCGACTGTTGGCCGGCCCAGGCTGGCGCCCATTGCCGGATGCGCCGGATTGCCTGCGCCGTATGCTGTTCGATGGAGGCATACACGGAATATGTTTGTCCGCAAGTGGGTATCCATTGCACCTGCCTGGCGTGGCGCGACCTGCGGTGTTGCGCTGGCTGCCGGCGTGGTGTGGACGACCTTTTCACTGGCTGCGTTCGCTCCCGCCGGCCCGATTGCTCTGATTGCAGGGTGGCTTGGCGGTTTGCTGGCCGGCGCGTTGTTGGGTGGATTGATCGCGTTGCTCGGCGCGCTGTTGCGGCGTGTGCCAGCCCGATTCATCTGGGCTGTCATTGGCGCATTGCCGCTTCTGGCATTGGCCTATCTGGCGCTGCCGCTGGCCTTTGGAATGCTGGCCGTCATCGCCGGGGTCATTGGCATCGGCGCGTTGCTTGGGGCAAGTGTGGCTGTCTCGATTCACGCAGCGCGGCTTGCGCCGGCTCGTCGCCTGGGCGGGGTATTCGGTCTGGGGCTGGGCTTGTTGGGTCTGGCCGCCGGCTGCGACTTGCTGCTCTCGGATGGCTTCAACCCGGCTGTTCTGCCTCGCGTTGACGCTGCCTCATCGGGCCACATCACCCCATTGGACTTGCCGGACCCTTCGCAGCCGGGGCCGTATGCGGCGCGCATGCTGACCTATGGCAGCGGCGTCGATCTGCGACGGCCAGAGTATGGAACGGGCGCAGTGCTGCGCACGACGCCGGTGGATGGCGCCAGGCTTCTCGACGGGTGGTCTGTGCTGCGCCGAGCCTACTGGGGGTTCGGCCCAGAGGCGATGCCGATCAATGCGCGCGTCTGGTATCCAGATGGCGACGGCCCGTTTCCGCTGATCGTGATCGCTCATGGCAACCATCCCATGGAGTTGTACTCCGAAGCTGGCTATGATTACCTCGCGAAAGTGCTGGCGAGTCGCGGATACATTGTCGCCTCCATCGATCAGAACTTCCTCAATCTCTCGTTTGTGGCCGATCTGATCGTTGTCACTCCTCTGACGGGCGAGAATGACGCCCGCGCCTGGCTGATTCTGGAGCATCTGCGACAGTGGCGGCTTTGGAATGACACCGCGGGCAACCCGTTCTATCGCAAAGTCGACATGAATCGCATTGGACTGATCGGCCACTCGCGGGGCGGCGAGGCAGTCGCCATTGCTGCCACGTTCAATCGGTTGCCCTGCCATCCCGATGACGGCTCGATGCGCTTTGACTACGGCTTCGGCATTCAGGCAGTGGCTGCCATAGCGCCGGTGGATGGACAGTACCGGCCCGGCGATCGGTGGCTGCCGTTGCAGGATGTGAATTATCTGGTGCTGCACGGCGCGCATGATATGGATGTTGCGACTTTCAGCGGCGCGCGGCAATATGCCCGCCTGACCTTCAGCGGCGACTGCCCTCTTTTCAAGGCTGCGCTGTACATCTATGGCGCTAATCATGGGCAGTTCAATCAGGACTGGGGGCGTCGCGACATGCTGGGGCCGGCGGCGCAGCTCTTCAACTTGCGCGTGTTGATGTCCCCTGCCCGGCAGGAGCGTATCGCCAAGATCGCGATCAGTGCCTTCATGGATGCGGCGTTGCGCGGTGAGGCCGGCTATCGCACTCTGTTCCGCGACCCGCGCACTGTGGCTGCGTGGCTGCCCGACACCATCTACATCAACCGGTATGAAGACTCAGACACGATGCGCGTGTGCGACTTTGAGGAGGACATTGACCTCAGCACATGCGCGCTCCCCGGCGCAGTGTTGCGCAGCGAAAATCTGACGACCTGGCGCGAACAGATTGTTTCGTTGAAATGGGGCGCGCTCGAGAATGCCGGCGTCTATCTGGAATGGGATCACGCGATGCAACCCGGCGTGGCGCGTTTCGCGCTGTCGTTGCCGGAAGCGGGTCTGACGGTTGGCCCACGGAGCTGGTTGCGCTTCTCGATGGCCGATGCAGATGAGATACCGCACGGCGCGGCAAGCGCGTCGGCGCGCGCGTCCACGGATGCTGTTGGCATTGAGCTGACCCTCGAAGTGGTCGATCGCGCCGGCCAAAAAGCCCGCCTGCCGCTCAGCCACTTCGCGCGCTTGCAGCCGCAACTGCGCAGCCGGCTGGGCAAGCTAGACTGGATGAGTGTCCTGCCGTTGTCGGAGCCGGTGTATCAGACGTTCGAGTTTCGGCTGGCTGATTTCATGACGGATAATCCGGACTTCGATCCGGCGGCGTTGGCAGAGGTGCGCTTTGTCTTCGACCGGACTCAGGCGGGCGCGGTGGTTCTGGACGATATCGGCTTTGGTCAGTAACCCTCTCGCTCGGAATCTGGCCTGGGCGCTACCACTCGCCGCCGGCGTGAAAGCGTGTCCGGGAGGCTGCGCCAAACGCGGCCGAGGCAGCGTCCAGGTCGGCCAGAATCTGTTCGGTGGTTTTTCCGGCTGCGCCGCGCGCGGCCGCGATCACCGTACGGCACTCGTTGCTGTCCATGAAGCGGGCAGCTTCGAGCAGGCCGGCCTGATCCTCGTCTGGGATGACCAGAAAGCCGTGTTTGTCGGCGTGGATCAACGCGCCCGGCCACACGCGCTGCCCGAACACCGTGACCTCGCAGCCCCAGCGAACCGGCGCAACGTGCGCATGGCCGACACATAGCCGGCGCGCAATCGCCTTGAAGCCGGCGTTGGTCATCTCGTCCAGATCGCGCACCGCGCCGTCGGTGATCGTGCCCACGCAGCCCAGCGCGCGGTGAACGTTGGCGTTGACTTCGCCCCAGAACGAGCCGATCACGCGCGGTTTGTCCAGGTCTTGAACGACGACGATCTTCGGGCCGGGGACGGATGCGATGTAGTGCCGGTATTCGTTCCATGCAGTGGGACGATCACGCTTGTGAGCGGCATTGCTGGGTTCGACGACCAGTGTCACTGCATAGCCGACCATTGGCCCCATCTGCGGCATGAAATCGCGGCATTCCTCAAGATTGATACCCTCGGCCGTCACATCGTGGCGCGTGATTTGTTCCCAGCCGTTGTAGATCGTGGGTGTGTTCCAACGCTTCAGTTCGAGCAAGTCAGCGTGGGGCAGGGAGG
>DAOUDB010000169.1:0-12542 GCA_034431495.1 Thermoflexales bacterium
CCGCAAGCTGCCGGATCTTATATTGTGGAGTGAGCGAACTGATGGCGCGCCCACCGTGTTCTAGATACAATCCAATTCATATAGGGGTGTCTGTGTTATCGACGGCCCCACATGCCCCGATTCCTATGTCTGGTGGAAGGTCAGAGACGATGCAAACATCGAGGGATGGGTGCGGGAAGGCGGCGATGCTGTTGACCCCTACTTCATCTGCCCGATAGATGCCTCATAGGCGCCGAGGTGGCTGGAGCTGTCGGCCAACCAGGCCGGCTGTGCGTGTGACGCTGAATGAGATGCAGTGGGCCGGGTTGCCACGCGGGTCGAAGCTTCACCGAAGCTGAATGGCTCTACAATTCCCCCAACAACACATGATCATTGCTTCAGCGTTTACCCGGAGGTAGAAGGCAGTATGGACAAGTTCCCGCGCACCGAAGTCGGGGGTGTCTCGCTCTCGCGCATGATCATCGGCACCAACTGGTTCCTCGGCTGGAGCCACACCACCTCGGCCAAGGACGACTTCATCAAAGAGACCATCGCCGATCGCAAGAAGATCGCCGACATTCTGGAGGTGTTCTTCCGCGCCGGCGTGGACACCATCATGGGCCAGATCCAGCATCCCCCTCTGGCTGACGCCATCGCCGATGCGGAAGACCGCACCGGCACCGGCTGCATCATCGTCTCCACACCACACTTCCCGATCACGCCCGACACGCCGGCCAAGGGCTTCGACGAGGGCGCCGTCGAGCAGATTCTGGTTCAGCAGGCAAAGCACGGCGTGACGTTTTGTATGCCGCACCAGGGCACCACCGACGCCCTGATCGACCGCTGCACGCGCAAGATTCGTTGGATGGATCAACTAAGCCGGCTGATCCGCGCGCACGGCATGATCCCCGGCCTGAGCACCCACATGCCCGAGGCCATCGTGTACGCCGACGAGTCCGGCGCGGATGTCGAGACGTATATTTCGATCTACAACAGCATGGGCTTCCTGATGCAGGTGGAAGTGGACTGGGTCAATCGCATCATCCGCGACGCAAAGAAGCCGGTCATGACCATCAAGCCGATGGCGGCGGGGCAGTTGCGGCCCCTGCAGGGCTTGACGTTCGTGTGGAATACCATCCGCCCACAGGACATGGTGACGGTGGGGACGATGACGCCGAAGGAAGCCGCCGAGGTGATCGAGATCTCGATGAGCATCCTCGACCGGCGCCAGGCTGATGTGAAGTTGCAAGAGACGCGCTCGAAGGCGTCGCTGAAGCGCGCTGTGGCATCGTAGAGTGCGCATCGTAGAGTGCGCATCGCAGGGTGTGCTGTCGCCAGAACAGCACACCCTATCCGATCAGGGGGCGTCGCGGGTTTGATCTGTGTCAGCGCGCATGAGCCGCGCAACTCAGGCGCGCGCGCCGACCACCTCCATCGCAATCTCGGCCCACTTGTACAATCGCTGCGGCTCGTAGCGCACCGTGCTGATGTCCTTCAGGATCAACTCGAGCGGGCAGCCATACCGCTCGCAGATACGCCGGGTTTCGATCAAGTCATTGCGCACCATTTCTGTGTCGAAGCGATCCCAGGCCAGGAAGGCCGGGTTTGGCTTGCGCGAGAACACATACTCGTCGCGGATCTCGGCAGCGCCGCGCTCCTGGTTCGCCCAGGGACTCATCGAGACTTTGCGCACGCCGGGGATCATGCGCACTTCGTTCATCTTGCCGTCCAGCGGGTCGCAGCAGCCGTAATACACCAGGCCGAATCGCGCGCAGATTTTGCTGGTGTAGTCCACCTCGAATTCCTTGAACATTTTGGGCGAGACGGTGGCGAACATCTGCGCCAGGCCGAACATCCACATGTCTTTGGTGCGCGGCCGGGCCGGGTCGTAGCCGGGCGCCGGCAGCTCGTCGGTCCAGGCGCCGGTGCAGTGAATCAGGCTTTGCGGCCCGCACAACAACCCTTGTGTTTCCAACTGGTCGAGCATGGACAGATACCCATCTGTCATGCGGCTTACCAACGCGTGCATGTATTCGGGCCGGTCGATCAGCGTGAACAGCGCGTTCTCCACGCCCATCCACATGCTGATGACATCCCACAACGACAGGTAGGGATCATAGCCCCACGCGCGCACTTCCAGCAGGCCGTCGAATAGCTCGTGGGCCACAGCCAGCCGGCGGGCGGTCTCATCCTCGTCGTGGCAGATTACAGGCCGGCGGATTTTCTCCAGGTCATCCTCGGTCTGAAACTGGTTGATGTACTGGTGGCCTACCACCGAGTTGGTCGGATCGGTGACGGCGGTGTGTTCTTCGACTGTGACACCGAAGCCGGAGTTGTGAATGGCTTTGGGCACGCGCACGAACGGCTCGACCACCATATCGACCGGGAAGTGCCGCCACTGGTAGAGCGTGCGCCGCAGCTCGTCTTCGTACTGCCGGCACTCCGGGTCCTCACAGCGCAGGGTCAGCTCGTCGTTGACGTCCATCTCGTTCCAGCATACCTGGTCGATCATCACCATGGGGCGTTCGGGCCGGCGCGCGTTGAGCTTGCGCCACAGGGCGCGCTTCTCTTCCTGGACGGGCAGGGCGGCGATCTCCGCGACCTGCGCGGCCAACTCTCGAATAATGGCTACATCCTGTTTGTTGAGCATGGGTCGATTCTCCTGTCAGCGTGGTGTGTGTGTGTGCACGATGTGCGAGCGCACTACGTGCGAGCGCACTACGTGCGAGCGCACTGTATCACGCGCCGCAGGGTAGGACAAATCGACGATTGCCTGTGCGCGCAAGATGGTTTGTGTTTAACCTGTCCTTAAATGATGGCATGTATGGTGCTTGTGCTTGAACAGGTTGAGTCTGATTTGCCGATTGAGCCGCGCCCTGCGCGATGTCTGGACTCGTTGCGCCGGCGGCATGGCTGCCTATCACCGGCGGCTCCTGGCGGCCTTTGCCGCGTTAGCGGCCGGCCCAATCCCCTCGGAATCCGGCGACCTCTACGTCCCCCTCGACGAAATCGTGCTCAAGTAATCGCGCTCAAGGCGCGCTCAAGGCGCGCTATGAACGTGCCGTCAGCCTGCCAGAAAAGACAGTGCCAGCTCGATCACGCCGTTGAAGCCGGCGCACAATACGCTGGCCGTCCAGTGACGCCCGATCACCGTGGGGGTGGCCTCTGGCGCACGCCGCTCACCAGCGCAGCGCCCAGCACAAAGAGTGCCGCGCCCAGGATGAACACCCAGGCCATCGGCACGCCGAGGCGGAACAGGCCCACGCCGATGAACGGGCCGGCCAGTCCACGGATGCCGATCACCGTGCGCTGCAAAGCAGCGTACTCGTACACGTGATCGGGGTCGGCGAAGTCGATCGATGCGCTGGTGAAGCCGAGATCCACCGCGCCCATGGCCAGACCCTGCGCCAGATAAGCCGCCAGCAGCCACCAGCCCGAATCGGCCAGCAGAAACGCGATCGGCCCGATGGCCGAGATGACGTAGGCCGCGCGCAACAACCACATCGTGCCTTTGCGGTCCATCGCCCGGCCCCACACCACCAGCCCCAGAATCCACGCCACGGATTGAGCCAGGCTCAGCCAGCTCACCTCGGCGTAAGAAAGATGCAGGCGATCGACCAGCACCGCCGGATAGAACGCGATGGCGACCAGCCCGCCCAGGCCGAAGCACACCACCGACAACAGGTACAGCACGAACCGGCCGTCGCGGCGCAGGATGCGCCACAGTTCGCCCAGCGCGTGTTGTGATGTGTGTGTGGCCGGCGCGCTGTCGGGGCCGATGCGCATACGAGTGAAGATCCACGCAGCGAGAATGCCGCATACGCCGGCCAGCGGAAACAACACGCCGTGACCGGCTGTGTCGAGCAGCCATCCCACCAACGGGGTGAACGCCAACATACTCAGCGCCATGCCGGCTCGCACCACGCTCAGCGCGCGTCCGCGCACTTCGGCGGGGTAGGCGCGCCGCACCACCTCGGTGTAGACCGAGCCGGGAAAGCCGTCCGACAGCCAGTAGATGGCCGACAACACCAGCAGGCCAACTGCTGTCGGCCACAGTTCCGTGAAGAGAAACGCGCCTCGCCCCACTGTCCAGATCACAGCCAGCAGCAACAGCAACCGCCGGCGCGGCAGAATCATCACGCTGAAGGCGGCCAGGAACAGACCGATGTAGCTCTGCGACTGATACAGCGCCACCAGATCGGGCGTAGCGCCCAGCCGTTGCAGCACGACCGGGATGAACAACAATGCCGCGTAAAAGGGACCGAAGAAGACAGACGCGATCAGTTCGACGCGCACATTGCGGCGAACGTCGGCCGGCAAGGGGCCGGTGATGAGTTGCTCGGCGCGCAACAGCCGGCCGCGCAGACCGGGGCCGGCGTGAGTGGGTATTTGATCCAAGTGCGACTCGATGAGACCTCGCCGGTCTTCAGAATCGGCGAGGTTTATGGCCCGACTCAGTACAGCATGTGTTCGCGGTACACGTCGACGATGAAGCGGTAAGTGTCGTAGCGCACGGTGGGTGGGATAGAGTGGTCGGAGGCGAAGACCAGCCGCGCCCCGCGCGCTTTCATGCCGTCGATGTAGGCGGCTACTTCGCGCCGGATGATATCGCGGTCGTTGGTCTCGAAGATGCGCACATCCAGCCCGCCGACGAAGCACAGCCGGTCGCCGTACTTTTCGGCGAACACAAAGGGGTCGTTGCCGTCGGCTTTGCGCTCCATGGGATGCAGGCCGTCGAAGCCGGCTTCGACCACCAGCGGCAACACTTTTGCGGTGCTCCCGCACGAGTGCAACACCACTGGCAGGTCGTAGCCGTGGAAGAAGTCCACCATCTCCTTGTAGTACGGAAAGATCAGTTCGGCCAGCACTTTGGGCGAGGCGAACGGGCCGTTCTTGTAGCCCAGGTCCTCGTACAGCCACATGCCATCGGGCAGGCCCACCTGCTCGAAGAGATAAGTGAAGTAGCGCTTGTAAAGGTCGGTGTGCACGCGGTTGTAGTCGTGAATCCAATCGGGGTCGAGCAACAGGCTGGTGTACAGCGTCACGTCGCCCAGGCTCTGGCGCATCGCTTCCCAGATGAACAGGTGGCCGTAATGTGTCCAGGCGTTTGCGGCGCGGGCGGCTTTGAAGTTCTTGCGGGTCTCGTCCAGGTCCCCAAGCCGCCGGATATCCCACTCGAGCAGGTGAGGCCGGTAGTCGCGCTCCCAGATCTCGCGCGAGGTCATCAGAAAATCTACGTGCTCTGGCGTGCCCGACTTGTGCTTCCAGTATTTGAGCGCAGCCCCGGCGCCGTTGCGCTTAACCTCCCATTCGTCGGTTTCTTCGATCAACTCGGAATGACCGCGCAGGGGCATGATGTCGAACCAGCCGCCGACGCCGACCATGTCGTAGCCGAAGTGTTCCCAGGCCGGCACAGGCTCCTCGTACTCGCCCGGCTGTGTCACATCTTCCCAGCGGCCATCCTCGCGGCGCCAGCGTTTCTTCCCCGCCTCTTTGTAGACCCTGCGGATGGGGTAGCCTTGCTGCACCCAGGCGGCAATGGTGTCGTCCCACGGGCCATCCATCAGGCCGACGCGCTGGGCCTGCCTGCCGCGCAACAAGTCGTCGATTACGGCGTTGGGGGTGTCCATTTAGGTTCTCTCCTGTCGGATGTCGAAACGATCGAGTTGTTGGAATATCGCCCTTACGTGTTGTCTGAACGAGTGCGCTGCGAACGCGCATGGATCACGGCAGCCCGGCCTCGCGCAGCGTGGCCTGGGCCGGCCGGCTGACCAGTTGCCCATCTTGCGCGTAGCCTTCTTCGCGCCCGTCCAGCTCGCGCGCCAGCCGGCTGCGCCACAATGCCACCGTTTCAGGCTGCTCGGCGGCCAGATCATGGCATTCGTAGGGGTCATTCACCAGGTCGAACAACTGCTCGCGCCCGGTTTGGGAGTACCAGACGTATTTGGCTCGCCCGTCGGTCAGCCATTGATTCGACCATGAACCGGCTTCGTGCTCTCCGTGCAGATATTCGCGCCATGTGGGCTGTTCGCCGCGCACGAAAGGCATGACGCTCTGCCCGTCTATGCTGGAAGGCGTGGGGATGCCGGCCAGGTCGCACAACGTTGGCAGGATGTCGCGCAGCTCCACAGGCGCATCGATGACCTGCCTGCCGGCCAGTCCGAAGCTGGGTGGCGGTTTGATCAACAGCGGCACGGCAGCCGATCCCTCGTAAGGCAGCGCTTTGGCTACCAGCTCGTGATCGTAAAGCATATCGCCGTGGTCAGACACAAACACGATGGCCGTGTTCTGGTAAACCTGATGCTCGAACAGCGCCATGATCAGCCGGTTGAGCTGGTGATCGATGAATGTGCACTGCGCGTAGTAAGCGCGCCGGGCGCGGTCGATCTGCGCTGCATCGAGCGCTTTCGGGCTATCGTTCATGTGCGGGCGCTGGCTGAGGTGCGGCAGTCCTTCGCCGCCCACCCAGTCACCGCGCGGCAGCGACGGCAGCCCAACGTCGCCGTAGATGTCCAGATAGGCTTGTGGTGGGTCGAGCGGTGGATGCGGCCGATGGTATGAGGCAACCAGCAGAAATGGCCTGGTTGGGTCGCGCCGGCGCAGAAAATCAATCGACTGCGTCGTGACCCATGCGGTTGGGTGTATCAGCGGGTCGTATGGCCAGGGCGTGACCACATACCCGTTGCAGCCAATGCCGCTGTCGATGTAGTCGGCATCGGCGCCGTGCCGGCGGCGCAAGTCCAGCAGATAGTCGTCGTCGGCCATCAGCCCCGGCGCGCGATCCCGGTTCCAGTGCAGGTAGCCGTCGTGCAGCACCACATTGTGAAAGCCGAGCAGGTTGCGGGCAGGGTACACATGCATCTTGCCCACGACCTGGGTGTGATAGCCGGCCTGGCTGAATACACTGCCCAGCGTCACGCGATACGGCCAGGGCGTCTGGTCGCGGTATCCAACGCGCCCGTGATGGCGCTGGTTCAACCCGGTCATCAGCGATGCGCGCGCGGCAATGCAGCTTGGCACGGCGGCATATGCGCGTGTGAAGCGCGCGCCGTCCGCGGCGAGCGTGTCGAGGTGTGGTGTCTGCACAACCGGGTGCCCGGCTGCGCCGAGACAGTCCCAGCGCCACTGGTCCACAATCACAAGCACAATGTTGGGTGGTCGGGCGTTCATGCCGGATGGTATAGCACGGCTTGCGCGAATCACGGTGAGACGACTACGACTACGACGTTGGCGCGTACGACGTTGGCGCACTCACCATTCGCACACCAGGAGTGGGATTTCCATTTCATCTCGCGTCAGGCCGCCGTGATGACCAAAGAATTTCTGCTCGAATCTGCCGCGCTGATACCAGTACACAGACTCGCCTTTGAATGGCAAAATCGCCAGATTTCCCACACGCGCCAGGAATTTGTCTGAAGCCGGCGCGGGTCCGAAGAATCCCTGCTCGAGCAGGGCGCGTGTCTGCAACACCAACGCGCGCCCTTCCAGGCGCCGGCTCAATGCGCGCTGCGCGGTGTCCAGCATGTCCGGCTTCACGTGCAGAAACAGGTCGCGCGGCGAGCCGGCCGGCGCCAGCGGCGAGCCGTTTCGATCCACTTGCAGCCAGCGCCGCAACTGGCGCAACTTGCTATCACGGTTGAGGTAGATCGTGGTGGCCGGGTCGATCTCAACCTGGCCGTGGTCGGCGGTCACGATCAGCAGCGTGCGCCGTGTGTTACGCCGTGTGTTACGCCGTGACGCGCGCCGCTCCCCGGCCGGCCGGTCCAGCAGGCCCCGTTCAAGCGCGACCAGCAACAGGTCGATCTCGGCATTGATCTCATCCGAGGCTGGCCCGTAGTCGTGGCCGATGCTGTCCATGTGCGCCAGATAGAGCACGTAGTAGCCGGGCTGCTCCTGCGCGGCCAGCAGCTTGCCCAGCCGGACAAGCGCTTCGGGCAGGGTTTTTACCGGCATGATGCGCGCGCCTTGTAGCAGGTGACGCGATGGCGCGCTGCGCGCAAACAGATTGCTCTGCATTGCGTAGGATGCCACGCCGCTTTGCGCCAGGCGCTGATAGAGTGTGCGCCGGGGGAAGATGCCGGCTGGCGTGAGGCCAGCCCCGGTTAGTGTGTCGCGCATGCTATCGCCGGCGAACGAGAACAACAGCGGCGCAATCAAAGCATTGAGTGAGGGCGCGTATTGATGCCATTCGTATACCCCGCTTTGGGCCGGCGCCAGGCCGGTGTGCAGACATGTCACGTGCGCAGCGGTGGTCGAGGGGAACATTGCGGTCAGTTTTGACACCACGCCGTGCTGCATGAAGTATTGCAGAAAGGGATAGCGCCCGGCATATTGCTCGAAGAAACGCCAGCCAAAACCATCGATCAGAATCAACACGACGGCTTCGTACTGCCGCGCCGGGTGGGGCAGTGTGTCGGCGGGGAGTGTTGGCCCTGCGCTCCCGGTCAGCACATTCACGATGGTGTGGGGCAGGCGATAGAAGTTGTAGGTGTCGTACAGAGGCCGGATGAAGGGGGGTGTAAATGTCGCCGCTGCTACGGCTTCGAGTGATCGCGCGTTGAGCATGGCGTGATTGTACTGACGGCGTCTGCGCCGGCCACTACAATACGCCCACGTTTGACGCAAAAAGGAGAATGACCATGCGCGCCTATATCGGCACCTACACCCGTGGCAACAGCAAAGGCATCTATGTGTGCGAGCAGGATTCAGACAGCGGCGAGCTGCGCATCGTGGATGCAACCTTCGTCGAACATCCTTCGTTCCTGGCCGCGCATCCGGGCGGGCATTATCTGTATGCCGTCAATGAAATGGGCGATGCCGGCGCGATGGGCGCGGTCAGCGCGTTTGCAATAGATGCGAGCACCGGCCGGCTGTCATTCATCAATCAGCAGTCTGCGCTGGGCACAGCGCCGTGCCATCTTAGCGTGGATCGCAGTGGCCGCTGTGTGGTGGTGGCGAATTACGGAACGGGCAATGTGGCGGCGTTTGCGATTCGCGCCGACGGAGGATTGTTGCCGGCTGGCAGCGTCCACCAACACGCCGGCGCCGGCCCGAATGCTGAGCGACAGGAAGGCCCGCACGCGCATTCGGCTGATGTGACGCCAGACAACGCGCTGGCCGTGGTAGCCGATTTGGGCCTGGACAAACTGATGCTGTACCGGCTTGATCCAGGCGCCGGCGTGCTTGCGCCCCACGCTCCGCCGTTTGTAGCATTGCAACCCGGCTGCGGCCCGCGCCATCTGGCCTTTCATCCCAATGGCCGTTTTGCGTATGTCATCACAGAACTGGCGAACACGGTCATCGCGCTGGCCTACGACGCAGCGCGCGGCGCGTTCGAGGTGTTGCAGACGGTGAGCACCCTGCCGGCCGGCTGGACGGGCGAGAGCTACTGCGCCGAGATCTGCGTCCATCCTTCAGGCCGGTTTGTGTACGGCTCGAATCGCGGTCACGACAGCATCGCCATCTTTGCGGTGGACGCGACGACTGGGATGCTGACGCCGGCCGGCCACGTTGCGACGCTGGGCAAGTGGCCGCGCGGCTTTGCGCTCGACCTGGCCGGCCGTTTTTGCTATGTGGCCAACGAGCGCAGCGATTCGATCGTGGCCTTTCGAGTAGATGCAGCCAGCGGCGCGCTGACACCCACCGGCCATGCGCTGTCTGTGCCCAGCCCGGTGTGCGTGGTGTTTGCTGCTTGATTACTCGCTTGACGCGCCGACGCCCAAAATCCAGCCTTCGATCTCAGCGGTATGGCGCTCGATGGAGGTGAGGACTGGCTGCCAGTGCCGGCGTAAGTCGTCGCTGCGGTCGGCTTCCTGCATCCAGCGCGCCACCGAGTAAGCGTCATGCTGATGCGGCGAGCGATTCGCTACAGGGTAGCGTTTGTTCCACAGGCGCGGGTACACCTCGGCGATCACCGTGCGCCCGGCGGGTGGCTGCCAGCCATCGAACGGCCAGAAGTGAACCTTTGCGCCCAGCCGCTGCCGCAGAAAGCGCAGCCAGGGCAGGCCGGCGTGGGTGGATTTGGCCACCGCGCCCTGCACGTCGAAATGAAAAACAGATTTGGCTGTGCCGGCGCGTATCTCGGTCAGCCGCCGCCAGCGCGAGTTGCCGGCGCGCGCTGCTGCGTTTCCCTGCTTGCCATCGCGGATGAAATCAACACAGGTGTGCGGCGCGTCGGTCGGCCAGTGGCGTTGAAAGTCGTCCAGAAAAGCCGGCCAGTCGAGCGCCAGCCGGTAACGTTCAAAGTAGGCCAACGGAAAAGAGAAACCGTGATCGATGCCCACCAGCGTCGGCGGACTGTCGCGCAGGATGTCGGCCAGCCACTCGGCCAGGCCACGGCGCGTCCAGTATTTGCGCGGGCTGGGTGGGGGCGGCACTTCGACCGGCTCAGGCATCGCGTTTGCCCCGACAGCCAGATACGCGCGCAGGCCGGGTAGGCTGCTTTCGGGCGTCTGCGCCCCGGAGTAATCGATCCCGATGTACTGGATGAAGGCCGGCATGGCTGATGTTCAACGCGCAGCCGGCGCAGGGTTAGAGGCAGGCGCGGGCACGGGGTCGTCGCGTCGGCGCCCCGACTCGCGCATGGCGCGGCCCATGTTCACGGTCATCAAAATGGCCAGCCCGACCACAAAGAAGATCACCACCGAGAGAATGGCCGGCCTCAGGTTGCCCACAGCCTGATTGACAAACCCAAACAAGAACGGCCCCATCCACGATGTGCCGCGCTCGCTGATCTCGTAGATCGAGAAGAACTCCGCTTCCTTGTCCTGCGGGATCATCTGGGCGAACAGGCTGCGGCTGAGGGCCTGACTGCCACCCAGCACCAGGGCGATGAACGCGCCCAGCACCCAGAACTCCAGCTCAGCCTGCGGGATGCCCAGCGCCGAGGGGCCATAGTCGCGCATGCCGAGGAAGGCATAGATGACCACGCCCGACCAGATGAACAGGCTGACCACCAGCGCGCGTTTGGCGCCCAGCCAGCCGGCCAACCGGCCAAACGACAGCGCCCCGATGAATGCCACGAACTGAATAAACAGGATGAGCAGCGTCAGACGCTCGGTGGGAATCGCCAGCCCGCCGCGCAACACCGGCGCCGCCGCGAAGATCGCAGACACCCCGATCACGGTCTGAATGCCGTCGTTGTAGATCAGATAGGCCAACAGGAAGCGGGCTGTTTCCGGCGACGTGCGCCACTTGCGCCGGATGAAGATGGCAATCATGACCAGCGGCCCCACAACGGCGAGGAAGATGATCTCCAACGGCAGTTGCAGGAATGACACAACTGGGAAGAGAATCAGCACGATGAGCGGCGAGAGCAACAGCCGGGCCACAGTCGGGGCCGGCGTTTCCATCGTTTCACTCAGTTGCTTGAAGGCCACGCCGACGATGTTCTCGCCCTGCGGCAGTGCGCGGGCGGTGTGGCGCGGGCGCAAGGTCAGCCAGGTCCAGATCGACCAGCCCAGCCACCACAGGCCGGCCGAGGCCAGATTGATGCGCACGGCCAGCCCGCTGTCCAGCCCCAGCCGGTCGCGCATGAGGAAGAGCGCCAGGTTGAACACCAGCAGCAACCCGCCGCCCAGGTAGCCCATTGCCCAGCCGAACGAGGACACGCGATCGCGCTGGTCTTCGCTGGCAATGTCGGGCAAATAAGCGTTGTAAAACACGATGGCTGCCCCAAATGCCAGATTGGCGATGATGTACAACACGCCTCCCAGCCACCACAGCTCGCCCTGCACGAAGAACAGCGCAGTGGTCGCCAGGCCGCCGATCAGCGCGAAGAGTTGCAACATCTGCTTGCGGCGATGCCAATAGTCGGCAATCGCGCCCAGGATGGGCAGGAAGCCGGCTTGAAAGACGACCGAGAAGGCGATGCAATAGGGCAGGAAAGATTCTGGGGCCACCGGCAGGCCAAAAAAGCGCGCCAAACTGTCGGGGCTGGCTTTGGCGGCACTTTCGACCAGTGTCGCCAGATACGGCCCCAGGAAGACCGTGCCGACGGTGGTGCTGAAGGCGCTGTTGGCCCAGTCGTACATGGCCCAGCCGAGAATTTCGCGCCGGTTGTTGACGGGTTGCTCACGGGTGAGTGCTGCCACAAAGGTTCTCCTGCAAAAGACTGGCCTGAAGTGTGCTGGATGTGTGTGAAGGGCGGGTTAAGATGCCGGCGATGCTGCGCGTGTCACGCCAGCGGGATGCCGCCGGCGTCGAATGCTTTCTTCACAGTCTCGTATAGATCGAATTCAAGTTTCTGTGCCGCGCCGTAGTCTGCGCACCACACGCGCAATGACAGGACGACGCCGCCGGCCAGACTGACCACGGGGCAACCCACTACCTCGCCGGCCAGCGGATGCGCCTGTGCCTTTTCGAGCACGATGGCGCGCGCTTTGTCCACATCGGCGCCGGCCCCGATCTTGAACGGAATCACGGCCAGCTTGCGCGGGTCGCGGACGGTCAGGTTGATGGTGACCTGCGCTCCCATGACGCTGTTGGGAATGATGACGCGCCGGTTGTCGTAGGTGCGCAGGACGGTGTATCCCAGGGTCAGGCTTTCGATGTGGCCGATTTCG
>DAOUDB010000170.1:0-2409 GCA_034431495.1 Thermoflexales bacterium
CGAGACGCCCGCCGGCGCGCGTACTATTTCTGTCGTGTCCGCAGCCCCCTTTGTCGAGCCGTTGCGGCAGGGCATCCACGAGTTCAAGTACAACGGCGTCCCCGGCCTGGCGGAACCATTCGCGCGTCTGATGATCGACGCCTGGGCCGGCGCTTCGGCTGCGGCCGGGTTGAGGGTTGATCTGATCGTGCCTGTGCCGCTACATGCCGGGCGGTTGCGCGAGCGCGGTTTCAATCAGAGCGAGCGGCTGGCACGCTTTGTCAGCCCGGCGACTGGCACGCCCTGTTCGCTGCGCGCCTTGGCGCGCATCCGGCACACCGAGCATCAGGCTCGATTGGGGGCGGCAGAGCGCCGGCGCAATGTGCAGGGCGCGTTTGCCGCGGACGAATCCATGTGCGCCGGCCGGCGCGTGTTGCTGGTGGACGATGTGCTGACCACCGGCACCACCCTTTCCGAGTGCGCGGCAGCGCTGCTGGCTGCCGGCGCGGAGCAGGTGTCTGCGCTGACCCTGGCGCGAGCAAGTGACTGATCCTCGTCGGCGCATCAAGCCGGCGGCAAGGTGAAGACGAGTCATACTGACGTTGAAGAGAGGAAGCAAGATGGAACTGACAATACAAGGCCACGGATGGGAGATCAGCCGGCGTTTTGAGGAGTATGTCCACAAGAAGGCCGATCGGCTGGACCGCTACCTGCCCGGCGTGGAAGACATGCGCGTGGAGGTGACGCGGCAGAGTGCCAAGGACGATGCGGCCAAGTCACTTCAGTTGACCGTGCGACGGAAGCGCACGTTGCTGCGGGTCGAAGAGCAGGACGCTGATTTGTTCAAGGCCTTCGACATGGCGCTGGACAAAATGTATCACCGCATCGCGCGCTACAAGGGTCGCCGGGTGGATCGCAAGCGCGGTGGCATGGCCGTTGGGGACGAGGAACTGGCGGTGGCCGAGGCGCTGCCGATCGACACCGGGGCGGATGAAGCAGGGCTCGAAGAGCAGCGCGTGGTGCGCGTCAAGACATTCGCCGTCACCCCCATGAGCGTCGATGAGGCCATCGAGCAAATGGAGCTGCTGGGCCACGACTTCTTTGTGTTCATGCATTCCGACGACGACGCAGTCAAGGTCGTGTATCGCCGCAAAGCTGGCGACTATGGCCTCTTACAGCCGGAGAAGTGATCGCGTTTTCACAGCAGATCGGGCCGCCGCCGCGCGGTCCGATCTGTTTTAATCCGCACGGCTGGCGCGCTCAATATCCCGCTGAGCGTCGCGTTTGGCGATGGTTTGCCGTTTGTCATATTGCCGTTTGCCTTTGGCAAGCGCGATCTCGATCTTCGCTCGCCCCTTTTTAAGGTACACCCGCGTCGCCACGACGGTGTAGCCTTTCTGATCAATCCCGCGCGCCAGTTGCGCAATCTCCTTCTTGTGCAACAGCAGCCTGCGCTCGCGGCGCTCGTTGTCGGGCTTGCTGAAGCCGGTGGACATGGCGTAGGGCGAGATGTGCATGTTCAGCAGCCACGCTTCACCGTTGCGCACGACCACAAAGGCGTCGCGCAGATCCAGTTTGCCAGCGCGCACCGACTTGATTTCGCCGCCGTTGAGAGCCAGGCCGGCCTCATATCGGTCTTCCAGGTGGTAATCGAACGACGCGCGCCGGTTCGTGGCGACAACTTTGACGGATGTTTCACTGCTCATGGTGTTTCGTGTTGCGTATCGCGTATCTCGTATTGGGCGTTGAGGTCGTCAATCCAAAATCTAAAATCTAAAATCCTTGCGCACGTCCTCGATGCGGGCCTGGATGTGGATGAGCCGCCCTACGCTTGCCTGCAATGCCGACTTTACATCCTTCAGCCCGCTGCCGGTAAGCTGCAAAACCACTTCGTCGTCGGATTGAATTGCGCCCATGCGACAGGCTTTGACAAGTCCGACATAGGCGGCGGCGCAGGCCGGCTCGACAAATACTGCCGCCTCGCGCGCCAGCACACCCATTGCGTCCAGCATTTCTTCGTCGTCTGCTTCGACAAACATCCCGCCCGTCTCGCGCACGGCGCGCAGGGCCATCACGCCGTCACGCGGCAGGTCGGCGCTGATGCCGCTGGCGATGGTGCTGGCCGGCGCGGCCACAATGTTTTCGCTGCCCGATTGCCACGCGCGATACAGCGCCGGCGCCAGGGTGGCTGTGACGCCGATGAAGCGCGGCATGTGGTCGATCCATCCCACGCCCATCAAATCCCTGAATCCCTTGTGCAACCCGCTGATGATATTGCCGTCGCCAACCGGCACGATCACCACATCCGGCGCGCGGAATGCGCGCGAGCCACGCGGTGACGTAGTAGCCGCTGTGCCCGTTAGCGTGTCATGCTCGTTCTGCCGCGCCAGTTGCTCACAGATCTCGAAGGCAGCGGTTTTCTTGCCTTCA
>DAOUDB010000171.1:0-4012 GCA_034431495.1 Thermoflexales bacterium
CGATGTGGCCGATTTCGGGGCCGCCGGGCGGGTTTACCTGCACCAGATCACCCACTTCGAACGGTCGATACAGGGCTAGCGAGATGCCGGCGATCAGGTTGCCCAACGTGTTCTGCGCGGCCAGGCCGAGTACCAGCGACACAATGCTGACGCTGGCCAACAGCGCCGTGCCAATCGCGCGGAGTGAGGGGATCAGATTGGCATACAGCACGATGGCCAGCACGATGATCGCCACCTGTCCCAACTGGGCGATGAAGTGCAGCGTGGTGCGGTTGACCAACCGGGTTTCATTTTGCAGCAGATGATGGATCACGCGGCGCAGCAGCCGGCCCGCAAGCCAGGCCAGCCCGAAAATCAGCGCCGCGTATACCACAGCGCCGGCCAGCGTGCCGGGGTTGAACACGTAGTCGCCGAGCAGTTGATCCAGAGACATGACAGAGCTGCCACCGCGCGATTGTTATTGGTTGCCGAGTATCCCATGAAGCGCATCGCGATGTGTGTTTATCGCCTATACCGTCCGGCTTCGCTTGCCGTCTCCCACAGCGCCCGCATGTTTTCCTCTGGAATCCCCGGCAGACCCTGGTCTGGCTGGCATACGTAGCCGCCACCCGGCTTCAGAATGTCCATCACGCGCAGGACTTCGGCGCGCACCTGGGCCGGCGTGCCGGTGGCCAGCAAGGCAGTGTCGATGCCGCCGGCCAGCGCCGTGCGCCCGAACGTATCCGCTTTCAGCCGGGCCAGGTCGTTAGCCCGCGCCTGAATCGGATTCAAAACGGTTACGCCGATCGAAGCCAGGTCGGCGGCGATATCTTGCACACACCCGCAACTGTGAAAGTGGACAATCTTGCCGGCGCGCAGCGTATGCGCGAAGATGCGGCGGTACTCGGGCAGCAGAAAATCGCGGAACATGGCCGGCGAGATCATCAGCGCGCGCTGCGAGCCAAGATCTTCTGAGAAGCCGATCGCATCCACGCCCAGTTCGAGATAGCGGTCGAATACCTGGATGGCGTAATCGGCGATGCCGCGCAGCAAATGGCGCATCTCGGCGGGGTGCGTCACAAGCGCGGCCATGAAGTTGTCCATGCCCATGAGCGCCCATGCCCGCTCGAACAGCAGATAGGTCAGATTGCCGATCACCAGTTTCTGACCGCGATCGACCTGCCCCAGCGCGTCGCGCATCTCCGGCGTGAAGCGCAGCGCGTTCGGGTCGGGGAAGTGATAGTCGGCCAGCCGGTCCAGGTCGGGCAGCGGGTTGCCCTTCGGAAAGGGCACCGTGTCGGCCAGCCCGGCCTCCCAGCGCACGCCCCAGGCGTCCGTCCATGTGCCGATTGTGAAGTTCCCATCGAACTGAAAAGAATGCCAGATTGGCTCGTTGCCCATCGGCACGTAGTCTGGCGACTGGAAGCGAATGGCGGCCAGGTAATTGTCTTTGGGATTCATGGATGTGTTCATTGTGTTGCGCGCCATCATACCGGATGCGCATTGGCCGGCCGATCGGGCAGGCGCGAACGGTGTGTTTGCAATGCGCGATGGGCAATCGGTATTCCTATTCGCTGAATTGACAGGCCGCGGTCTGTATGCAGATAATGCAACGCAGACATATCCTTGCCTCACACACAGGAGCCTGAATCCATGAAGAGAATCGCAGTGCTCACCTCCGGCGGCGACGCCCCCGGCATGAACGCCGCCATTCGGGCTGTGACACGTTGCGCCCTCGACCAGGGATGGGAGGTGCTGGGCGTCCGCTATGGCTTCCAGGGATTGATAGAAGACCATTGTTTTCCGATGGATGCGCGCACTGTCGGCGGGATCATGCAGCATGGTGGCACCATGTTGCACAGCGCGCGGTCAGAGGCGTTCAAGACCGAGTTGGGCCGATTGACTGCGCTGCGCACGCTCAGCCAGAACGATGTCGATGCCCTTGTGGTCATCGGCGGTAATGGCTCGCAGACCGGCTCGCACGCGCTTGCGCAAATGGGGTTCCCGGTCGTTGGTGTCGCGTCGACGATAGACAACGACCTGCTGGGCAGCGATATCACCATCGGCGTCGACACGGCGCTGAACATCGCCCTCGAAGCCATCGACCGACTGAAGACAACGGCGTCGTCGCATCAGCGCGCGTTTGTCATCGAGGTGATGGGGCGCGAGTGTGGCTACCTTGCGCTGAACGTCGGCATCGCCGGCGGGGCCGAGGTCGTGTCGATCCCCGAAATTGAGACCACCCCTGACGAGATCCTGGAGCGAGTGCGACTGGCCTACCAGCACGGCCATGCCCACGCGATCGTAGTGGTGGCCGAAGGCGCGCGCTACAACGCTGAATCGCTGGTCGCCCACTTCCGTGAGAAACATGCCGAGACTGGCTTTCAACTGCGGACGACCATCCTCGGCCACGTGCAGCGCGGCGGCATCCCCACGGCGTTCGACCGCCTGCTCGCCAGCCGGCTGGGTGCGGGCGCAGTCGCGGCCCTGGCGCGCGGTGAGCGCGATGTCCTGGTGGGGCTGGTGCAGAGCCGCGTGACGACCACCCCTCTTGCCGATGTGGTGGGCCGGCAGAAGTCGATCGACCCGGAGCTGTTCGCATTGGCGCGCGTGCTGGACAAGTAGGCGGTTACAATCCGCGCATGAGGATCAAGTTTCATCGCGTAGCGATTGCCGCGACTACGCTGGCCTTCCTGTTATTGCAGCCATCGCCCGTTCCATCCGCCCAGCCTCAACCCGGCTTCGATCCGCCGCCTCCCACCGTGAGCCTGCGCGCGTGGGCGGCGACCGGCAACGCGCAACAGGCCGGCGTGATCGTGACGATGGCCAGCTTCCCTGACCTGTCTCCTGCGCGCGCGCTGCCCACCAAGGAGGCCAAAACGCGCTTTGTGGCCGAGACGCTCTTGCGCCATGCCGAGAAGGCGCAGGCTGGCTTGCGCCGCGAGCTGGACGCGCATGGCGTGCCCTATCAGGTCTTGTGGATCAACAACAGTTTGTTCCTTCCGGCTGCCGACCGCGACACCTTGCGCTGGCTGAGCACGCGGCCTGATGTGGCAAGCGTCGATCTGGATGTTCAAATGCGTGGCGTGCAGGTCGGAATCCAGAGTTCAGAATCCAGAGGTCAGAATCCAGCACTCAACACTCAACACTCAGCACTCATCACTCAACACTCAACACTCAGCACTCAGCACTCAGCACTCAGCACTCAGCACTCAGCACTCATCACTCAACACTCATCACTCATCACTCAGCACTCAACACTCAGCACTCGGCTCTCAGAATCCAAAATCCAAAGTCCACAATCCATCGAGTGGGGCGTGTCGCGCGTGCGCGCGCCGGAGGTGTGGGCGATGGGGTTCACCGGCCAGGGCATCGTTGTCGCCGATCTCGACACCGGCGTGCAGTGGGATCATCCGGCCTTGATTGGCATGTATCGTGGCTGGGATGGCGCCAGCGCCGATCACAACTACAACTGGTATGACGCCGCCTATGACCAGTCGGGGGACACGCGCTCCCCATTTCCGCATGACGACAACGGCCACGGCACGCACACCACCGGCACAATCATCGGCGATGACGGCCTGGGCAATCAGATTGGCGTTGCGCCGGGCGCGCGCTGGATTGCCTGCCGCAACATGCGCTTTGGCATCGGCAGTGTGGCCCGCTATACGTTGTGTTTTCAGTTTTCACTGGCCCCTACCGACCTGAATGGCAACACCCCCGATCCGTCCAAAGCCGCCGACATCACCAGCAATTCCTGGAGTTGTGATCCGGGCTGGGGTGAAGAAGGATGCGATGTGCCCTCGGCGCTGGTGACGGTGACGCAGGTGTTGCGCGATGCCGGCGTGATGACGGTGGCCGCAGCCGGCAACCAGGGCAGCGGATGCGCCACGGTGATGCACGCGCCCGGCACGCTCGATCAAGCGTTCACCATCGGCGCGACCGACAGCGCCAATAGCATCGCCGGCTTCAGCAGTCGCGGGCCGTCCAGCTTCACCGGCCACTTGAAGCCGGATGTCGTCGCGCCGGGGGT
>DAOUDB010000172.1:0-2067 GCA_034431495.1 Thermoflexales bacterium
GATGCGTCAAACCTGGCCGATTCGAGCAAGCAGGTGAGCAAAGCCCTTGCCTTGCCCAGTGACACGCTGGCCTACACGATCACGATCCGCAACTCCGGCAGCGCCACTGCAACCGGCGTCATTGTCGATGATCTCCTGCCGGCCGGCCTGAGCTTTGTTGGCGGCACACTGACTGCAAGCCGGCCCGGACAATTCTCGCCATACACGCAGGCCGGGCGATCCGGTTTCCGATGGGATGGCAGTCTGCCGGTCGGCGCCGGCGTGACCATTACCTGGCAGTCGCGCATCCACATCTTGAACGGCGTGGCCGACAACTGCGCGCGCATCACGGACATCCTCAACGGCGTCTTCGAGCGTTGCGCCCGCACCGTGATTGGCTCAGGCGGCCCGTCTCTGGGCAGTTCGCGCAAGACCAGCGACCGTCTGGTCTATGCTGCCGGCGACCGCATCACCTACACGCTGACGCTCGTCAATGACGGCACGCAGTCGGCCAATGCTGTGCTCACCGACACGATCCCGGCCAACACGACTTATATTGCGGGAAGCGCCACGGCCAGCAGCGGCGTCATCACGGTCCCATCCGGCCTCCAGCCGCTACAATGGGCCGGCGTGCTGCTGGTGGGTCAGCCGGTCACCGTGACGTTCGCCGCGCAGATCAACGCCGGCTTCACCAACGGTCTGGTGAAGAACACCGCGTATCTGCGCGACCTGTCCAGCGCTCAATCAGCCGCGCTCCATCGCGAGGTTCTGGTCGGGCAAACGCCGGTGATCAATGCGGCCAAATATGCCAGCGCCATGACCGTCGGCGCCGGCAAGCTCCTGACGTATACGATCCGGCTGGAGAACACCGGCAATGCGCCCGCCGCCACCGCCGTTCTGACAGACCCGTTGCCCGCGCATCTGACGCATCAGTCTGCGTCTGCCAGCACCGGGACGGTTTCCTTCAGCGGAGGCGCGTTGCGATGGAATGGGCCGATTGTGCTCGCCACGCCGACGCTCATCACCTGGGTCACTCGAGTGTCCTCCAGCGCGCCTGCAGGCGCCGAGATCCTCAATGTGGGCGAGGTGTTCGACGGCTTGAGCGATCTCGACCAGTTTGTGAACCGCGCCTTCGTGGGCGCGCCGGCTGGCGCGGCAATCATTCGTGGCCATGTGTATTCCGGCACGCCTGGCATCGGCCTGGCCGGCTCACGCCTTGAACTCGTCGGTTCGTCATCGTTGCGCCTGGCCGACAGCGCCGTGGATGGCTCCTATGCGTTCGTGGTCAGCGCGACAACGCAGCCGGCCGGTTTCCTGTTGACTCAGCGCAATCTGCCCGGATTCACGAATGTCAGCCCGACCGAGGACACAGTCACCATCGTGGACGTGGTCGAGGGCGATATACGCACAGTTGACTGGATCGATGTCATGGGCGGCCCATCGCGGGCGCAGGGTGTCGTTTTCAACGACCTGAACGGCGATGGGTTCTGGAAACCGCAGGCCGGCGAAACAGGTATGTCCGGCATCACGATTGTGGCAGAGACAGGCGCATCGGCTGTCACGGACGAGAACGGCGACTACACGCTGCCGTTGCCGGCCGGCGCGCATCGCATCAGTGTGACCGTGCCGGCAGACTACCTGCCCACAACGCCTCCACGGGGCACAATCGTGGTGAATGTGCCTGAAAATGGCGTTGCCAGTCAGAGCTTTGGGCTGATATACGCGCCTGGTGTATGCGACAGCGTCATGATTCAGGATGACCCGACCTGTCCGCCGGAGGGCTATGCGTTGCTCTGGGGCTACGTCTATCACGACGCCGACCAGGCAGTCAATGAACAAGGGTTGATTGGCCCAGGCGATGCCGGCCTGAATCAATGGGCCGTGTCTGTAGGCGCGATCTCCGCCTCCACGGCGCTGACCGGCTACTACGCCATGATTGCGCCGACAGGCACTTTGCGCGTTGTGGTCACGCCAACAGAGCCGCCGCCGGCGACCCTGTGGTGGGCGCCGCTCAGCCCAATGCCGCTGTTGGCGTATCTGCCCCCGGGGGCCATTCGCCGTATCGACTTTGGCTGGGTTGCCCTAAGC
>DAOUDB010000173.1:0-36478 GCA_034431495.1 Thermoflexales bacterium
TTTGCCTCCTGTTTCTGTTTGAATCACAGGCGTGATAACAACTTTCAGCCCTTCGCGCTTCTGGGCCAGGGTGAACGCCTGCCCGGCTTCGTCCAGCGGAAACTGCGCCGTAACGAGGGAGCGAATGTCCACCATACCCTGCTCGACCAGCGCGATGGCGCGCGGATAGGTGCGCTTCATGCGCCGCGACATGCGGATGGTCAAGCCTTTGCGCCGGGCCACCGAGGCGGTGAAAGTGGTGCTGTCCTCGGAGGGGATGCCGACCAGCACGACTGTGCCGCCCGGCTTGACTGCGCTGATGGCCGCCTCGACTGCTTCGTTCACGCCGGCCACCTCGATCGCCACATCCACCCCGCGCTTGCCGGTCTCACTCAGCATCGCTTTGGCTTCTTCTCCGTTGGCGTGGAATACGCGCGCGCCGAAGTGCTGGGCCGCCGCGATGCGATGTGGCAGCACTTCGGTCGCATACAGCCGCGTTGCGCCGGCCGCGCGCGCCAACTGCAAAATCAACAGCCCGATCGGCCCACAGCCGAACACGCCCACTGTCATGCCGGGCCGGATGTGGGCCAGGTCGATGGCGTGGATTGCCACGCCCAGCGGCTCCAGCATGGCGCCATCGGCGTCGGTCAATGAATCCGGGATGGGGTAGAGATTGCGCTCGGGCCAGGCCAGACATTCGCGCAACGCGCCGTCGTCGGCTCCATGTCCGGCGAAGTGAATGTTAGCGCACAGGTTGGGATTGCCGTCCTGGCAGTATTCACAGTGCTCGCAAGGCACGGCGGGGTCTACCGCCACACGCTGGCCGTGTCGAGGGCCGCTCTCGATGACGCCGGCGAACTCGTGCCCCAACACCAGCGGGCGGTTCAGCCGGGCATCGCCAATGCCGGATTCGGCAAACCAGTGCAGGTCGGAGCCGCAGATGCCAACGGCCGTGACGCGCACGATCTGCTCGTCGGGTTTGGCAGCCGGCTCAGGCTCGTCGTGTAATCGCAGGTCGCGCGGGCCGTGCAGTCGCAATACTTTCATGTCTTCCTCCTCTGAATCCGCCGTCTTGCGCTCAGGCGGCGTCTAAGCTGTGCTTGATTCAATCGGTGTGAATGGGTGCCATGCCGCCGGCTGCCATCAGCATCTCGTCGAAGTCGGCCCGGCTGAGCGGAGCGTTGAGCGCGGCAGCGCGTTCGCGCAATTTGTCCGGCGAGCTGGCGCCGATGACGGTCACATCTATATCCGGATTGTGAAGCGAGAAGGCCAGCGCAGCGGTGGCGATCGACACGCCCTTGCGCGCGCACACCGCTTCGATGCGCCGCACCATCTCGACAACTTCTGCCGGGGCCGGGCCGTACTGATAGCGGGCATCGGGCACGGCGCCGCTCATCAGAATGTAGCCGGCATATGGGCCGTTGTTCAAAATGGGCAGGTCGCGCGCTTTGGCCATCGGAATCACCTCTTGCGCAGCCTGTTGATTGAGCAACGTGTAGGCGTGAAAGGTCTGAATCTGGTCGAACACGCCCGATGTGATGGCAGCCTTGAGCGCCGTCAATGACCAGGTGGCCATGCCCAGACTCTTGAACAGGCCCTCTTCTTTTAGCTTGAGCAATTCTTCTAGCATGCCGCCGGGGCCGAAGACCTGATCGAGATGGTTTGCTCCGCAGTCGTGAATGTGCAAGATATCGAGTTGATCGACCTGCAAGCGCTTCAGACTACGCTCGACGGACATGCGCGCATAGTCGGCAGTGAAGCGATGCTGCGCGTCCCGGCCCACTTTGGTGGCGAGCACCATGTCGCGCGGCGCGCCAGCGTCCTTCAGGGCGCGCCCGACGGCTTCCTCGGTGCCGTACTTTTCGGCTACGTCAATATGACGGATGCCGATCTCGAATGCGGTGCGAAAGACCTCGACGGCTTGTGCGTGGCTGACCTGTTGCGGCCAGCCGGCGCAGCCCAGACCGAGGCGCGAGCTGACCAATCCCGAGCGGCCCAGGCGGGCAGGCGGGATGATACGCGCAGACGGTGGTGTGGGCGGTTGCGATTGATCTTGCATACAGGGACCTGGTTGGTGTTAAAAAATGGCCGCTGCATCGTGTGACGCAGGGCGATTGCGCCGCACATGATACAACGGGATTGATCCCGGTTTGTTGCAGCAAGCCGCCGGCCAAAAACGATATCGCGGCGCGTAACCAATCTGCGCCGGCTGCATCAAAATACGCACAGGAGCAACGATGGCAAAAGCAGAGATCTTCGCTGGCAAATGCGGCTTCACCACGGTCGTTGAAGCTACACAGACAGACAACGAGATGGTCAGGGTCACGCTGACCAGCGCCTGCAAAGGCTGCCAGAAGCTGGGTGCGGCGCTGAGTGAGATGGAAATCGACCCTTTGCGCGAGATCTCTCATCGCGGCGAGGGATCGTTGATCCTGGAGCTGGCCCCCAGATATCTGGCGCACCCGGCCTGCCCGGTGCCGGCCGGCATTGTCAAGGCGGTTGAAATCGCCGCCGGCCTGGCGCTGCCTGCCGACGCATCGATCAAGCTGACGGCCTGAGCGCGCGTTTCGTAGTCCGTATTGCGTGTTTCGTATTTCGTATTTCGTATTTCGTGTTTCGTGTTGCGTCGCGCGCATCTCACGACGCGCCCGATACGCTATACGCAACACGCCCATCCGCTCTTGCGCCCGTTGTCGCGCGTCCTACAATACGCGGGACATGCAAACCCCACTCATCCTCCTGAACGGCGAGGTGAAGGACGCCATTCTCATCGCCGGCATCGAATCTTTGCGCAAAGGCGCCAGCGCCGCCGACGTGGCCGAGCAGGTTGCGCGGGACGTTGAAGACGACATCGACGAACATTCGGTTGGTTTCAGCGGCCTGCCGAATATTTTGGGCGAGGTCGAGTTGGACGCCGCTTTCATGGAAGGCGAATCGCTCTCCGCCGGGGCAGTTGCGGCAGTCAAGGGTTTTCGCCATCCGGTTTCTATTGCGCGCCAGGTGATGGCGTGCCTGCCGCATGTGCTGCTGGCCGGCGAAGGCGCCGAACGTTTTGCCGACGAGATCGGCGCCGAGCGCGGCGATCTGCTTACCGACTCGGCCCGCGACATCTGGCGCCGACGGATTTTGGATGCCGGATTTTCGATTGCGGATTTGGAAATGCTTGCCAGTTCAAAATCCACACTCCAAAATCCAAAGTTGATCGAGATTGCCACCCGCGTTCTGGCCCACCGCGAAGGTGGCGACACGATGAACGTGATGGTGCGCGACGCGCACGGCCACATCGTTGTCGCGGTGACCACATCGGGCATTGCCTGGAAGTATCCGGGGCGCGTGGGGGATTCGCCGGTGGTGGGCGCCGGCCTGTACGCCGACGACCGCTATGGCGCGGCTGCATGCATGGGCCTGGGCGAGATCACCATCCGGCAAGGCTCATCGTTGCGCGCAGTGATGTTGATGCAGATGGGCCGGAGCATGGACGAGGCCGGCCGCGAAGTGTTGCGCGAAATGTTGCCGATTTGCCGCGACGCAACCAAACATTGGACGCCCGCCGGTGACGGTCCATTCCCGCGCAGCGCCTGGGTGCGTCTGCTGATGCTCGACCGGCATGGCAATGTTGGGGGCTATTGCACGCACGACGGCTCAACGTACAAAGTGCAGACCGTGGACGAGCGCCAGCCCAGAACGCTGATGTGCGAATGGGTGCGTGAAGAGGCGCCGTAAAGGCCGGCGCGCGAATGAAAAAAACGGGTGAGCAGACAGGATCAAGCTGTCCCTCACCCGTTGTCGTTTCGCGCGATGCTTTCGCGCGCAACACGCTATTTCGCAGGCATCGTTCCGGCTGCGGCGCGGGTCTCGCCGCCACGAGGCTGCTGGCGCACAATCAGGCCGGGCACCACATCGCCGGGGTAGGCTGTGCTGCCGTGCTCCAACAGGTCCAGGCCAACCATCTCTTCGTGTGTGCTGACACGCAGACCAATAGTCTTCTTGATGGCGAAGAACAACACGAAGGTCGTGCCGGCTGTCCAGGCGCCACACGCCACCACACCGATAAGCTGGATGATGAGCTGGCCGACGCCGCCGCCGGCAAACAGGCCGGTCACACCCCCTTGCGACGCAAACAAGCCGATCGCAAGGGTGCCCCACACGCCGTTCATCAGGTGCACAGGGATCGCGCCAACCGGATCATCGATCTTTAGCTTTTCAAGGAACAGGTTGCCGAACACCACAATCGGGCCGGCTACTGCGCCGATGATGACGGAATCGAGCGGCGTCACGAATGCGCAGGGCGCGGTGATGGCCACCAGGCCGGCCAGCACGCCGTTCATCGCTGCCGCAATGTCAGGCTTTCCGCCGCGCAGCCAGGCTGTCAGCAGGGCCGTGATGGCGCCGGCTGCTGCCGCGATGTTGGTGTTGGCGGCCACCAGCGCCACCGCATCAGCATTGCCGCCGGCAATCGCCAGCTGGCTGCCGGGGTTAAAGCCGAACCAGCCCAGCCACAGAATGAAGATGCCCAGTGTAAACAGCGATACCGAGTGGCCGGGAATGAAGTTGACCCGGCCGTCCTTGCTGAAGCGGCCAATGCGCGGTCCCAGCAGAATGGCGCCCATCAGTGCGGCCCAACCGCCCACACTGTGCACCACGGTCGAACCGGCAAAATCGCGGAAGCCGCCGCCGGGCACAAGGCCGGTGGAATCGCCCAATGTCCACAGCCATCCGCTGCCCCACACCCAGTGGCCGAAAATGGGATAGATCAGCAGGGAGATGATGAAGCTGTAGATCAGATAGGCCGAAAACTTGGTGCGCTCGGCCATCGCGCCCGAAACGATCGTTGCGGCAGTGCCGGCAAACACCAGTTGGAACAGCCAGAAAGCCAGGATCGGCAGGCCGACAAAATCGCCGGCGTCGGCGCCGATGAAGAAATAGCTCGTGCCGAACAGGCCGCCGCTGGATTCGCCAAACATCAGGCCGAACCCGATGACCCAGTAGCCCAGCGTAGCCATCACGAAGTCCATCAGGTTCTTCATCAGGATGTTCGTGGTGTTCTTGGCGCGGGTGAGCCCGGCCTCCACAAATGCAAACCCGGCCTGCATGAAGAACACAAGAAATGCGGTCACGAGCACCCAGGTGGTGTTCACGCCGCGCGTCGCTTCGGCGATTGGGTCAGCCTCTTGAGCGCCTACAAGATGAGCAGTGGTCAGCGCCACTGCAAGGCCGGCTGCCGCGCCAATTGCGCGCATTCCGGCGCGCTTGCCTCGGGCGCGAAGCGCCGCGCCAAGCGTTGACGATTTTATACTGGCGAACATGTGACACACCCTCCACAAAATCAAAGGTTCTGGTATTGGTTCAGATCTACGACAGCACCCAGATGCTCACCTCGTGGTCGCCGGTATCACTGTCAATTACACTGAGCGATTGGCCCCATGGCGCCCCGCCTGCATCCATTTCCGCCCTAAATCCACAGAGATGGGCTTGCGCATCGCGGCGCGCAGGCGCTACCTGTTTGTTCCTGGGGATCGCCTTCGCGCTGCCTATCGGGCGGCTGCGCCTGCCTTATTGCGGGCATCGATATCGTCGGGGTAGGCCAAAGCATCGCGTCCGCGCTCGCCGGTACGAATGCGAATCACATCTTCTACGGGATAGATGAAGATGATGCCATCGCCTTCTTCGCCGGTTCGAGCGGCCTGGATGATGGTCTCGACTGTTTTCTCGACATTGTGATCGCTCAGCACGATGTTGAGCTGTATCTTGGGAATCATGTCCATGCGGTAGGACGAACCGCGCCATGCCAGTTCGATGCCTCCCTGGCGGCCATGCCCACGCACCTCATGCACATTCATCCCCATGATTCCGATGGCATGCAACGCCTCTTTCACGGCTTCCAGCGCGTCTTCGCGAATAAATGCTTCGATCTTCTTGGTCATATCCGGCACCTCATTCCTGATTGTTGAAACAGTCTGATCGCGTCAACTGAATGTGTTGTCCTTGTCTCGAGACAGCAGTCACCTCCAAACATATCGTTGATCGGGCGGAATTGCGGGTAACCCCACGGCCCGAAAACGCAAAAAGCCCTCGAACGAATCATTCGTTCGAGGGCTTCTGGACCCTGATTCACATATCCTGCCCGGCGCTATCGTGGCTCCTTCGGGAGCAAACGCCGGATATCAAAGAGCAGATCATTCTGCCGCCAGCAGAATGGGCGCTATTGTATGGAGGATCGCTTGTTTGTCAAGCGGCCGAGCCACCTCATTAAAAATCTTGCCGAAATTGCATCGCGGCGTCATGAGAAAATCCTGCCGAACAGCGCATCGCTGACTCACGCAAGAATCTTGCCGAAAACCCAGGCAGGAGACTCACGTGAAGACAACAAGCACGCCGGCGCTGTCCTGAGCGGCCGCTTCTGCCGCAAGGCGCGTCCGTGGTATCGCCGGCGAGCGCGGTACTACACCGACGCGGATCGACAAGTCCGTGGCAGGTAGCAGACTGGTTCGACCAGATCGGTTCCAAGCGACTGCGGGCAGCGCTGGACGTCGAACTGCCTCGGTTGCGGGGCAGGGGCACCTGCGGGTCAGTCGCCAGACCTACCAACACTTGCAGGTGATGAGTGCAGCCACTATGGATCGCCTGCGTGCCTTGCGGCCAGTCGCGGGGCGCCGTCTGCGCGGGGGCATCAGGGCAGGGAGTCTGCTCAAGCACCAAGTGCCGGTGCGCGCGTACGCGGACTGGGACGACAAGCGGTTGGGCTTCGTTGAGATCGACCTGGTGCCGCATGACGGCGGCAACCCACGCGGCGCCTTCGCCTGCACGCTCACCCTGACGGACGTATGCACCGGCTGGACCGAGATCATCGCCGCGCCCAACAGAGATCGATGCTTTGAACGCGCGTTTCCTCGGCTCTACGTGATGATTTCGGCAAGATTCTCGCGTGAGGTGACGAATCGCAGTTCGGCAAGATTCTTACGGGAGGCACCACGCTCTGGCGCGCCTATTCATCTGTGAATAAATCTTCTAGCCCGCGCTCCCACACATCCAGCGGCATGAAGGGCGTCTCGGTGAACTCCGCGCCCACTCTGGCCATGAACTCGTGAATGCCCAGTTGGGGCAGCCGGCCATCGATCTCGTTGATCTTCTCCGCGATCGAAGCGGTCAGTTCATTGCTGCGCCGTTCGAGGTCAGACAGGTCAAGCCCTAGCTTGAACATGTGATTGATCCGGCGCATCAACTCATGCCAGGCCTTAAAGTCATTCTCGACGCGCATGCCCTGCAGCTTGTCGGTCAGTTGCGAGAAGTCGTAAGCTGGCACAAAGGCATACAACGACACCAGCGGCACGCCGGCAGCCTCAGCGTGGTGAGCCATGTACGTGCCAATGCTGACGCCACCCTCGTAGTTCGAGAAGTTGACGGCATAGCTCTCCAATTCCTCTTTCATGCCGGGCAGACTGTACACGCAGGAAACCGCCCGGTCCCGATCATAGGGCGTGGAACCGTATACCCCGCCGACCACCACGACCTGCTTGACGCCCAGCGCTTTGACGGCGTTGAGAAACGCCTCTGCGTATCGTTCGCCATCCATGTGCGGCTCGTGACCCAGAAAGATGACCAGGCCACGCTCGTCGTCGCCGGCGTAGTAGAACTCGTTCGTGTTCGAAGACATGCTTTTGCGAAAGCCGTCTTCCAGCTTGACTTCTGGCCTCAGGAAGCCGTGCGTGCCCGGAATCTGGAAAAGGTAGAACCCGTGTGGCTGAATCTCGGCGATCTTCCGGGCGCCGGTCAGGTCGATCAAATACTGGGGCAGCGTCGATGAAATCGCGCCGGCGTCCGCCCACTGATGCCACCCGGCGATCATGTAGATCTGGTTTGCGCGAGGCTTTTCGTAGATGCGGATGCCATCCGCATTGACCTGCTCGTCCATGTTGCATCCCCTTCCTTGATCCGTGCCGGTTCCGGCGCGGATACCATAGCCGTCGCCGGCTTCGTGAATTCCTCTTAGAGAGTGTTTTGAAGGCCGGCGAACGACATTGCTCGGTAGCTAAGGTCGCGGCGACCTGGATCGCTGCCAGTTGCGCGCGCGTTCATCCACCACGTGGCTGGCCGACACAGACACTATCCGCTTTGTCTTTTGAAACACGCTCAGTGTACCGGCGCTTCCTGAGTGATCGCCGAGCGCAACATGATGGCAGCGTGATGGGCGCCGCAGCCGGAACAGCTCTCAGCGCCGCCATTCCCAAGCGTTCCAGGTGACTATACCAAAGCCGGCATAGCGCAGCCCCGCCACCTCACGCCCCGGCAACACCCACACCGGCGAATACAGGGGCACAATCGGCGCCGCGTCGGACACCGCCGCCAGCGCGACTTCGATGGCTTTCGCGCGCCCTTGTTCCGAGATGGCGCTCTCGCCTTCCTCGGCTCCTGCCATCAAGGCATCGGTAGCCGGGTCGCAATATCCGCCTGCGTTGCCCTGCGCCGGGCTGTGGTTGTTTTGATCGGGAATGCTGGCGCAGTCAAACACGCCGCTGAAGCTCGTCAGCGATGGAGTCTGGTACATCGCCGCGTCGAAATCGCGCGTGAGCAAGATACCGCCCGTCTCGTAGGGCGCGAACAATCTGCTTGCCCTGCCCAGTCCGCTCACGATGCGAAGATCGACGGCAAAGCCGGCTGCTGCCAGTTGCTTCTGCGCCAGTTGGCTCAAGGCATTGCGTGGCGCACGCTCATTCGTCACCAGCGTGAATTCGAGCGTGCGCGTGATGGTCCTGCCATTGGGCTGCTGTTCCGGCCTGACACACGGCCATGTGCCGCATTGCCAGCCGGCCTCTTGCAGCAAAGCGCGCGCCTGCTCCAGGTCGTGATTCATGGCAAGCGCATTCGGCGCGATGCCGTAGAACAGACCGCTCGGGTCGAGCGCCAGCGGCGCAGTGACCAGCCCTGTGGCCGGGTCGGCCAGGATGGCCTGCGCGTCGATTGCCAGTCGCAGCGCCTGACGCACTTTCACATCGTCCAACGGCGGCCGGCTGACATTGAGGACGATCTGCTCGAAGACCGGCATGGGCAACACAAACGACGCGCGCAAGAGCGCGTCGAAATCCGGCGCATCGAGCGCGGGGCGAATCGATTCGACCGACAGCGGCTGACTGAGCTGCGCGTCGCCGCGCAAGACCCACCGGGCCGCCGTAGCTTCATCGGGCGCGAATTTGAAAATGATCTCCGGCACATTGCCGGCCGATTCCAGCGGAAAGGGCTGCGCAGAGCGCGCCAGGGTCAGATCGGCGCCCTTGTTCCAGGACACAATCTCGAATGCGCCGTCGCCTACCGGCCGGCCGGCAAAGGCACTGCTCAGTTGGTCGCGCGCTTGCACATCGGCCAGCAGGTGCGCAGGCAACCAGCGCGCGACCGCCCAATAGCGCGCGTCAGAGAGCGGGGCAGACTGCCTGGCATAGCGCGCGTAATCGCCCTGTTGGCTGAAGTACTCGAAGGCCACATCGCCTTGTAGCGTGCCGGCGGCCGCCGCGCGCGCCTGAGCCGCGCTCATGAAGCGCGCCACAATGATGCGATCGTCGGGGGCAGTCATGGCAAAGACCTTCTGTGCCAGCGGATCACGCACCTGCGCTTCTGGCGCCATGACAAGTTGCCAGGCATACACGGCGTCCTGAGCAGTCACCGGCCGGCCATCCGTCCAGCGCCAACCGGGGCGAATGCGAAAAGTGACTTCGAGATAGCGCTCATCGCCCTCGCCAACAAAGCGGGCATCGCCGTTTTCGAGTGTTGGCACGCGCTCACAGCCCAGCGCAACCGGCGCGCCAGTTTCGTCCTGACCAATGCACCCCACGAAGAGGGGGGCCAATACAGCGCGAGCGACCTGCGCGGTTGCGTACAAGGGATGCAGGGTCTGCGGTTCACCGACGACGGCCATGACGATCGGCTGAGGGGTCGGAGTGGGCGAAGGGGCCGGCGTGGGGGGCGGTTCCGTAGCCAGGCTAGAGGGTGTCTGCGTCGGCAGGTCGAAGACCGTCGCTTTCAGAACAACCGTGGGCGCCTCGGTTGGCGCGTCGCCGGGCGCAGCGGAAGGCGCGCGAGAGAAATCAGCGCAGCCGGCCATTGCCAGCGCGCCAACAATCAGGGCAGATGCTGCGGCACGCAAGCGCGCTGCATCACGCCCAGAACGACTTAGAAGCACGCGCAGAAGCGTGCGATGATCCTTCATTCGTGTCCTGTCCTTCGTTTTTTCGTGCGCAACTCCGACTGCTCCTGACGCCAGCGGGCAATCGCAGCATGATTGCCGCTGAGCAGCACGTCAGGCACGCGCCAGCCGCGAAACTCGGCCGGGCGCGTGTAGTGTGGATACTCGATCATCCCGTTGGCATGCGACTCGTTCTCCGGCGCCCACTCTGGCAGCACGCCCGGCACCAGCCGCGACACGGCATCGATGATGACCATGGCCGGCAACTCGCCGCCGGTGAGCACGTAGTCGCCGATGCTGATTTCGTCGGTGCACAGATGCTCACGCACCCGCTCATCCACGCCTTCGTAATGGCCACACAGCAGAGCGATACGCGGATGGTGCGCCAGCTCCCGCGCAACGGCATGGGTGAAGACACGGCCACCGGCTGACATGAGAATGATCGGCACGTTTTCCACACCGGCCAGCACCGACTCGACCGCTGCGAAGATCGGCTCTGGCTTCATCACCATGCCTCCTCCGCCGCCGTAGGCGTAGTCATCCGTGACCTGGTGCTTGTCGGTTGCGTAGTCGCGGATGTTGTGGGTGTATAGCTCAATCAGCCCGGTGTCCAGCGCACGGTGCAGGATGCTTTCCCCAAACGGACTGATGAACATGCCGGGGAACAGGGTGAACACATCGAAGCGCATGGGACATCTGGCGCGCAGTGCGCATTGCTTGTCGGGGTAATGGCGCGTCACTCATTTGGCGCGCGGCTTGGCCTGGCCGGCGCGCTTCTCCCGCTCCAGACGCTGCACAAAGTCGAGCGGGTGGCTGATGGCAGCCGGAATGATGCGCACTTCCACGCCCTTTGCCACTTCGATCCGGGCAATGTCCTCGTCACGGTTGAGGTAGGTCAGTCTGCCAATCACGCCCCCCACCGTCACAATTTCCTCGCCGAGCTTGAGATCGCTGACGACCTGCTCCTGATTCTTCCGCGCGCGGTTTTGGGGCACGATGACGATGATCCATACCAGCTGAAACACGAACGCGACGGTCGAGAAAAAGACGACTATGGCGAAACCTGCATCCATTGAAACTAAATCTCCATCATCCTGGCATGCGCGCCCCAGCGCGACAGCGTTGCGCGTGGCAAATCCATACGATCTGCGCGGAGCTGATGGGGAACTGCCTGCAACATTGCTGTCCGGCGGCGCTGACGGCGCTGACGGGCCTTGTCTGCGCGACATTATACTTGGGCAGAAGGACAGACCGATGACACAACGCAGATACGGGGCGCTCCGCTTAGTGGGCTTCGTGCTCCAGGTGCTGGCATGGGTGTCGATCATCCTCGGCCTGTTGACCGCCCTGGGCATCTTCCTGGCCGGCGCCTTCAGCCTGATCCACCTGCCACTGCCAGGCCAGCCGGCCGGCGCGCCGCCGGCAAGCCTGATCGCCGGCATCATCGGCGCCGTTGCCAGCCTGCTCGTTGCAACCATCCAGTTTGTCAGCTTTCTGGCTGCCAGTCAAATGATCTACTTGTTGATCGACATGGAGCAGAACACCCGTGTCACGGCAGATGCCCTGCAGCACTTGCTCGCGCTTCAGTTCGCCCCTCCAGCCAATGCCGTTACGACAATCGACACCCCTGCACCCTTCGACGACGGCTATCCGGGCAACCCAAACCTAACCAGCCAGCCGGTAGAACCGACCATCACCACTGCCGCTCCGCCGTTGACCACGCCGTGATGATGCTCGCAGCGCGTGCTGGCGGTATCGGAACCGCCCTCGCGCCACGGCTCTGCGGTCAGCATCACGCCCGAAGTCAGTATAATCGCCGATCATAGGAAGTTGAATGCGTTATGACAATCGCCGCCAGAAGCCGGACAGCCCGCGTGGGTGGTATCCGCCTCGACCCAACAAGGGTGCGTTATCCGGGCTGGCAGGGGCTTCTCGCTACATCACCCACCTGATCATTCTGGTCATTACGGTGGCTGCGGTGTTGTTTGCTACAACCCAACTGCCCAGCCTGACCGACGACCAGAGACAGGCGCAGGATGAAGCTGCGCTCATCGACGCCAACCAACCCAACGTGCTGCGGGTGCCCCAGCGCGGTGATGGAGCCGCAACCAGCAGTGAGGACGCGATCGTTCGCAACTTCGCGCCGATGACCGAAGCCGGCCAGACCGGCCATGACTCGCGCGCCGACGCTTCGGCGCGGGGTCTCATTTACTACTCTGTCCAGGCCGGCGACACCCTGTTCGGCATCGCTGGCGCTTTCGGCCTGACACCAGAAACGGTCTTGTGGTCCAACTACAAGGCGCTGAAGGACAACCCCGACCTGCTGTCGATCGGCATGGAACTGGTGATTCCGCCATCGAATGGACTGGTGGTCGATGTCGAAGCCGGCGACACAGTTGAAGCCATCGCCCGGCGCTTTCAGGTGTCGCCCGAATCCCTCGTCGAGCAGCAGGTCAACAATCTAAGCAGCGTCAATCAGTTATTGCAGGTCGGCCAGACGCTGTTCGTGCCCGGCGGCCAACGCGAAACCGTGATCTGGCAGGTGCCCAAGCCCGTGGAAGTCAGCCGCAATCCGGTTACCGGCGTGTCTGTATACCGGGTTGGGCGCTGTGGTGAGGTAGCCATCCCGCCGTTGGGCACAGGCCGGTTCATCTACCCTACCAACCGGCGCTATCTATCGGGCTACAACTTCAGCAGTTGGCATCCAGGTCTCGATTTCGCCGGCCGGCTTGGCGAGCCGATTTATGCCGTAGACAGCGGCACCGTGATCTACGCCGGGTATTCGCTCAACGCTGCCGGAGTTCCGGTCGGCTACGGGCAATATGTGGTGCTCGATCACGGCAACGGCTATCAGACACTGTACGCCCATGCCAGCCAGCTTTACGTGAGTTGCGGGCAGCAAGTGCTTCAAGGAACGGTAATTGCCGCCGTTGGCTCGATCGGCCGATCGACCGGCCCGCACCTGCACTTCGAGATTCGGGCCGGCAGCAAGGCGATCAATCCCTGGGCTGTGCTGCCAGCCCCCTAGATTCAGCCGCGCAGACCCCGCACATGCGCTGCATGGCGGGTTGCTTGCGCGGATGTACTATACTCACCCCTCAAGGTTCTATCGTGCTACCGACCCAACGACGAAACGCTCTCATCCTCATCCGGGACTCGGCGCAGGTGATCACACACGCGCGCGCGACACGGCGTCTCGTCCGGCAACATCTTCGCTCTGAAGAGATTCGCTGGCGGTTGCTGGTGCTCATCAGCCGATATACCTCGCACATCGCCATCGTGACTGTGGCACTCCTGGCCATCGTCCTGGCCGGCGCGCAGATGACCAATCCCACCACTGCAGCCAGGATGCCGACTTCGAGCCAGCCGGCGGCCCCGCTGGCCGAAGGGGATGGCCGCAAGACCGATGACCAGATCGGAGGCGGTCCCCTGTACTCGCCAGGGCAGTATCAGACCTACGCCGCACTGAACAACCAGGATGGCGGGTTGCTCTCGCGGCTGGCTGTGGCGGACACGACCAGGCCGACCGATGTGCGCACCGGCATCATCACCTATACCGTTCAGCCGGGTGATACAGTGGAAGCCATTGCAGTCCGCTTCGGCCTGCAACCCTCGACCCTGGTCTGGTCGAACGAAGCCGTCGAAGAAACGCCTGACCGGCTAGACATCGGCCAGGTGCTGTACGTGTTGCCTGTGGACGGCATCTGGTACACCGTGCAGGAAGAGGATACGCTCGACAGCATTGCTGCCAAGTTCAAAGCAAAGGTGGAAGACATCGTCGCCTCGCCGCTCAACGCGCTATCGGACTCCTCAAATCTCCTGCCGGGACAGAAAATCGTCGTCCCAAGGGGCGTCAAACCCTTCGTGCCGCGCGCCGTGCCGCAACCGGCCAACACCTACGCGGCCAGCGCCTACACCGGCGCCCCTGTCCAGGTAGCAGCCAGCGGCACCTTCCAATGGCCCACCAACGGTTACATCTCGCAAGGTTATTGGTGGGGCCATCAGGCCCTGGACATCGCCAACGCTGTGGGCATTCCCATTGCCGCAGCCGATAGCGGATATGTCAGCTTCGCCGGCTGGGATGGCACCGGCTACGGCTACATGGTGATGGTCAATCATGGCAATGGCTTCGTGACCGTATATGCCCACCTCAGCGCCTATTACGTTGACCCCGGCCAGCCAGTTTCGCGCGGCCAGATCATCGCCGCCATGGGCAGCACCGGTCGCTCCACCGGCCCGCACCTGCATTTCGAGATTCGGTATGGTGGGGTGCTCCAGAACCCCTTGTACTATCTGCCATAGCCGGCGACCGGCGACCGCCATATCGCGTCTCGTCTACAATAGCGCCCGTGCCTGTACTACTTCTGATCCGACACGCAACCAACGACTTCGTGAAAACCGGCCGGCTGCCGGGCCAGACTGCCAACATCCACCTCAACGACGAAGGCAGGGCGCAAGCCGAGTCGCTGGGCCGGTCGCTCAAAGATCGAAAGCTAGATGCTGTCTACGCCAGCCACCTGGAACGCGCCATCGAGACCGCCTGGCGAGTGGCTGCCCCGCATGGTCTCAGCATCGTTATCCGGCCCGACCTGGCTGACACCGATACGGGCGACCTGACCGGCCGGCGCACCAAAGACCTGAGCGATGCGCCAGACACCCGCGATCTCTGGAAGGTTGTTCAGACCAGGCCCTCTGAAGCCTGCTTTCCCAACGGCGAATGTCTGGCCGGCATGCAGCAACGGGTGGTGGCGGCGCTGGAGCACATAGCTGCCCAGCACCCAGACCCCGAACCGCCGCCCCAGGCAGACGCGAAACAGGAAAATGGCGCTATTAGCGCCAGCGCAGATCCACAGCCGAATATGCGACCGCCGGTCATCGCTGTCGTCATGCATGCCGACCCGATCCGCGCCGCATTGGCCCACTTCCTCGGCATGCCATTCGACAATTTCCAGCGTCTGAGCATCTCGCCGGCATCGATCAGCGCGGTGGTGGTTAGCACAGAGTCCAAGGCCGGCAACCGGTTTGTCAGCGTCATGAACGTGAACCAGACTGCGCACGCGGGATGATGCCAGACATTGCGCGCCGCCACACGCGCTGGGGCGCACGCAACCCTCGTCCGACATGAAGCTCGATCGCCTCGACCGTGCCGCTCTATCTGCGATGGCCGCCATCACCTGCGTGATCGGCATCATTCTGTGGCGCGGCGATCAGGTGGGCGTGCAAATCATACGCGCCGCACCCGCAGCCGGGGCCGAGTCTGTCCCCATCCGATCTCTGCTCTCATTCACCTTCAGCGAAGCGATGGTTGCCGACTCGCTCGAAGGCCGGGTGCGCCTGTCCCCGGAGATGCCCGGCGTCCTGCGCTGGAACGGCGCCACGGCTTTTTTTGTGCCGGCCGGCTCCCTGCAACCCGACACCGCCTATACCGTAACCATCGCGGCCGGCGCGCGCAGCCAACGCGGACGACCACTCTTGCGTGACGCGCAATGGTCTTTTCGCACCGGCCACCCGCGCGTGGTGTACCTCTCGCCCGCGCTCGACGCCGGCAACCTCTACCTGGCCGAGATAGACGGCGCAACCCCACCCCGCCAGATCACATCCGAGCCATATGGCGTATTCGACTTTGCCATCAGCCCGGACGGCACGCACATCGTGTACAGCGCCACCCGCGACGAATCTGGCGCGCGAGATTTGTGGTTGATCCATCTTGACGGCAGCCAGCGCGAACTGCTCATCGCCTGCGATCAGCAGGTCTGCCAGGCGCCATCCTGGGCTGCCGATAGCGTCCGCGTTGCATTCGAACGGCGCACACTGATCGAGGGCGCAGTGGGCCGGTCGCCGGGGCCGGCACGCATCTGGCTGGTGGACATCCATACCCGGCAGGCTGCGCCGTTATTCCCTCAAACAGGCGACGATGCGGGGCAGAAACTTGGCGCGTTGCCGCGCTGGGCGCCGGTGGGTGACCGGCTCTCGTACTATGACCCGCTCGAAAGCGCCATCAGCATCGTAGACACCGGGTCGGGCGAGATCGTCCAGTTGCCGAGTGTTCTAGGCGACTCTGGCGCCTGGTCGCCCGATGGCAACCAGTTGATCTACTCTGAGCTGGTAGCTGTAGACGCAGGACAGTTCAGCCAGATGCTGCGCGCTGATCTGACGACAAACGTGATTACTCCGGTCACGGTGCTGACGACGACCAACGACATGTCGATTGCCTGGTCACCTTCCGGCGCGTGGATCGCCTTCAGCCGTCAGTCGATCCGAAGCGGGGCCGGCTTTGTGTCATTAGGGCCGCAGGTGTGGGTCAGTCGGGCCGACAGCGCCGAGGCGCGCCCGCTCACAGACCAGCCGGAATACAGTTACGGTGGCCTACGATGGAGCCCGGATGAAACGTGGATCGCGGTCGTGCGCACCAATCTGCGCGCACCCAATCCGCGACCTGAGGTGTGGTTGATTCGGGTTGCGCCGGCGCCCGGTCTTGCAGAGCAACGCTTGCTGGCCACAGACGCGACAATTCCCGCCTGGGCGCCGTGAGGTTGCTCGGCCAGGTCATCTGTCAGGACAGCAGCTGCTCGATCTGGGCAATGCCATCCACGATGTCTGTCGCAACAATGCTGCCGTCGAGCTGGGCCGCGAGATCGTGGTTAATGGAGAATGCCCGGCCGCCGAACACGAGCCGGGTGTGGGATGCCTCGTGCACAAGGTGGCGCGGCAGATCGAGCAAAAACTGTGCGGATTCGGACATCATGGCGGACACAGCAAGGACCCGGGGCTTCAGCTCTCGCACCGCGCGCGCCAGTTCCACCAACGGGATGTCCGAGCCGAGGTAGCGCACGTTATAGCCCGCGCGCCGCAACAGCAACGCCACCATCACCGCTCCAATCTCGTGACGCTCGGTGGGCGCGCAACCGATGAGGGCAAGGGAGCCTTGATGCACCGGCTGGGCGTTCAGCAATGCCAGCAGCCGGCCCATCAGGTATGCCGTGGCAAAGTGCTCGGTCACGACAGAGATTTTGCCGTCGAACCAGTCCTGACCGATTGCCACCATGCATGGGGTGATAATATGCATGCAAACAGTCTCGACCGGGTACAACGCAAATGACTCGGCCAGAGTGACGCCGGCCACCTGTTCGTCCATCCGGGTCAGCGCGGCATGAAGCGCGGCCTTCAGACGATCCCAGGTCTCTGCTGTGGCGGCGTCAGGCTTGTTCATCCATGTGTGCAATGCATGCGCTGCCCGGCTTGTCTGCGGCGTTGCGGAGATTGCAATGCCGGAGGGAACTACGCCAGGCGGCACTCCGCCGGCCGCCGACGGCGCCTTCATGTCCATGTCTGCGCGCAGCCGTTCGAGCAGCGCAACCGCCCGGCTGATGCTCAAGCCCGCGTCGAGTTGAGCCTTCAGCCAGATCAAAATGGCGATGTCGCGGTCGGAGTAGAGCCGGTAGTTGCCCTCGGTACGGCTGGGTTCCAACACCTTGTATCGGCGCTCCCAGGCGCGCAGGGTAGCCGCGGGAATGCCCGTCCGCTGAGTGACCGCCTTCATGTTGTAGATTGGGTCGTCTGAATAGGCCGCTAGTGGAAATTCCTGAACCATCGTTTTATATCTCGCGCCAAGCGGGCTGCGCATCCACCCCACCTGAATTCCTGCGTCCGGCGTGGCCAAAATGACTAACTTTGATTGACGCCAAGTCTATTGCAGCGAGCAGTCGAAGTCAATCTCGTGTTGCGCGGTGGACTGCGCGACCTGCAAGGTGTCTGTGACCGGCTGACCGTCAAACACCTGGCGCAGGCTGCCGGCAAGAACACCCTGGATGCATCCCCACCCGCCGATCAGCGGCTCTGGTTGAGCTGCCGGCGCAATGGTCTTCAGCAACGACGCCGTCGATGGATCGACAGACACCTGGCCAGCCATCAAATTGATGGCCGAGACGCGGGCCGGCAATTCGCCGGTCTCAATAGCCCACTCGGCGGTCTGGGGCACATCGGTAAGCCAGCGAATGAAACGCCAGGCGGCCAACTGCCGCGCGTCGTCGGCCTTCGTCACCACCCATAGGGGGGCGCGATACGCAGTTCCCTGCTCCGGCAGTGTTGCCGGCAGCAGGCTGATATCCCAGGCGAAATTGGCCCGCTCGCGGATGAGATCGCGATACAGCCCGACTTGATCACTCCAGTCGAATGCAAAGATAACCCGGCCGGCGATAAAATCGTCCCGGCTCTGGCGCTGGCTGTTCACCCGGTAGGCTTGATTATTGCGCACGTACGCGCTGAGTCGGCCGAGCGCTTCGCCGGCTGCCGGCGTCAGCAGTTGCATGGCCTGGTCATCCTGCGCCATGAGGCTTCCGCCGTGTGCATACAGCCACTCTTCAAACACAGCGCTGCTGGTATCGGCGCCAAAGCACAGCGTTCCCGTGGAGCGGTCTGTGGCGCTGGCGCACGCCGCGTCAAACTGCTCCCAGTCGGCTGGCATGGCATCGATGTTGATCGACTGGAGCCAGTCCAGGTTGGAAAACATCACCCGCGCGACGCCGCCAAACGGAATTCCGATCGTGACGCCGTCAGGGCCGGTCGTCCGGCCGGCCGCGAAGATGAATGGATAGAGATCGCTGCGATCGGCCGCGCCCCACCCAATGGCGGGATTGTCGTTCGACATGTATGTGTCCAATGGCGCAAGAATGCCGCGCCGGTGATACACGGCGACCTGCGAAGGCGACGCCAGCAGCAGATTGGGCACGGCGTTTCGCGCCGCTCCGTTCAGGACCCCAGTGTGCAATGCGGCCAGATCGCGCCGCTCCGGCACCACGACGACCCCGTCCGGGTTGTTACGATTCCACCTGTCGACGAGGTTCAGCAATGCCCGCTCGCGGTGGCCTGACAGCGTATGCCACAGTGTGATAATCTGCCCGCCCGGCGGCGCCGGCGCGCATGCCGCCGCACTCACGACGACTGCGACTGTCAGAAGCAATCGCCAGCACGCTGACAGTGTCCGCGCTGCCCGTTTGCTCATGTGTTCAATCCTCTGTCAATGGGCCTTCAGTAATGGCGCGCCAGAATGGCGCGCCAGGTTCAGTACACAAAGTTGTTATCGGCGTCTTTCAGCGCCGGCAGCGCAGCATCCTTGGCCGACAATATCGGGTCTGTCACAGGCCACGCGACGCCGATCTCCGGATCGTCCCAGCGCACGCCGGCTTCCAACGCGCCGTTCCACTCTGTCGTGACCTTGTAGAGCACACTGGCCGTGTCGCTCAACACGCAGAACCCATGAGCAAACCCCGGCGGGACGTAGAGCATGCAACCGTTGGTCGCAGATAGCTCAACCCCGACCCAGCGTCCATAATTTGGCGACCCTCTGCGGAGGTCAACCGCCACATCATAGATCTCGCCATGCACGACCGACAAATATTTGCCTTGCGCGCCCGGGTCTTTTTGATAGTGCAGACCCCGCAACACGCCCCGAACCGAGTGCGACAGGTTGTCCTGCGCGAAATTCGCCGGCAGACCCAGTCTGGCGAACACGGACGCCTTGAACACCTCTCGGAAGTGGCCCCGGTTGTCGGGTGACGTGCGCGTTTCGACCAGCACGACTTCCGGTATCGACAGGGGTTTTATCTGGAATGACATGGTGATTGGAAGGATGCCTGCGGCGCGTCTTCAAAGAGCCACAGGCTCGATGTCGAAGAAGCCTTTGTCTGTCTTCACCAGCCGCCCGGCTGGGATCTGCGTGTCGTGCGGCGAGACCAGCACAGCCTCGCGCGCGTACGCCCACTGCTGCCAGGCGCGCTTGGTTTCGATGGTGATGAGCGGCAACACATCGTATGCCGTGAGCCACGGAAGCCGGGCGAACTGGATCATGTACGTTGCCAAGTCGCCCAGAATCAGAATAGGCGGATGGGACTCGGACTCGACCACGACCGACTGATGTCCTGCCGTATGACCCGGGGTGGGAACGGCGCGCACCCCCAGCGCAATCTCTGCCTCGCCATCGAGCAGCGTCAACACGCCGGCCCGCATCAGCGGCAGGTAGTTCACCGGGAAGTAGGTGTTGCGCGTGCGCTCGTTGGTGTGGGTGGCGTCGTGATACTCCTGGCGTTGCACGTAGTAGCGCGCGTTGGGAAACGTGGGCGCGCAGTTCAGCGGATCGTCGCCCGGCGTTCCCAGAATGCGTGTGGCCCAGCCGGCGTGATCGCCGTGCAGATGGGTCAGTATCACGGCATGAATGTCTCCGGGGGTCAGGCCGTGCCGCGCCAGATCATCCAACAGATGGCCATGTGGCCGGCGCACCTCATACTGCGTGGCGATCACGTCGTTCGGCTTGTCGCCCACGCCGCAATCCACCAGGATGTTTTGCCCGCTGGTCTGAATCAGCGCGCAGCGCAATTCCTGCGGCACGCGGTTAAGCTCGTCCGGCGGCAGGAGCTTCATCCACTTTGGGCGCGGCACAAGGCCAAATGCTCCACCACCGTCCCAGTAGCTGACGCCGTCGCTGAGCAAGTGAATCGCGAAAGAAGATGTTGACACGGGGGCTTGCATGACCTACCGTCGGCTACATTTCGCCCCTGAACTTGCGCGCGCCTTCGCACGCGCAGTGCTTCACTTTCTTGCCACTGTCGCACCACGGGCACACGTCATTGCGCCCCACCTTCTGGCCGGCCGGCACTTTCACCGGTGCCGTCTTGGTCGCCGATGCAGCGCTGCCGCCCGATGCGCGCAGGTTCTGTGGCCGGCTGGCCGCCGCGCGCTGCAACTGCTGCGCCGCCTGGCGCTGCTGCCGTTGCGTCTGCTGCGGCACGTTGAACTGAATGTTGAAGATGCGCTGCGACACCTGCCGCCGGACGGCGTCCAGCATATCAGCGTACATATTGCTGGCTTCGGTGCGGAATGACACCAGCGGATCGCGCTGTGCGTAGGCGCGCAGGCCGATGCCCTCACGCAACTCGTCCAGATCGGTCAAGTGGCGCACCCAGAACTGATCGACGGTCTGAATGAGAATCAGCCGGTCGCGCGTCAGGCGCACGCCGTCGGTGAAGGCATTGTTGATGGCCTCGGCATAGTCCGCAGGAACGTCATTCAGCGGCAGTGATTCCAGATCCGGCGTCAGCGCCTCGCCCAGGTGGATTCTGGCCCAGGCGTAGATGTTGCGCATGAAGGGGTCGCGGCTCTCGCGCATGGCAGCCAACGTGACGTTGGACAGCTTCATCTGCGTCAGCAGCACCTGGCCGAACTCTTTCAGGCCGGCGTCGTAGCGCGCGGCCGCCATGGCCTGAAGCTCCTGCAACATCTCATCGCGGGTGCCCTTCTTCCATTTCTCGGCGTCGAAATCTTTGGGGATTGGCACGATCAGGCGCGCCTCGTTCACCAGGCCGGTCAAGTCCCAGTCCTCGGTGGCCTCATCGCTCGTGTGCGCATCGACGATGGCTTTCAGCTCGTCGTTCACCATGCCCATGACCGACTCGCGCAGGTCGTTCTTCTCCAGGATCATGCGGCGCTGGGCATAGATCACTTCGCGCTGTTTGTTGACAACGTCGTCGTACTTGATGACGTGCTTGCGCAGGTCGAAGTTGTAGCCTTCCACCTTTTCCTGCGCCTGCTCGATGCTCTTGCTGAGGATGCCGTATTCGAGCGGCACATCATCCTCGATGTTGAGACGTGTCATCAGCCCTTTGACCCGTTCGCCGCCGAAGCGCATCATCAACTCGTCTTCCAGTGACACATAGAAGCGCGTGGAGCCGGGGTCGCCCTGGCGGGCGCAGCGGCCGCGCAACTGGTTGTCGATGCGTCGGGCCTCGTGCCGCTCTGTGCCGATGACGTGCAGGCCGCCCAGTTCGAGCACCTGCTTTTTCTGCTCGCTGGTTTCGGCTTCCGCCTGGGCCAGCGCAGCCTGCCAGACTTCCTTCGGCACTTCGGTCAGGTCGACGCCCTGCTTGCGCACCCGCTCGCGCGCGATGCCCTCCGGGTTGCCGCCGAGCAGAATGTCCACGCCGCGGCCGGCCATGTTGGTGGCGATCGTCACCGCGCCCAGCCGGCCGGCCTGCGCAATAATGACCGCCTCTTTCTCGTGCTGTTTGGCGTTCAGCACCTGATGCTCGATGCCTTTGCGCCGCAGCATCTCGCTCAGCATTTCGCTTGTCTCAATGGCGATGGTGCCAACCAAAATCGGGCGGCCTGCCTTGTGCACCTCGGCGATTTCATTGACCACCGCTTTGAACTTGGCGTCGCGCGTCTTGTACACCAGGTCGGCATAGTCCAGCCGGCGGTAATACTTGCGGCCGGGGTTCTTGGGATCGACAAACACCGTCACCGGCGAGCCATCGACAAACTTGTCCTTCTGCTCCACCAGCTTTTTCTGCATGGCTTGGTACTCGATGTTGGTGGGCAGCGGCACGACTTCGAGGTTGTAAATCTTGAAGAACTCCTCCGCTTCGGTCATGGCCGTGCCGGTCATGCCGGACAATTTCTCGTACATGCGGAAGAAATTCTGGAAGGTGATCGTGGCGTAGGTCAGCGATTCGCGCTGCACCTTCACGCCTTCCTTGGCCTCGATCGCCTGGTGCAGGCCCTCGCTGAAGCGCCGGCCATACATCAGCCGGCCGGTGAACTCATCCACAATGATGATCTCGCGTTTATCGCTGACCACGTAATCCCGGTCGCGCTCGTAGATGGCGTGGGCGCGCAGCGCGTTGTCCAGATAGGGCGTCATCTCGGCGTGCTCGGCCGAGTACAGGTTCTCGATCCCCAGCATCTTCTCGATGTGGATGATGCCCTGTTCGGTCAGCGTGACGTTCTTGGTCTTGGCTTCGACGATGTAATCCCCGTCGGGATTCTTGGGGTCGTTGTTTTTGCTCGGCTCCAGCCGGCGCACCAAATCGGCGAACCGCTTGTACAGCGGCGACGGCTCATCGGCCTGCCCGCTGATGATGAGCGGCGTGCGCGCTTCGTCGATCAGCAGGTTGTCCACCTCGTCGATCACGGCGAAGTACAACAACGGCTGGCCGTCTTCGTCCACGCGCTGCACGCACTCGCTCAAGTCCTGCGTCATGTTGTCGCGCAGGTAGTCAAAGCCGTACTCGTTGTTCGTGCCGTAGGTGATGTCGGCGCGGTAGCACTCGGCGCGCTTTACCGGCCTCAGGTTCACCAGCCGGTCGTCTTTGGAGGGGTAGGTGGGGTCGTACAGGTAAGAGGCGTCGTCCGGGCGGGCCTCGCCGGCGCTCTGGATGATGCCGACGCTGAGGCCGAGCGCGTGATACACCGCGCCCATCCATTGCGCGTCGCGCTTGGCCAGATAGTCGTTCTGGGTGACCAGGTGCGCGCCCAGTCCGGCCAGCGCGTTCAAATACAGCGGCAGCGTGGCGACCAGCGTTTTGCCTTCGCCGGTGCGCATTTCGGCGATTTTGCCCTGGTGCAGCAATGCGCCGCCGACCAGTTGCACGTCGTAGTGGCGCATGCCCAGATTGCGCCGGGCTGCCTCGCGCACCGCCGCAAACGCTTCGGGCATCAGATTGTCGAGCGTCTCGCCGTCGGCCAGCCGGCGGCGAAATTCGTCCGTCTTGGCGCGCAACTCGGCGTCGGTCAGCTTCATGTATTCCGGCTCCAAATCGGCGCACCGGCTTACCATTGGCGCCAGCCGGGCCAGGGCTTTGGTGGTGTCATCGCCGACCAACCGGTTCAGAAAATTCTTCAGCATATCGATCTGTGGAATAGACGGACTGTGTCCGCATTGACAAGGGCGGGTCTGAAAACCCGCCCCTGCAACGTAACGATCAACTCAGGCGAACCGCGAGGATTATAGCAGCCGGCCTCAGTCTCTCAGTCTCTCACCGTCGCGCTACTGGCACATACGCCTTGAATGTGCCGGTGAACAACATCGACATGCGCGTACTCGTGCCGGCCTCGAAGTTCGGGATCACGCCATAGTCGCGCGAAATCGTGACCAATCGTACCCCCTGACCCGTCGCCAAAGGCGCCGGCAACGTGAATGTCCATGTGCCATTGACGTCCGCAGTGGCCGTGCCCAGATACGCCAGCGCCTCGGCTACGCTGTCCGCATCGTCCAGATACACATCCACCCAGCAAAACGGGCAATACGATGTGTGCGTCCCCGTGATGTGGACGCCTTTCAGCGCCGTTACGCGCGCCGGCGCAAACAGCTTCAGCGGCTCTGGCACGCTGTCGCCAAAGTCAATCGGCGCGGTCGAGGTGAGCATCACGTTCCAGCGCACGGCGTTGGCGTTGATGGAGGTGTAGCCGCCATTGATGAACACGGCCTGCCAGTTGGTGTTCACCAGGATGTTGGAATAGATGCGCACAAAACCGGCGCTCGAATCGATGCCGCGCCCGCATGTCCACACATCCGCGCCCAACGCATCGCGCCCGATGCGGTTGCCCAGGATCAGGTGATCCTGACCGCTCAGCACGTTGATGGCATGCGGCGGCGTTTGCAACGCGCCACCCTGGATCAACAGCCCAACCAGCGTGTTGCTCAACACCTGATGGCGCAGCCCGCTCAGCTTGATGCCGGCCCCGCCGAACCAGTTGTTGCTGGCCATGTTGGGTTTACAGCGGTTGGCCGGGCTGACCGCCGCCACATCGATCGTGCCGTTGGCGCGCGTGCCGATAAAGTTCTCGCGGATGACCGTGTCATTCCCCCCAATGGCTCCGGCCACATTGATGCCATCGCCGCTCATGCCCAGAATCACGTTGTTGGCAATCAAGTTGTGTCCAGAGCCGGCCGAAGTTTGCACCGCGCCGCTGCCGCCGCCCTCCTGCGGCTGGGCCGGGTTGCGCAGATGCACGCCCAGGCCATTCACCGTCAGCCCGAACCAGTTGCCGCTCACCACGTTATCGTTGTGGTTGAGAATCAGCATGTCCTTCAGTTGCTGGAACGCCAGCCCGTGAATGACGTTGCCGTTGCCATTGACCACCAGGCCGTTCTTCGCGCCGCCGGCCGGCCCGCGCACGATGATGCGCGGCGCGCTGGGCCGGTTGCCGCCGTAGTTCGGCTGCGTCGTGCCAGACACAACTACCGCTCCGCTCAGATTGACATCGGTGCTGCCCAGCGTGGGCAATGCGTTCGTTTGCGACGTGTTGAACAACTGAATGATCCATGCGCCATCGGCTGCGCTGTAGCCGGGGTCGCCGGTCGGGATGTTGAAGCGGATCAAAACCGGCCGGGCCGAGGGTGTGTTGTAGATCAACTGCGTTGCCTCGATGATGGCGCGGCGCAGTGTGCACAGGCCGTCGGGGGCTGGCGCGGGCGGGCCGGGCAGATCGCGCGCGCAGGTGTAGCTGCTGCTGTCGTCGGGATCGGCGGCGCTAGTCACCGTGATCACAGCGTTGAAGGTCGTGGGCGGCGCAGGCGGCGCGGTGTAATTCACACCAAAGATGGGCGAAGGTTCAGACCAGGCCGGCGCCAGCGGCGGCACAGGCGCCGGCGCGCCGGCCTGCGTGTACAACGGCGACACTTTGGTAGTCGTGCCGGCGCTATACACCCCGCTCGGATGTGTGATCTGCCCATCGACCACCGTCGTGCTGGCCGTGCGGATGCCCTCGGTGATCGCCAGCGTGCGCGGCAACGTGGCCGACCAGTTGCCGCTGGCATTGGCAGTCACAATCGCCAGCGATTGGCGCGTCTCGGTGACGGTGTCGATCACATCCAGGAAGAGTTCGACCCGGCAGTTGGCGCATGGGCTGCCTGCGCCGGCCGTGCCATTCACTGTTGTGCCGGCGATGCTGCTGACTGCCGCCGGATTGAAATTCTGCAAGTTCGACGGCACGGTGTCGCCAAAAGCAAACGCATTGGCCCGATTGCCGGTGATGACATTGGCGCGCACCGTCACAGCGTTCAGGTCATAGCCGAACTGTCCGCCCGTAACCAGGATGCCCGATTTGCCACCCGTGTTGGCTACGGTGTTGGTGACGATCTGAATCGAATGCGCGCCGGCCGCGCCGCCGATGAAGATGCCCTCGCCGCAGGTATAGCCGGCCTGACCGATCGTGTTCTCGCGCACGACATGGCCGCGTCCGCTGACGGTGATGGCGTCCTCCGGCGTGCTGAAAGGGTCCGCGCTCTGGTACAACAGGCCGGCAATCTGATTGCCCTGCGCGACATTATTCTGCCCGTTGATCTTGATCCCCGCGCCGCCAAACCAGTTGAAGTAGCGCGCATTGGGCCGGCATTGGCGGTTCCACGCCACTGTGGGCAGTGTGCCATTGACGCGCAACCCCACCGTGTTGCTCAAGACGTAGCTTTGGTTGCCATCCAGCGCAATGGCAGCCTGATCCAGGCCGGCCAGCTTGTTGAGCTGCACGATGTTGTTGACGCCGCCGCTCTGCACGTAAACACCCACCTCGCCGCTGCCTTTCTCCGGGTCGTTGGGGTCGCGCAACACAATGCTGATGCCGGTTGCAGCTAATCCGAACCAGTTAGATTCGACCAGATTGTTGCTCGTGCCCGGCACAGACACCATGCGGTCGCCAAATCCCTGAAATCCCAGCCAGCGGATGACGTTGTTACCGCCGGTCAAGGTAAATGCGCCCTTGTTGTTGTCGCCAGCCAGAATCACGCGCGGGCCGCTGCTGAACGCGCGCCCGCGCGGCTGCGTGGCCCCGTCGATGATGACCCGGCCGGTTGTGCCGAAGTCACGGAAGGCAAACACCTCCGAGCCGGAGTTGGCGCTGTTCACCGAGATGGCCCAGATATTCGGCGCAGCGATATAGCCTGTGTCGGTGTACGGCAGATCGAACGCGATCAACACCGGCCGGGCCGCCGCGCTCAACCCGCGCGCCTGGTTGATCGCGCGTCGCAGGGTGCAAGGAGAGGTGGCGCAGGTCTGGCTGTTGCCGCCGTCGTCTGCGCTGCTGGTCACGGTGATGACGGTGGTGTAGGTGTAAGCGATTGCCGCAGCGATTTCAGGCTGGGCGTCGTCGGTAGTGCGTATTTCGTATTGCGTATCGCGTATTTTGTCTTGCGTATTGCGTGTCTCGTATTGCGTGTCGCGTGTTGCGTCTTGCGTATCGTGTGGTTCGTCTTGTGTGTCGGGCAGGGTGGGGATAGGTTCTGCTTCAGTGGCGGGCGCGGTTTCGACCGGCGTGTCCGATTGCGCCAAGCCGGGCCGGGCCAGTCCCAGTGAGGCGGCCACCAGAGCCGCCATGCAGGCCATTCGAATAGCTGTAATGTGTGTTGCGCGCATCATGTCTCCTATTCTGGATTCTCAGAGCCTTTGCGAGTCTGGGAATCTGAAAATCTGTCTCCCTCGTCCAGTTCGCGCAGGAATTGCAGCAGCGCCTCGTAGCTGGTGAAGCCGACGGCTTTGCGTGTGCGCGTGTCTTCGAGCGAGGCGCGCCATTGTGGACGCGCCGGGTCGCCGGCGTGCCAGATACGCAGCAGGAACGAGTGGTAGCGGGTCATCCCGGTGTCCATGATCTGCGCGCATCATGACGCGCCGGCGTCAAAGCGGCGTCAAAGGACAGCGGCTGCGGCAACTTCGACAGGCTGGGGCAATGGCGCAGCGACGCCGGCCAAGCCCCCTATAATCTTTCTGCGATGGGCGCGCACAACGACATGCACGGCGCGGGCGCAGAGTTGCGCGTCTGGTTGCTGGGTGGTTTTCGGGCCGAGCTGAACGGCCGGCCTGTGACACGCTTTGCCACCGACAAGACCCGCGCACTGCTGGCGTATCTGGCGATGGAATCGGATCGCCCACACTCGCGTGAGCACCTGGCCGGTCTGCTCTGGCCCGATCAGCCCGAATCCAAAGCGTTGCACAGCCTGCGCCAGGCGCTCTCTGCGCTGCGCAAGACGCTCACTGACGATCACACTGCCTCGCCCGTTCTGCTTGCAGAACGCGAGACCGTCGCGCTGCACCCCGATCTCGACTGCTGGGTCGATGCCCGTGCGTTTCAGGCGACGATCGTAGATGCGCTCCGAGAGCAAGCCGGCATCGACAGGCGAGGCTTCCGCCGGCCCAACATTCGCCGGCTCGAACAGGCGTTGGCCTTGTACAGCGGCCATTTCCTCGACCATAGCGAGATCGGCGACGCGCCACTGTTGGATGAGTGGATCACGGTCTGGCGCGAGGCGCTCAGCAGCCAGATGAACGAGGGCCTGTCTCTGTTGATGACGTATTACGAGCGGCGCGGCGACTTTGGGCAGGCCAGTCGCCTGTCGCAACGGCTGGTCGAACTGGCGCCCTGGGACGAGGCAGCCGTTGCAACCGTCATGCGTCTGCTGGCTGTCAACGGACAATGGAGCGCCGCCCAGCAGCAGTATCACGCCTGCCGTCGCTATCTGGCCCAGGAGTTGGGCATCGAACCGGCGCCGGAACTGCAAGCACTCTTCGAGTCGATTCGCCGCAGCGCGGTCGCAGGTGGGCCGGCATTTCAGACTGCGCCCATGCCACCCTGCGCGCTGCCGGCGCCGGCCACCTCCTTCATCGGCCGCGACCGCGAGTTGCGCGAGTTGGCCGATCTGTTCGCCGATTCGCAGTGCCGCCTGATCACCATCATTGGGCCGGGTGGCGTGGGCAAAAGTCGTCTGGCTATCGAGGCGGCGCGCGAACAGGCCGGCTTGTTTGACGATGGCGTCTTCTTCGCGCCGCTCGACGCCATCGACGATGCGTCGGGCATTGTCTCTGCGATCGCCGGCGTCATGGGTCTGCGCTTCACAGAACGCGAGATGCCAGAGCAGCAACTCATCAACGCTCTGCGCCCCAGAACGATGTTGCTGGCCCTCGACAACTTCGAGCATCTGGTGGATGACGGCGCCGGCCTGCTGGCCCGCATCCTGGGCGAAGCGCCCGGCGTTGTGTTTCTGCTCACCTCGCGTGAGCGCACCAACCTGCAAGAGGAGTGGCTGTTCCCTCTCGATGGGCTGGACTATGCGCGCGCTGATACGGCGCGGGATCCGCTTGCCGACGACACACCGGCCTTTCATCTCTTCACCGAGCGCGCCCGTCGCGTCAATCGCGCCATCGCCTGGACTGCCGAAGCGCGCGCCGCCGTGGCGCGCATTTGCCAGATGGTCGATGGTCTGCCCCTGGGTATCGAACTGGCGGCGGCGGCAACCTGGCAGCGCTCGTGCGAGACAATCGCCCGCGAGATTGCCCGCACCCTCGACGTGTTGAACAGCGCAGCGCCCAATGTTCCGGCCCGCCAGCGCAGCCTGCGCGCCACCTTCGATCACTCCTTCGCGCTGCTCTCTCCGGACGAGCAGGCGTGTCTGGCCTGTCTGTCGGTCTTTCGCGGCGGTTTCACACGCGAGGCGGCGGCGGCAGTGGTTGGGCCGGCCATCTCGCCCCGGATCGACGCTTTGTTGTCGGCGCTCCTCGACAAGTCGCTGCTCAGCCACGCCGGCACAGACCGGCGCGCCCTGCATCCGGCCATTCAACAATACGCCGCCGAGAAACTGGCCGCGCGCGCCGGCGATCCGGAGGCGTCTTCAGCCCGTCATGCCGCGCATTACACATCCTGGCTGGCAACGCTCGAACCGCAGCCGGCTAGCGACGGCCCGGCGCAGCAAGCCTGGCTGGAGGCTATCACGCGTGACCTGGAAAACGTGCGCCAGGCCTGGCACTGGAGCGTGACCCGGCGCGCTGCCGCGTGGGTACGAGATGCCGCCGATCCGCTGTACCGCTTCTTCCAACGCAGCAACCGCATTGAGGAGGGTGCATCCCTTTTCAGCATTCTCGGCAACCTCGTAGAGCCAGACAGCCCGCCAGAGTGGCGGGCGGCTGTTGCGCGCGGCCTCACCCGGCTGGGGCTGTTGCTCATCCGGCTCGGCCGGCTCGAACAGGCTCAAATAGCGCTGGCCGAAAGTCTGCGCCTCCTCAGGTCTGCCGACGACCCCGACCTGCGCCGCGATCGCGTAATGTGCCTGAACGGCCTGGCGAATGCGGCGCGCAAACTGGGTCTGTACACAGAGGTGGTCTGCCGGGCCGAGCGGGCGCTGGCCGAAGCGCAACAGATCGACGATCAGGCCGGCGCGGCGTCGGCCTGGTTTCTCATCGGCCAGGCGCATATGGGCGCCGGCGATCTGGACGCAGCCCGCCTTGCGCTGACGCGCAGCCTGGATGCCGCCCGGCGCAACGGCGATCCTCATCTGGTGTTGTCGGCGCTCAACGGGTTGGGCGATGTGGCGTGCAGCGCCGGCGACTATGCCACTGCCCGCGATCTGTTCGAGGAATGTTTGCGCGCCGGGCGTGAGTTGGGCGACGACTTTCGCACCGCCATGCACCTGAACAATCTGGCTACCGTCTATCACGTGCTGGGCCAGTATCAGGCCGCGCAGACGCGCTACCGCGACAGCCTGACCCTGTGCCGGCAGCTCAACGACCGCGAGGGCGAGGCGATGGCGCTCGCCAATCTGGCCGAAGTGGCAATCGAACTGGGTGATCTCGATCAGGCGCGCGCCGATGGCCGGCAGGCACTGCAACTGGCGCGCCAGATTCAGGATCAATGGATGACGATCACCGGCCTGACTATTCTGGGCGAGGTTGCCTGCCTGAGCGCAGACTGGCCGGCGGCGCGTTTGCACTTGCGCGAGGCGCTGGCGCTGGCGTGGTCGTCGCGGGCGCTGCCGCTGGTGATGAAGGCGCTGCTGGGCGAGGGGCGGCGACTGGCCGAAATGAGGCAACCGGGGCCGGCGGCAGAGTTGCTGGCGCTGGTGGCCGGCCACGAAGCCGCCGAGCGCGATATCCGTGATAAGGCGGCGCAGATGGCGGCGGCGCTGGGCGCGAGCGTGCCGGCGGAACCGGCGCGCTCATTGCAAGCCTGGGTGGAGACGCTGCTGGCAGGTGACGATTGACGAAGCCGGGCGCAATGCCTCGCGCCAGTCTCTGATGGCATCTCTCAAAGTTTGACAGCGCGCGCCATTGGGATAATAATGTGAGCATACCCCCCGGTAGTAGCTTCGGCGAAACCGGCGGTTGGCCGCCTGCCAGTTCCCGCCTGCGCTGAGCGACGCCGAAGGCGTATTCCATAGGCCGGCTTCCTGGTAGGACCGCGCAACGCCATTCACCGCCCTTCCACCGGCGCGATTTCCTCCGCCGTCAGGCCGTACAACTCGTACACCAGCGCGTCGATCTGCCGGTCGAGCGATTCGCAACGCCGGCTCGCGCGAGGTCAACCGGCATTCTTCAGCAACTCGGCGATCTGTTGCAGAAATTCGCGGGCGTCCCGGATGATCGCAGTTGCTTCGTCTTCGCCGGCGTTCCAGAACACATCGTAATCAGCCCTCTGTCGCCATTCGAATGCTTCGATCAGCTTCTGGTGATAGCGACCGCGGCGTAAAACATGGCGTAATAGGCGCGCGATATCGCGTCATCGAACAGGCCGGCCCCGGCCAGCGACTCGGCAGCTTTCAGGCCGGACTGCGCGCGATCCAGCCATAGCTCGACTTCGGTCATGCCGGCGTCGGCCATAGCACAGCGCCCTCCCGCTCGACATTTCGCAGATACGACGAGCGCCGGACGGTCAATCGCGCGTAGTGCGCCGCGTCGATGATGTTCAGCGTCAGCAGGCGCTCGAAGTTGCTCTCCCACATCAGTCGATAGGCAAGCTGATGAACCCGCCGGCGGGCCGGCTCGTCAGCGCGCTCCAGCACCACCAGCACATCCACGTCAGAATCGGGGGCCGCGTCGCCTCGCGCGCGAGAGCCGTACAGCGTCAGACGGCGCAGATTGTCGCCCAGCGCGCGCCGGAGTTCGTCGCGCAACCGGGTCACCATTTCGGCCGTTTCACGATCAACCGCGCCGGGCAGCACTGTTTCCATGCCGGGCATTTTATCCTTCCACCAGCGCGATTTCCTCCGCCGTCAGGCCGTACAACTCGCACACCAGCGCGTCGATCTGCCGGTCGAGCGATTCGCAGCGCCGGGTGTAATACGTCTGGAAGTCCGCGTCGGCGTTGCGCAGCAGATCGACGCTGGGCTTCTTCGCCTCCACAAAGAAGCGCGGGTCGCGGACGTTGGGGGCCAGATAGAAAGCGTAGTCGGCGCGTTTTTGGGCTGCGACCACTGCCACCCCGCGCTCGATCTTCACCTCCTGTTCCGCCGGATTGGTCTGCGTGATGTGATACACATCCCAGCCCAGGGCGGCGAGGAACCTGTCCAGAAAATCCTGGCGCAGTTCGGCTTCCTGATAGGCCGGCGACAGATAGTGCGACAGGTTGCGCTCGAACCTCTCAACGAGCCTCAGCGCTTCGGCATGCGCGGCGTCCAACGACGCAGCGTTCAATGAGCCGGCGTCCGGCGATGGAGATGGCAGGGTCATGCCCGCATTGTAAGAGATCGAGCGGCAGGCTACGGCTCATCCAGCAGCCTGAACGCGGCCGCCGCAATGCTGAGCATGTCGATGCCCATGTAGCGGTACACGTCCTGCCGGCTGCCCGACTGCCCGAACCGATCCACGCCCAGCGAAACGGTGCGCTGCCCGAAAGCGCTGCCCATCCAGGCCAGCGCATGCGACGCGCCATCGTGGACGGTGACAATCGGCGCGTTACGCTCATCTTCGGGAATCAGCGTCGCCAGGTGTCGGGTCTCGCGGCCATGCTGTTTCCAGTCCTCGTAGAGCCGGCGCGGGCGGGTCAGGTGCACGACGTTGGCGCCCACACCTTCGCGTTCCAGGTAATCCGCCGCTGCCAGCACATCGGGCAGCACGGCGCCACAGGTCACGAGATGAACCAGCGGGTTGCGTTGGGTGGCCACGCGAATGCGATAGCCGCCGGCCAGCGCCTGCCGGCGCAAGGCGTCGAGGCCGAGCCGATCAACAGCCGGCTGCATCGAAGCTTGCTCAACCGGCCGCGTGCTTAACCTGAGATAGGTGCTGCGGCCCTCTGCGCGGTCGCAGCACTGCCGCAGCGCCTCGATCAGCGCCCATTCCACTTCGACTGCAAAGCACGGCTCCCAAAAGTCCAAGTTGGGCAACTCAAACCCCAACGAGGGCGTGACCGACGACTGATGCGCGCCGCCTTCGGGCGAAAGCGTCACCCCGCTGGGTGTGCCGGCAAAAATGAACTTCGAGCCAGAGTACAACCCATAGATCAACGCATCGAGGCCGCGACAGACAAACGGGTCGTACACGGTGCCGATGGGAAACAGAATCTGCCCGTTGATCTCGTGCGACAGACCAAGCTGCCCCAGCAGCATGAACAGGTTCATCTCCGAAATGCCCAGTTCGATGTGCCGGCCCATCGCGCCGGCTTGCCAGTTCAACGCCCGCGCGCGACCTGCTTCATAGTCAGTTGCCGCGCGCAGCGAGAACGTGCCGACTTTGTTAATCCAGCCGGCCAGGTTGGTCGACACACTGACATCGGGCGAAGAAGTGACAATGCGTTCGCCCAAACCAGGCGCGTCGGCCAGTCGCAACAACGCGCGCCCGAACGCCTCTTGTGTGGAAGCTACTGGCAGATTCGACGCATTCAACGCCTGTGGAATAGTTGCGGGCGTGATAGCCGGCGGACGCGCAGAACGCGGGCGGCGCACGCCATCGGGTGACTGCGCGCGCAGGCCCAGTCGTTCGGCCGACTGGGCGCACCAGCGCCCTTCGGGCGAGTCGGGGTCAAAGCCATCCCACTGATGCGCATCATCGATGCCGAGCAACCTTTGAAAAGCTGCCATGCGCTCCGGGCTGAGCAGGGCCGAGTGGTTGAGCGGATCACCGGCGATTGGCAACCCCCAGCCCTTGATCGTGTACGCAAAGATCACGGTAGGTTGTGAAGTGCTGCCGGCTTTGGCCAGCACTTGCAACAACACGCGCAGGTCGTGTCCGCCCAGATTTGCCAACAGGCTGGGCAACTCCGCGTCTGTGACAGGCGCGATGGCGCGGGCGATGTCGGCGCTGTTCGGGTATTCGGACAACGCTTTGCGGATGGTTGGGCCATCGCTGCGAATCAGGCTTTGATACTGTTCATTGCTCATGTCGTCGATGCACTGCCGCAGCGCCTGACCGCCCGGCCGGGCGTAAGCAGCCTGAAGGCGCAGCCCATACTTCGCCTCCAGCACCTGCCAGCCACAGGCAGCGAAAATCTGTTTAAGCCGGCCGGCGCGCACACCCGGCACCACCCGATCGAGACTTTGCCGGTTCAGGTCGATGATCCAGATCACATTGCGCAAGTCTTGCAAAGACTCTTCGATGATGGCTTCCCAGACGTTGCCCTCGTCAAGTTCGGCGTCACCGCTGAGCGCGATGAAGCGTTGGGCGTCGGTGTCGCCGAAATGGGCATGCGCGTAGTGCTGCGTCAGCGCCGCAAAGGCCGGCGCCACTGCGCCCAATCCCACCGAGCCGGTGGAGAAGTCCACAGGATCCACATCTTTGGTGCGGCTGGGATAGGCTTGCAGGCCGCCGAACTGGCGCAGCGTGGTGAGGTAGCGTTTGGGCAGCGCACCCAACAGCGACATGATGGCGTGAAAGACCGGCGAGGCGTGCGGCTTGACCGACACACGATCGCCTTCGCGCAGGAAGTGAAAATACAGCGCCGTCATGATGCTGACGACCGAAGCGGAGGACGCCTGATGGCCGCCGATCTTTACACCCTCCGGGTTGGGGCGGACATGGTTGGCATGATGGATGATATTGGTGGCCAGCCACAGCACGCGTTGCTGGATGCTCTCCAGAATGGCGATGCCGGCATCAGTCATGCCGGCATCAGTCATGCCGGCAGTGTTGACGAGAGAAGCTGAGAGGGATGACATGTCTTGCGCGCCGGGCGCAATATGAGGCTCCACAACGGCTTGGGTTTGCATGCGCGCAAGGATAAACGCGCGTGTGGCGGGCGTCAACCGGCCACGATATGCCGAATGCTCAATCCCCCAATCGACTGCCGGCCAAGTTGCGCTGGCCGCGCGCAAACTCTTCGCCGGACATGGGGCGCTTGCCCTCCGGCTGCACTTCGACTAATTCAACAGCGCCGTCGCCACACCGGACACACAGCGCCTTACCAGCAACGAAGACCCCGCCGGGCGGCAGCGCGGCTTGCTGCGCGTCCACACGCCGCGCGGCCACGCGCAACACGCGCAACAGCCGGCCTTCCCATCGTGTGAACGCCGACGGCCAGGGCGACATGGCCCGCACGTGCCGTTCGATTTCGACGGCGCTGCGCTGCCAGTCGATGCGCCCGTCTTCTTTTTTGAGCAAGCCGCATTTGGTCGCGCGCGTCTCGTCCTGCGGCTGGGACTGAATGAGGCCGGCCAGATAGCCCGGCAGCGTCTCGATCAACAGCGCGGCGCCCAGCTCGGCCAGGCGCGCTCCCAGCGCGCCGGCAGTGTCATCGGGCCGGATGGCTTCGCTGCGTTGAGACAGAATCGGGCCGGTGTCCAGGCCGGCATCCATTTGCATGATAGTGACGCCGGTCACTTCGTCGCCGGCAGCAATGGCCGCGCTGATCGGCGAGGCGCCGCGCCAGCGTGGCAACAGTGAGGCGTGCACATTGACACACCCATGCGGCGGCAACTCCAGCACAGGCCGGCGCAGAATCTGCCCAAACGCCGCCACCACAATCACGTCGGGCGCATAGGCGCGCAGTTGATCCACCACTTCGGGCGGCTTCAGCGATTCGGGTTGCAACACCGGCGCGCCGTGTTCAAGTCCCAGCGTTTTCACCGGCGAGGGTAACACCGCGCGCCCACGCCCGGCAGGAGCGTCGGGCTGCGTGACGACAGCAACGACTTCATGATGCGACAGAAGCGCGTGGAGGGTTGGCACGGCGAACTGGGGCGTGCCCATGAACATGACTCTTGCCATGTTGTGAGTCTAACCCGTCTCGCCGCGCGTTATAGGGCAAGCCGCCTGGCTTGCCCTGTCTGCCCTGCCGGCGCGCTGGTAAGCGCGCTTGCCTGCGCGCCGAAAATGCTGCACACTTGTGACGTCACACATCTGGCCGGTGCGGACAGTTTAAGATCGAGACCGGTGGCATTGCCACATAGCGGGGCGTGCCAAGCCATCAGGAGGAAACAAACATGGCCGACAGACTGCGTGTAGGAATCGTTGGATGCGGCGGCATCGCGCGCGCTCATGTGGGCGCATACCGCAGCATTCCCGAAGTCGATATCGTGAGCGTGCACGATGTGGTTCCTGCGGCGGCCGAGACGCTGGGGCGTGAGACCGACGCGCGCATCGCCAAATCGCCGCAGGAAATGGCCGCTGTCGATGATCTGGACGCCGTGAGCATTTGCACGCCGCCGGGGCTGCACTTCGAACATTGCCGGCCGTTTCTCGAAGCGCGCATCCCGGTGTTGTGCGAAAAGCCGCTGGAAGCCAATGCGCGCGCCGCTGCCCGGTTGGCCGAACTCGCCCGCCGCAGCCGCACGCTGTTCATGACCGCCTTCTGCCATCGCTTTCACCC
>DAOUDB010000174.1:0-23758 GCA_034431495.1 Thermoflexales bacterium
CTCTTCGCGCGCTCTACCATCTGTGGCGCGACGCCGGCGATTGCATGCCCGAACTGGCGTTGTTGTGTGTGGCCGACGGCATGGGCAAGGCCGGCGCAGATACGCGCCGTGAAGACCGCGCGCGACGCGGCCGCATGGCCGAATTGATCCTCGACGCTTACTACACCCGCTTCGCGCCAGAGGTAGCCCCACAACCGTTGATACAGGGCGAAGATGTGCTGGCGCTGGGCATCGCCCCCGGCCCGAAGATCGGCCAGATGATCGAGTCTGTGCGCGAAGCGCAGATGGCCGGCGACATCACCACACGAGATGAGGCCCTTGCCATGCTGCGCCTGATGGCCGCAGACAGTCAGCAGCCGTGAACCGCGTCTGTCTTTGGCAAGATGATGAAGACAACAGAATTCGCTTTCTTTGCGCCCCGGCCAGACATTCGCGGCCGGACGATCTTCGTTGCGATCACGCTCATCTTCGTGGCCTTTGTCGCGCGCGTGGCAGATTTGGACCGGCTCCCCCTGCACTACGACGAAGGTATCAACGTGTTCTTCGGCGTCCGGTCGCCGGCTGAAGTGCTGGACTGGACCATCAGAACCTACGACAACGATCCGCCCGGCCACCGTTTCGCCCTGGGCCTGTGGATGAGTCTCGCCGGCCCGACGCCGTTTGCCATCCGCCTCCTGTCTGTCTTCTTCGGTGTTCTGACCATTGGCGCACTGTATCGACTGGCTCGCCAACTGCGCCTGCCCGCAGCGCCGGCGCTTGTAGCCGCCGGCTTCGTGGCGCTATCGCCATTCGCCATCGAGTACACCCAACAGGCCAAAGGCTATGCCATGGGCGCGGGCCTGACGGCGCTGTCGTGGCTGGCCTGGATCCGGCTGGTCGCGCATCCCGACGCATCTTTGCGCCGGCTACCCACAGCAGCCCTCACCTACATCACGACCACTGCGCTGGCACTATCCACGCATTACTACGTCATCCCTCTGCTCGCCATGCAGTGGCTGTGGCTGCTCGGCCTACGGCTGAGCAGCGCCATACAGTCGCGCACAGCACCCAGCTTCAAACCCACGATCCTGCGCGCCGTGACCCTGCAAGTGCTGGCCGCCCTGCCCATGGCGATCTGGCTCGGCCTGATGGCCAACTCGCTGTTGGTCAGCACGGCACGCTCGTCAACCAAATTCGAACCGCCGACGCCGGTTGCAGTCATCCAAACTATCCTGAGCGAGATGAGCGTTGGCAGTTCTGCCGGCGCCGAACTGAAAATCGCCGGCGCGCTGCTGGCATTTGCGCTCTCGATCGCCGGTGCCCTGCGGCTCTGGCGACACCCAGATGCACACGGCCAACGACCTGCTTTCTGGTTCGGTGCATCACTGGCCCTCTTGATCGCCGGCAGCGTCGCGCTTCAGCAACGCGTGACTTTCTTCGGGGTGCGCTTTCTGCTTTATGCCATGCCCAATCTGTTCGTGCTGGCCGCTGGTCTCCTGGTTGGATGGACGCCGACGCCCCCTGACACAACCCGCCCCGCCACGCGCATCCTGCCCCCGCTGGCCCTGACCGGCCTTGCCATCCTGAGCCTGGCCGGATTGATTTCCTTCCATCATGCGCCATCCGACCGCGCCGAGAGCTTCAGGACATTGTTCACGCGCAACCGCGTGCTGTTCAAAAAAACGACATCCTCGTGGGTACCTACATCTGGATGGAAGGGATGATGACCAGCTACTCGCCCGAAACGACTGGCCGAGTCACATGGCATCCAGGCGCGCTCTCGCTCGATTCCGCAGATGATTCTCTGGCGCCCATTGCCCGCACCCATCACCGCATCTGGGTGCTGGAATACGGCGGGAACGCCGAGGCGCCTGACAGCCCGTCCATCCGTTGGCTGCGCACGAACGCTGCCCTGGCATCCCAATCGACGGCAGGCGACGCAACGTTGCTCCTGTTTGATACCACATACGCGCCGGCCCGCAATCCATCTGTGGTCACAACCGAGCGGGTGACATTCAGCAAAGGCATTCAACTCGACTACGCGCCCGTGGCTCAGACCGCCGACCTGGGCGACTCGATACCGCTGTCACTCACCTGGAACACGCCAGAACCGGTTGCAGAGCATCTGATCGTGTTTGTGCACCTCATCTCGCCGGATGGCCAGTTGGTCGCTCAGAGCGATGGCGATCCAATCAACGGACTGGCGCCCAGCTTCACCTGGACGCCGAGCGTTCCTATCATCAGCCAGCGCGCGCTGTTGATCAGCGACCCCCTCGCACCGGGCGACTACACGCTGTGGGCCGGCCTCTATCGCGCCGAGGACCACACGCGCATCCTCACAACTGCCGGCGCCGAAGCCGTCCGATTGGGCGTGGTTACAATTCGATAGATGACCCTGCGTCGCGCCCTGCTCTTATCCGCGCTGGTTCTGTGCGCAGCGCTGCTGCGTTTCTGGCGCATCGACGCGCAAAGTCTGTGGTTCGACGAGGGAATTGCCTGGCACGTGGCTACCCAGCCCGATTTGCCGGCAGCAATTGCGGCCGATCCGACCAATCCGCCACTTTTCTTTCTGCTGCTCTATGCAAGCGTGCGACTGGGCGGTGACAGTGAGTTCGCCATGCGCTGGCTGTCGGTGATGATCGGCTTGCTGGCCGTGCCCCTGTCCTACCAGTTTGCCCGCCGGCTGTTCAACCCGGCCGCAGGTGTACTGGCTGCGCTGCTGGTAGCGTGCTCACCTCCACTGTGGTGGGCTTCGCAAGAGATTCGCATGTACGGACTGATGGTTGCGCTGGCGCTCATCGCGGCGCTGGCCTGGCATCGCCTGCTCGAGCGAGAATCGCGGCAGGTGTGGCTTGCGTTGTGGCTTGCCGAACTGGGCTTACTGTACAGCCACAGCACCGGTCCAATCTTCGCCTTGTGGCTGAACGCAGCCACGCTGCTGGCCTGGCTGACCCGGCGCAATCTGCGCCAGCCGCGCTGGCAGACCTGGCTGGCCGGACAAATCATGGTTGGGCTGCTATGGTCGCCCTGGCTTATTGCCAGGTTCGTATTGTTGCCCGCTGCCAATCAGACCGTCGTCTCGCCACCCGCGTTCACGCCAGAATTAGCGGGGCAGATTTGGCAATCGGTGTGGGCAGGATCATGGAGCATGGTCGGGCAATCATCTGAACTGATCGCAACCAGCGCCATTGCATTCGTCATCTGGCTGGTCGCATTGGACTGGCGCAGAGCCGCCACACGCTGGCTGGCGTTGCACGCAATTTCGATTGTGGCCGGCGTGCTGGCGGGACTTGCGTATGTGGGCATCAACCTGCATGGGCGCTATCTGGTCGCAGCCGTGCCCTTCGTGCTGGTGGCGCTGGCCGGAGGACTGACGCGCGGGGTGACGCGGACCGGCCGGCCGGCCCGGGGAGTCGCAGCGCGCTTCATAGCCGCCGGCGTCATCGTTTCGCTTGTGGCGCAGTCGGCGCTCGGCATTGCCATCGCAGCGTCCAATCCGGCCTATCAGCACGATGATGTGCGCGGCCTGATGCGCTACTACGCCAACACGCTGACCGCCGACGACACCGTGATTGCGCGCTCCTACGTGGATCGCTACGAGTTGGCTTATTACTGGCCGCGCATGGGGGTGCAGGCACAGCGCCTGGTGCTGCCCGAGACAGCGCAATGGGACGTTGTGGCAGGCCGGCTGCCACAGTCAGGACGAGTTGCCGAGAATTTCTGGTTCGCGCAACGCGGCGATTACCGGCGTATGCTGAGTTGTATGCTTGGACATGGCAGCGTCCGCGCGCCGGAATATTACGAGACCTTTGGCCTGGGCAACGACCTGCACAGCGAAGCGCCGGGGCAGTTGCCAATCACCCAGCCATTCAGCGGCCAGTTCCAGCCAGCGCAGATCACAGCCATTGGCACAGTGCCTGCTTTCACTGCCGAGCGCGCAATGTGCTTGCCCATCGAAATCATCCTCAGCCAACGCACCAGCGCGCCGCTCAAAGTCGCGCTGATCGCCCGCAACGATCTCGGCTGGGAGATTGCCCGCGCCGACGCCGTGTTTGCGCGCGCCGATCAGCGCGCCAGCGATGCCGCTGATGCCGGCGACACACTGGCTGCCTATCCACTGTTGCGCCTGCCTTATGGCGCCCCGGCCGGGGCCTACCCCCTGACCGTCCGCCTGTACGACGAATCCAATTTGTCAGGCTATGACGTGATCGGGCCGACCGGCGCGCCGGCCGGCAAAGACCTGGAGGTCAGCGTCTGGATCACACAACCCGGCGCGGACTGGTCCGGCGCGGCATCGCCGGCCGGCGATGCCGCGCACACGCCGATCACGGTCACAACCCGGCAGATCCTGTTGCGCCATGATGCCGACACGCCGCGCGCAACGCCCCTGCACAACGGCGATCGTCTGCGGCTCACCTTGCTATGGCAGAGCGAAGACCCTCTACCACCCCTGGAGCTGGCAGATACCAGCGCGGGCTGGCGTGTGGATGTGCCGGCGCGCGCGGATGGAACCGGCATCATCCTGGACTGGCGCGAAGCCCGCATTCCAGCATCTGCGCCCGATGGCACAGCCGAGTTGCGCCTGCCGGATGGCCGCACCCTGGCACGCTATGCCATTGCCGCGCTGCCGGCCGAGTTTGTCGAGCCGGCTTACACAACGCCGGTCAGCGCAACACTTCCCGGCATCGGCAGCCTGATCGGGTACACCCTGGCCGGCGACCCACAGACAATCGAACGCAGCGCGCCCCTCTCCATCACCCTGATCTGGCAGGCGCATGCCACGCCGGAAACCAGCTACACCGTATTCGTGCAAGTGCTCGACGCGCAAGGCCGGCTGATCGCCCAGAGCGATGCCCTGCCCGCGCAAGGCGCGCGCCCGACAACAGGGTGGCGACCAGGCGAGTACATCGTTGACAACCACGAATTGACATTCAAATCCGAGGCAGCGCCCGGCCCGGCGCGCATCATCGTCGGTCTGTACAATGCGGTCACAGGGCAGCGCGCGCCACTAACCAACGACAACGGCGACGCCGCCATCAGCCTCCCCACACCGTTAACACTCAAATGAGCGCACAAATCAATGGCACAAGCGCAAAGGGCCGTGCTGGACACATGGCCGGGCGCATCGCCGGGATAGCGGCAGTCGCGCTCGTGATCGCAGCGTTTGCATTGCGGCTGATCGACCTGGAGCGCCGGCCATTGCACTTCGACGAGGGCAACAACATTTACTTCGCCCTTCACCTGCCGGATGTGCTGCGCGTCAGCATCGCCACACACGACACTGACCCGCCCGCGCATCGCGTGGCGCTGGCCGGCTGGATAATGCTGGCCGGACCTTCCCCCTTCTCCATCCGGCTGTTCTCAGTCATGTGGAGCGCGCTGGCGGTCGCGTTGTGCTATCGCCTGTTGCGCGAGATGCGCTTGCCTGCGCCGGCGAGCGCCCTGGCAATGGCCATTCTCGCCTTTTCGCCCTACGCGTTGCACTACGCGCAGGAAGCCAAGGGCTATAGCATGGTCGCGGCGCTGGCGCTGGTGTCCTGGTGGTCATGGCTTCAGATGATGGGGATGGGCAAGCATGGCGCCCAACCCGGCCTGTGGCCGGCGGCATCCGCCTACGTCGCCAGCGCCGGCTTGATGCTGGGCGCGCATTACTACACAGCCCCCGTGCTGGCCATGCAGTGGCTGTGGTGGCTGGGCGCGCGATTGACGATCCGGCGGACCGCTCCGCGCACAGTTGTGGGACGATCCATCTTCGCCGGCGTCGCTGCGCAGGCGCTGGCCTGTCTGCCGGCTGCGATCTGGGTCGCGCTCACTTTGCCCAGTCTTGTGAGCGGCTCAACGGCGCTCTCAGAGATGTTCCCGCCACCCGGCTTGCCCGCCGTGGCATGGACCATCTTGTCTGAAATGAGCGCCGGGCGCGCAGGAGCAATGGTTGCGCTGTGGGCAGCCATCGTAACCGGCACGCTGATCGTGGCCGGCGGCGCGCAGCTGTGGCGGCGCAGATATCTGGCCGTGTTTTGGTTTGGCGCCTCGCTCCTCGTGCCGATCGTCGGAGCATTCGCATTGCAACAGTGGATCACCTTTTTCTCACCGCGCTTCCTGTTGTATGCGTTACCATGCGCGGCTGCATTGATCGCCGGCTGTTCGTTCACCTTCGCTGAGCAGGGCAGCGCAGCGCGTTGGCCCGTGTTGGCCGGCATCGCGGGAATCATGATGCTCATTAGCGGCGCCGGTATCGCTGCGTACTACACCAGCCCCGTGGATACGGCAAACGACTTCCGCCCGCTCATTCGCGACATGCGCCCGCTCGTCAAAGCGGGCGACGCAGCTCTAAGCAGCTATATCTGGCTGGAAGGACTGTGGGCAAGTTACGCGCCGGAAGCGGGCGCGCGGCTGCGCTGGCACGAGGACAACTACTCGCCAGACACAGTGGAACGTTTGATGAAACCGATTTTGCGCCGGCATCGACGCATCTGGTCCTTCAACTTCATGCGCAATCCCGACGCCGACGACACGTTGTCTGTGCACTGGCTAAAGCAGCGCGCTACTTACGCCGATCGCTTCGTTGTCGGCAACCTGGCTGCGCTGCTCTTCGATAGCCGGGCTGCTTTGCCCGATGCGCGCCAGGCAATGCGCACGGTGTTCGACCAGCAGGTTCATCTGCGCTTCCAACCCTACAAGACAACTGCCCGGCGCGGCGACACGCTCACAATCACGCTGCACTGGTCTGCACTGCGAGTGATCACCGACGACCTGACCATCTTCGTACATCTTGTTGGGCCAGATGGCGCACTCGCCGCCCAAAACGATGGCGACGCGGTCAACGGCCTGGCCCCTGCCTTCACCTGGCAGCCGGGGCGCGAGGTCATCGACCGGCGGGCGATTCTGGTGCGACGTGATCTTCTCACGGGCACATACCGGCTTATTGCCGGCATGTACCGGCGCGCAGATGGCGCGCGCCTCAAAACCGACACAGGACAGGATCACATCACCATCGCCACGGTGACCGCAGCAAGCCCATAGGCCCGTGACGCGGCAAGACGGCTATCTCAACCCGCCGGAGAACGCCACCGTCCACAGCCAGTTCACGAGGGTGTGAACAACAGCCGGCGTCGCCACGTTGCGCGTGGCGATGTAAGTGCGCGCATAGAAAATGCCGGCAACCGCCGCCAGTATGAAGTGCCAGCCGATGTCAGGCGGGTTGTTCAGGTGCGCCAGACCAAACACAACCGACGACACCACAATCGCGCCGGCCTGAGGCAACCGCAGCGTTTGCTCGAGATAGCGGAAGATCGTCCCGCGAAACAGGATCTCTTCCGGCAGGGCAACAAACACGAATCCGGTCAGCAGGCCGATCGCCGCTTCGAGCGGCGCCGGGGCGGCAAAGGCCGGAACCAGAAAACCGCTGAACAGACCGACCGGCACGCTCACGACAGCCAGCAAGATCAGGTTGCTGGCGACGATGCTCATCCCGCGCGCCGTTGGCCGGAAGGATAGGCCCATCCCCTGGAGCTGACCGGAGACAGCCAGCAGGAACAGGAAGAGCGGCAACAGCGCCACCTGAAAATAGCCAGCCCCTTCCATCAGGAACAACGGGAAATCCGGGAACGCCTCGAACTCCACTGCGTACCACACCGACAACACCGCGCACACAAACAGGAAATTGAGATTGCGTTTCTGTTCGCGGCTGGTCAGGGCCAGCAGTGCCAGCGGGACCAGAAACGCTCCTGCGCGCAGCACAATGTCGGACGGGTCGATGGTCTCGTTGCGGGTGAGCGGCAACACCAGCGGCGTGGCGACTGTAATCAACCCCAGCAGCAGATCGCCGCGCCGGAACTGGGGCGTGTTGATGATGGCGATGGCCGATGGCAAGTACAGCAAAATGCCGGACGTGAGTAGATCGGTCGCCTCGATCGCACCATCCATCTGAGCGTACAGGATGAAGGGAGCAAGGACAATCAGCGGGACGAGCGACAAGCCCACCGGCTCGACCTGCGCCGCATAACGCAATGCGCGGGCCACCGGCGCAACGCTTGCCAGCAGAAAACCGCCGACAAACACGGCAAACAGGAGTAGCGGAAACACTGCCGGGCCATTCAACGGCTCGCCGATCTGCTGAGCGAACAGCGCAACGAGCGCCACCCAGATCGCCGCCCGGATGACCCAATCCAGCTTATGCGTTGGCGCTTGAGATTCCGACGCAGAGAGGTAAAGCGCAGTGCCGGCCTGGGCCAATGTTGCTCCCGGTTGGGTCAGCAGTTCTTGCGGATCGTTCCCCGATGGAACCCCAGCAGGGGCAGGAGCAGGCGGTATGGCATCAGGATCAGAATTGCCACTATCGCCGCGAGGAATGTCGCTTGAGATGTCGCCCGCAGGGGGTGGCGATGTCGCTGGCCGCTCCGGCTGAGGCAATGAATTCATGCCGCGATTTTAGCAGCAGGCAGGCTCCGAGCGAAGCAGCGCGTTCCAGGCGCGGCGCACCTGCGCCTCGGTCTCATCGAGGGGGCCGGATGTGTCGATGACCACGTCCGCGTGAGCGATCTTGTCTTCCTGTGAGTTCTGGGCGTCGGCCCGCGCGCGCGCTTCGGCTTCACTCAGTCCGCGCGAATGGATCAGCCGGCGCACCTGCTCCTCCGGCGAGCAGGTGGTCACCCACACCTGATCGCACTGCTCGGCCCAGCCGGCCTCGAACAACTTGATCACTTCGATGACGGCAATGGCATCCGGCGGCATGGCAGCCAGCAGGCGCTCCATCTCCGCATGCACCGCCGGGTGGGTAATGGCTTCGAGCTGTTTGAGGCGGGCCGGATCGCTGAACACAATCGCCCCCAGCGCCCGGCGATTCAACTCGCCGGCCTCGGTTAACACCGCAGGGCCAAACACGCGCACGATTTCGGCCAGGGCCGGCCGGCCTTTCTCCACCACCTGGCGCGCAATCGCGTCTGCATCGATCACCTGCGCGCCCAGACTGCGCAGCACGCGCGCGACGTTGCTCTTGCCGGTCGCAATGTTGCCCGTCAGCCCGATCAGTATTCGAGGCGTCATACAAGATGAAGGGTAGCACAATTCCGGTGTATAACGGCTCCGCAAGAATACACTCTGGAGAGCAACCCCATGACCTCATATGGCTATCACGGCACAGTCCTGCATATCGACCTGACACAACGCGCCGCCTGGGTCGAGCAGCCCGGCGACATCTTCTGGCGCACCTACGGCGGCGGAGGATTGCTCGCCGCGCATTACCTGATGAAAGCGTGTCCGCCGCGCATCGACGCATTCGACCCGGCCAACCTGCTCATCCTCACGTCCAGCGTGGTCGCCGGCCATCCCTACGCCGGGCTGGCCCGCTTCACCGCCGCCGCGAAAAGCCCGTTGACGCATGGCATCGGCGAAACGCGCTGTGAAGGCCCGTTTGGCATGGCGATCAAGGACTGCGGCGCAGACGCGCTGATCTTTCATGGCGCAGCCGACATGCCAACAGCCGTGTTGATCGACAATGGCCAGGTGAGTTTTCACGATGCCGGCGATCTATGGGGCAAACCGGTTTCGCAGACAGTAGATGCGCTGGAAGCGCAGTTCGGTTCGGACAGCCATAGCGCCGTCATCGGGCCGGCCGGCGAAAACCGCGTGCGCTTCGCCAGCATCGTCACCGACCGCGCCTACAACGCGGCGCGCATGGGCATCGGTGCGGTGATGGGATCGAAGAACCTCAAAGCCGTGGTGTTGCGGGGTAACCAGCGTCCGCTTGTAGCCGACCCGGCTACCTGCCAGCGCCTGACGCGCGAATACGCGCTGAAGATGCGCGAGAACTCGCTCACGCGCTGGCAACTGGAACCGCCCGGCTTCTCAGCCTGGGTGCAACTGCACGGCCTGGACGCCTCGCTCTGCACACGCAACTACCGCGACAGCGCGTTCGAGGCGCCGGACAACTATGAGCCGGCCCGTTTCATGCGCCGCTATTTGAAAGAGGGCAATTGCCCCGGCTGCCCCAACAACTGCATCAAGTTCTTTGGGGCCGGCGACGATGCAGCCTACGACCCGCGCGCCGGCGGCATCCATCAAGAAATCACAGGCACGCTCGGCCCGAACTGCGGCATCGCCGACCTCGACGCTGTGTTCAAGGCCAACGTGCTGTGCAACGAATACGGCCTCGATCCCACCTCGCTCGGCTTCACGCTATCGATGGCCATGGAATGCGTCGAGCGCGGCCTGCTCGATGTTCCCTTGCGCTTCGGCGACGCCGGGGCCATGCTGGCCATGATCCACGATATCGCGTTGCGGCGCGGCTTTGGCGACACACTGGCCGAAGGATCCAGGCGCGCCGCAGAACGCATCGGCAGCGATGCCCCTCGCTACGCCCTGCACGTCAAAGGTCAGGAGATGGTGTGCTTTGAGCCGCGCACACAGACTAACCTGGCGCTGGGCTACGCCACCGCGCCCATCGGCCCGCGCTACGACATCAACGAGCACGACTGGGACTTCGACACTGAGGTGGGCTGGGAGCACACGCTGAACAGCTCGCGCACGGTGGGCATCCTGGAGCGCATCCCGATGGATTATCTGGGCGTGGACAAGGTGCGCAACTTCAAGGCGCTGGCAACACTGTGGTCGGCGGCCGACGCGCTCGACCTGTGCATTTTCGCCATCGCGCCCACGCGCGTGTTGACGCTGGAAGATATGGCAGCCATGCTCGGCGCGGTCACCGGCTGGGTCACCTCATCCTACGAGATCATGCGGTTTGGCGAGCGCCGGCTGCACCTGATGCGGCTGTACAACCTGCGCGAGGGATTGACGGCTGCCGATGACACGTTGCCGGCGCGCTTCTTCGAGGAAGGCGTGCAAGCCGGCCGGTGGCAGGGCGTCAAACTCGACCGCGCGCAGTTCCACGCCAACATCCGCGCCTATTACCGCATGATGGGCTGGGATGACGAGGGGCGGCCGCTGTTCGAGACGTTGCTGGATCACCGGCTGGACGAACATGCCGGCGGCTGAAGCGAACCCGGCGCGCGCATCCGGCATCACCCGCCCAATGCGCGCGCGATCAGCGCCATAGCCGCTGCCGCCAACAACAGCCAGATCAACACAATGACGACGGCAGCGGCCCGACTGACCGGCCGGCCCTGTCGCACAATCTCCTGCGCTTTGGCACGGCTGTCTGCCATCACCGGCTCTGGAATCATGCGCAGGGCCAGCGCCACACCCAGCGGGATCAACACCAGATCGTCGAGATATCCCAGGATGGGAATCACATCCGGGATCAAATCAATCGGACTAAAAGCATACGCGACGACGACCGCGGCAAATAGGCGCGCGAACCAGGGCGTTCTGGGGTCGCGGTAGGCCAGATAGAGCGCATAGGTTTCGGTCTTGAGGCGTCTGGCCCGCGCTTTCCATTGCTCGATCATGCCGGCGATTATCTCGCCGTGAAATGCATCACTCCCGGCGCGTTTGTCTTGTCACGTATGCCGGAAAGACATCCTCGGTCTGCCGGCCAGTCGTGATGAGCAGGCGCACTTCCTTCACCACCTCGAACCCCTGCCCGGCTGCTACCCGCGCGATATGCTCGCGCGGGTGCAGGTAAAGCGTCGTGCCCTGGATGACCTCTTCTGCATACGACTCGCCGAACGCCATCCCCGCCGGCGGCGCTTTGGTGGTGAACGCGAATGTCCCGCCCGGCCGCAGCAGCCGGCCCGCCTCACGGAACACCGGCCCCAGGTCAGCGATGAAATGCAGCACGCCGCAGGCGATCAAGTGATCAAACATGCCGGCCGGATATGGCCATGGTGTGACTTGCAGATCGTGCTGCTTGAGATCAACCGCGATGCCTTTGGCCGCGCACAAGGCGAGCATCTCGGGCGAGCTGTCCACGCCGTGCACGCGCAGGCCGGCCCGCACAAATGGCTCGGCGCCCGGGCCGGTGCCAATACCCATGTCGAGCAGCCGCTCGCCCGGATGGATGTACTCGTAGCACAACCCGAAGATGACCTCGGCGTGCCAGTGGTTGGCGCGCGCTTGCGCGTCGTAATCGGCGTATGGGTTCGTCATGTTGTTCTCCTGCCGGCGGCGGCTGGGCCGATCACGTCGCGGCCAGCTTCGGCTTGACGGTGGCCGACACAATGGCGTAGCCGTATGCCACCTGTCGTCCCCGATTCGGGCCGGTGAAATATGCCTCGTGCAATACGGCGTGATTCGCATCACGCACCTGCGTCAAGCTGCGCTGGTCCAGAAAAGTTTCGATGGTCCCTTCGGGAATGCCGAACATCAGGGCTTCGCGCCTCAGCCAGCGATCGCGCTGCATTTTGGTCACTTCGCCGCGTTTCACGCTGCCATCAATCAGCGCGGTGTACATGTAGTCGAAGGTGATCGAGCTGCCGGGGCCGGAATGCCCGGCTACAAAGCTCAGGGTGTTATCGACGGCCTCGGGCGTCAGACAGGGCGTCACCCCCTGCCAGATGAACAGCGTCTTCAGGCCCTCTTTATAGCCGGACTCTGCCAGGCGCTGGCCCAGCGCCTGTGTGTTGAAGTCGATCCCCACATAGACCACGTGATCCGGCGTCGCTCCGAAGACTTGCTTCAGCCGGGCCAGTTTGGCTTGCTGCGTGGCAGGGTGATCGACTTCAAACACCTTCACCCCGCTTCTCAGCGCATCAAAGCGATAGGCGCGCGCGTCGTAGCCGGCGCCCAGAATGACCAGTTGCTCGATGCCCTCGGCCAGACAGGCTTTCAGATACTCGTCGATGTGCCGCTCGCGCGCAACCAAAAATCCCATCACGCCCGGCCCGCGCCGTTCGCCGTAGCCCAGCTTGTCGAACGCGCGGACGAGGTGAAACAGCGCGCCGCTCACGAGCCGGCGGGCGTAGGGGTCATAACAGATGCGCTCACTTTCGGGCTTCTCGGATTCGATGGCCCGCACGATGGCAATCCCGATTGCGGTAAGGCTGGTTTGACTTCTGCGCATGATGCGTCTCCTGTGACAACCGTCACAGCATACCCAGCCGGCCATCGCCGTCATCTACCAAAAGACGCCTGCGCATCCGCCCTACGCCCGGCGCGTGGCGCGCTCCGGGGCATGTTCGGGCGCGCGCATGACAGACAGGCACACCGGCGCAAAGTGGCGCATCCAGAATGAGGCCGCCTCGGGATTGAACGATTCGAAGTCCACAGCGCAACAGGCGAACCCTCGCCCGGCGTAGTCCATCAGCGCGGCATTGAGCATGGCCGCGGCTGCCTTGCGGCCCCGATACTCCGGCCGGACGTAGGCGCCGGTGACATAGATCGATGCGGGAGACGTGACAGAAACGGTTTTGTCCGAGTCGTGCCCGTCAAAGCGGATGAAGCCGACCGGCCGCTCGCCATCGGCGGCCAACCAGATGGCATTGTTGGGCCGGCGCACAAATCCAGCGAAATCGCTTGCGCTGTCGGGGCTGCGTGGCGCCATGAACACCGGCGGCGCCGAGTAATGCCAACAATGTTCGCGGTCGAGGCCGGCCAGCGCGTGACCATCCTCTGGCGTAGCCCGGCGAATACGCAGATCTGTGACGCAGTCGCCGTCCAGCGCGCGCATAGGGCGCACGGCATCGACCACAGCAAGGCCGAAGCCATTCCAGAACCATGCCTCGCGCGCCACCTCGTCATGAGCAAGCAACGTGACAGCATGCACCTGGCAGCCGGCCTCTGCCCACTGCGTCGAGGCGGCGCGATACAAGGCGCGATAGATATTGATCTTGCCGTCGTCGGTCGCCGCATGCGCCCATTCCGGGCAATACGCGCCGGCGCGATCCGTGCCGCGAAATCGGTCTGCATACAGCCAGGTCATGTAACCGGCCAGACGATTGCCCTCCAGCGCGACGACGCCCGCGTGATCGGTCAGAAATCTGTCCAGCAGGTTTTCGACATGCTCTGGATGCGCCATCGTATCCGGCATCGCCGGCGTTGTCTGGCGCTGCCGACGGAAGGAGGCGACAAACAGGCGAGCAGCCTCGGTAATGTGCTCGGAGCGAAAAGGAAGGATACGCATGGCCGGACTCGCCTCAAAGCTCATGCTCGGTGCGCAGGATGATCTCCTCCTGCATGGCCGGCGGGAGATTGACGAAGTAGTCGCTATACCCGCCGATGCGCACCACCAGGTCGCGGTACGCCTCCGGATTCTCGCGCGCCTTCAGCAGCGTGTCGCGGTCAACTACATTGATCTGCAACTCGAAACCGCCGCGTTGCATGAAGGTGTGGGTCAGATCGAGCATCTTGGCCAGCGAGTCGCCAGCGAACATCTTTTTGCCAAACTTCAGATTCACAGCAATGCCGCCGATGAAGGGCGCGTGATCCCATTTGGTCGAGGACAGGATGGATGCGGTCGGCCCTTTCTTCTCGCGCCCCTGCGCCGGCCCGGAGCCGTCGCCCAGCGGAAAGCCACATGGCCGGCCATCCGGCGAAGCGGCCGTGATTCTGCCCTCACGCTCATGCATGATCCAGCAGAACAAACTGGGAATGAAGCGGTCACCGCGGAACGTGCGATGCTTGCGCACCTCGTCCTGAATCCAACCCGAAATCTCCGTCACCAGGGCATCCACAGCTTCCAGATCGTTGCCGTACTTGGGGGCGCGATTGAGCAACCGCTGGCGCAACGATTCGCGCCCATCGAAGTTTGCACGCAAGGCGCCGGCCAGCTCGCTCAACGTCAGGCTGCGCTCCTCGTACACCATCATGCGAATCGCCGTCAGCGCATCGGCCAGATTGGCCAGCCCGATGAACGACGGCATGATCCAGTTGTAACGCGCCCCGCCCTGATCCACATCCCTGCCGCGCGCCAGACAATCGTTGACGAAGCACGACACGAGCGGGTCGCCACCATGATGATGGCGCTCGATCTGGAGCCGGTTCTGCGTCACAGCTTCCTGGAGCACTTTGTCGGCCAGTCGCGCGCGGTACGCGGCAACGAGAGAGTCGTAGGTGGGAAACGCGCGCGTCAGATCGCCGGCTTCCTGGCCGGCCTGCGCCAGATGCCCGTTGCCATCAGCGCCCAGCTCAAGCGGCATAATCCCGAACAGATCGAGCAGCAACTGCACCAGATTGATGTACGGGCTGGCGACCCATACCGCAGACGACGCGCAGGGCGTGATCTCCACGCAGGTGCTGTGGATGTACTGACACGCCTCGGCCGGCGGCAACCCATAGCGGATAAGCCCCTGAGTGATCACCCGGTCGTTGAACAGCGCCGGGTGACTCAACCCTTCGCCCAGCAACTCGGCGGCGCGCTGCAACAGCGCCGGCGGCGTGTCGTCGGTGACGCACAAGCCTATGCCGGGGTAGATCATGCGCGTGTGACCAATGCTTTCGATGAACAGCCAGGTCAGCTCGTTGGTGACATCGCGGCCCATGGCGTCGGCCCCGCCCACCATCAGCCCAACGGCGAGACTCTTGGGGATGTATTCGTTGAACAAGATGCACAGGCAGTCGATCAATTCCTGAGCGAATTCGGGCGTCAACGTCCCGCGTTGGATGTCGCGCCGGTAGAGATCGATCAGATAGCGATCCGGCCGGCCGAGTTGATACAGCCCTTCCAAACAGAATGTGACGAAGTGAATCGACTGCAACGCTTCGTGGAACGTTTCGGCCGAGTGCCGGGGGACTTTGCGGCAGATGCGCGCCAGTTCCAGCAACTCGCGTTTGCGCACCGGGTCTGGACACTGGCCGGCCTGGCGTTCGGCCTCCTCCGCGTAGTGCTCAGAGAAAACCAGCAGGCCATCCAACGCATCCAGGCAAGCCTGGTAAAAGGCGTCCTTCTCCAGGTCGTCTGGCAACTCTAGATTCAGGCCAGCCCGCAACGATCGAATCTGCGCCTGCACACCGCTCACGCCGAGACGCAGCAATTTCTCGTAGTCGATGGCCATGTGCGAAGCCTGACCGCCCAGATTCGGCATGGCTTTGGCGGTAGTAGCGCGATGCATGACGACCTCTGCCTGCTCCGCTTCACTGAGCGGGCGAGGATCGGGTTTCCCAACCAACAGCTCGTCGGGGTCGATCACCGGCCGGGCATGGGCCAGCATGTAGGCTTTCGTGCGTGCGCGACGGACGATGTTGGCCGGCGCATCGCGATGCTCAATCCATCCCCGATAGCGCAGCAATTCCCCGCGCTCGCCGAAGCACCAGTTGGGCCGGCTGTGATATAGCGCGTGCTCGCGCAGCCGAGCGACGCGCGCTGTAGGCCGGCTGGCCTCACTTGCCAGACCCTCACCAGCAATGCGTTGTTGTGCGCCGTACCCTTGTTCAATGCAATGCGCCATCCTATAACCTCCGATCTGCAACGTGTCGCTCGGCATTGTGCCCAAATTACGCCACAGGCGCAACTACCGCCGGATATGCCGCAGGGTGTATTTCCACGTGATGACAACTGCCCGATCCCCAGGTGCGAGTCAATTGACTCGCACCTGGCCAGCGCTGCCGCGCGCGTATATCATCCATGCCTCATAGTATCGGCGAGTTCAGGGGTATGTTACTCTGTAGTAAGATGTTGGAACCCTGGTTGCCATGTGACGGCAAATGAAACCAGTGGAGATCGAGAGACAGGGAGCACATGAGGCAACCGATCAAACCACCGCCGATGCCCATCATGGAGCGCAATCGGGGTGTGGTTTCACGCTTGTGGCGCTCTGGGCGGAATGGCCGGCTGACACTGGGCGTCATCGCGGCGATCATACTGCTCTGTCTGGTGATGATGCTGGTTCTGGTGACGCGGCCAGCCCCGTCGCCACAGGGCGGCGCCGCCGATATCGTCATCACCACGCCCACAGCGCGCCTGCAAGCTGAAGCGACAACAGCAGCCGACGCCTTCCCAACCCCGGCGGAAGACGCGCAGCCGGCCCCATCCCCCACCGACACGCCGACGCCGACGATCGAGCCGGCCAGCGCGCCGACATTCGCGCCTCCACCTACGGCCATCAGCAGTCCACAGGCCAGCCTGAAAGCCGGCAATGAGTTCGTCAACGTGCGCGCCGGCCCAGGGCTGTCCTTTGACAAAGTGGCAGAGCTGAAACCCGGCCAGCGCGTGCCAGTGCGCGGCAAGAGCGCAGATGGCGCGTGGTGGCAAATCAACCTTCCAGACAATCCCAACAGCACGGGCTGGGTGTTTGCCGAATACCTTGATCTCTTTGGGGACGCCGCCAGCCTGCCGATCGTACAGCAGTAGGCGCAAGCATTTGCGAGATGCGTCTATCTCGTGATTGCTTTACATGAGACTGGTTACAATCAGTCTATGCCGGCAACCACGATGTGAGCCGGCGCAGGAGCACATCTATGACACCGACGCGCGTGCTGATTATGGGCGCCGCCGGGCGCGATTTTCACAACTTCAACGTCTGCTTTCGCAATGCCCCCGATGTCGAAGTCGTCGCATTCACAGCCACGCAAATTCCCAACATCGAAGGCCGCGTGTATCCCCCGGCGCTGGCCGGCCCGCGCTACCCAAACGGCATCCCCATCTACGAAGAACGCGAATTGAGCCGGCTGATCCGCGAGCTGCGCGTCGCGCAGGCGATCTTTGCCTACAGCGATGTGCCGCACGAGTACGTGATGCACAAAGCCTCAGAGGCCCTGGCAGCCGGAGCCGACTTCCGCTTGATCGGGCCGGCGGCAACACAGCTCAAGAGTAGCAAGCCGGTGGTGTCCATCGGGGCCGGCCGCACTGGCAGCGGCAAAAGCCAGACCACGCGCCACGTGTGCGATGTATTGCAGCGGCTGGGCAAACGCGTGGTAGCCGTGCGCCATCCCATGCCCTATGGCGATCTCGTTCGCCAGACGGCGCAACGCTTCGCAACGTATGCCGACCTCGACGCGCAGGAATGCACCATCGAAGAGCGCGAGGAGTACGAGCCGCACCTGGATCGGGGCGTCATCGTCTATGCCGGCGTGGACTACGAGATCATCCTGCGCCAGGCCGAGCAAGAAGCCGATGTCGTTGTGTGGGATGGCGGCAACAACGACTTCCCCTTCTTCGCCTCGGATTTGCACATCGTGGTCGTCGATCCGCACCGCCCCGGCCACGAGCTGACTTATCATCCCGGCGAGACGAACCTGCGCATGGCCGATGTCGTGGTGATCAATAAGGTGGACACGGCCAACTATGCGGATGTGCTGCGTGTGCGGGCAAATGTCCAGTCGGCGAATCCGCGCGCCGTGGTCATCGAAGCAGCCTCGCCGCTACACGTAGACGATCCGCAGGCGATTCGGGGCCGGCGCGTGCTGGTGGTTGAGGACGGCCCCACACTGACGCACGGCGAGATGGCGTATGGGGCCGGCGTGGTGGCTGCGCAACGGTTTGGCGCAGCCGAGTTGATCGACCCACGCCCGTTTGCCGTCGGATCGATCCGGCAAACCTTCGAGAAATATCCACGCACGGGGCGCTTGTTGCCGGCCATGGGCTATGGGGCGCAGCAGATCGCCGACCTGCAGGAAACCATCCGCCGCTCCGAGGCGGAGTTGGTCATCGTGGCGACCCCGATCGATCTGCGACGGCTGGTAGACGTGGCGCAGCCGATGGAACGCGTGCGCTACGAGTTGCAGGTGATCGGCACGCCCACGCTCGAAGAAGTGTTGAGCAGCCGGTTCGGGCCGGCAAAATGACGTTTGGCGTCTCTGCTATAATGCTCATCCGCGTGCGGGCACGTAGCTCAGTTGGTTAGAGCACTGCTTTGACATAGCAGAGGTCACAGGTTCAAGTCCTGTCGGGCCCATTCCGAACCCTTCAGATTGCTGGAATCTGAAGGGTTCTTGAATTGGCGCGCCCGGCTTCTATAATACCTGCTGCCATGACCATCCCAAACGCCGGCGCAACCCGGATTCTCGCCATCGAGACCTCGTGCGATGAGACCGCCGCCGCGGTGATCGACGACGGGCGTCACATTCGCTCGAACGTGATCGCGTCGCAGATTGCGCTGCACCAGAAATATGGCGGCGTGTTCCCAGAGATGGCGTCGCGCGCGCACATCGAGGCCATTGCGCCGGTTATCCGACAGGCCATGGACGACGCCGGCGCCGGCTGGGACTCGCTCACCGCCGTGGCAGTGACCAAAGGGCCGGGGTTGCCCGGCTCACTGGTCGTCGGCGTCAACGCAGCGAAGGGCGTGTGCCTGGCCCATGATCTGCCACTGATCGGCGTGAACCATCTGGAAGGCCATCTGTACGCGCACTGGCTGGCAGGGACGGGGCCGGCTGCCGATAGACCTGCCAGCGAAAGCGAGCAGGATTTTCCCCTGCTGGGATTGATTGTCTCCGGCGGCCACACTGAACTGGTGCTGGTGAAAGGACACGGCGAGTACGAGTTGATCGGCCACACGGTGGATGACGCCGCCGGTGAAGCGTTTGACAAAGTGGCGCGTATGCTGGCGCTGGGCTATCCAGGCGGGCCGGCCATCGAGCGCGCGGCCGTGCAGGGCAATCCGCGCCGGTTCAAGTTCTCGCGCCCGCGCATGGATCGTCCGTTCGATTTCTCGTTCAGCGGGGCCAAGACCGCCGCCTGGTATGTAGTGCGGGATTTTGGCGGCGTGGCAGACGGCAAGCCCAACCCGCGCGTGCCGGTGTTTGACATCGCGGCCAGCTTCCAGGAGGCCGTGGTGGACTGGCTGGTGGACAAAACATTGCGCGCCGCGCAACACTACAACGCCCGCGCTGTGCTGATCGGCGGCGGCGTGTCGGCCAATCGGCTGCTGCGCGAACGCATGGCAACACTGCTGTCCATGCCGGTGTTCTTTCCGCCGCTGGCTCTGTGCACGGATAATGCGGCCATGATCGGCGCGGCGGCCCACTTTGCTTACCTGCGCGGCGCCCGCGATGATCTGGACATGGACGTAGAGCCAGATCTCAAAATCGGGTGACGGGACAATTGGCGATTGAGTGATTGAGCGATTGACGGTTGATTCCGCGTGATTCCGCGCCAGGTCCAAAATCCAAAATCCAAAATCTAAAATCCAAAATGGAATACGAGGTTGTCATCGGCATGGAGACCCATGTCGAACAAAGCACCCGCAGCAAGATGTTTTGCTCGTGCTCGGCCAGTTTCTTCGGCGCTGAACCGAACACGAATGTCTGCCCTACCTGCCTGGGCATGCCCGGCGCGCTGCCGGTGATCAACCAGCGAGCGGTCGAGTTCTGCATCATGGTCGGGCTGGCGCTCAATTGCAAAATCGCCCGCGACACTTTCTGGGAACGCAAGTCGTACTGGTATCCCGATCTCCCCAAGGGCTACCAGATCTCGCAATACCAGTACCCGCTGTGCTATGACGGCTACATCGATGTGGACGTGCGGGATCTGAGCAGCGGCAACTGGACCGAAGAGCACTACCGCAAGCGCATCCGCATTCGGCGCGCGCATCTGGAAGAAGACACCGGCAAGCTCACCCACGCCGGCAATTCGTCGTTCGTGGACTACAACCGCAGCGGCGTGCCGCTGATCGAGATCGTGACCGAGCCGGATGTCGCCAGCGCCGATGAAGCGTATGCCTATCTCAGCGCACTGCGCGACATCGTGCGCTATCTGGGCGTGAGCAGCGGGGACATGGAAAAGGGCGCGATGCGCGGCGAGCCAAACATGAGCCTGCGCCCCAAAGGCAGCGACACCTTTGGCACCAAGGTCGAGATCAAGAATCTCAACTCGTTGCGCGCGGTGCGCGACAGCATTGCTTACGAGATCAAGCGGCAGAGCCGGGCGCTGGACGAAGGCAGCCAGATTCGGCAGGTCACGATGGGCTGGGACGACGCGCGCGGCGTGACGGTGACACAACGCGAAAAGGAAGACGCGCACGACTATCGCTATTTCCCGGAGCCGGATCTGCCGCCGCTGGTGATCGATGACGCCTGGCTGGAGTCGATCAAAGCGCGTATGCCGGAATTGCCGCTGGCCAAGAACGACCGTTTCATGCGCGACTTTGGCCTGAGCGGCTACGACGCGATGGTGCTGACCAAAGACCGCGCGACGGCAGAGTATTTCGAGAAAGTCGTGGCGGCCCTGTGCGCCGAAAAGAATGAAGACTTGAAAGCCGCCGCCAAGTCGGCTGCCAATTGGGTGACCGGCGAGTTATTCCGGCTGATGGGCGCCGCCGGCACAGGCATCGAAGACGTGAAGGTTGCGCCGGCGCAACTGGCCGGGCTAATCCAACTGGTGGACAACAAGACCATCAACATCAACACTGCCCGACAGGTGTTTGAGGAGATGTTCGCCAATGGGCAGGATGCCAGAGCCATCGTGGAGGCAAAGGGGTTGGCGCAGGTCAGCGACGAGGCTGCCCTGTCAACAGTGGTTGAAGACGTGCTCAACGCCAATCCGCAGCAGGTGCAATCGTATCTGGCCGGCAACGAGAAACTGTTTCAGTTTCTGGTGGGTCAGACGATGAAGCTCACCAAAGGCAAAGGCAACCCGCAAGTGTTGCAGGGGTTGTTGAAAGCCGCGCTCGACAAGCGGCGGCAGCATTGAGATCGAGCACTCCCGGAATCTTAAGAATGCTGGGAGTGCTCTTTTTGACCCCACACCATCACATAGCGCGACACACAGGCGATAGGCCCGGCGCGCAGGTCGCGCTCCATCTGCGCGATGCCACGCTCGAACGCCTCTTCCGAGATCAGGCGCAGGGCCGAGTAAGCTTTGGCGCGGTAGGGACCGGGGTCGGTCAGCAAATAGGGCAACTCGATCATGACCTCGGATAGCTCGACCAGCCCGGCCTGTTGCATCCACAAGCGCAGTTCCTCGACGCGGGGATAGCGAGCCAACTCCGGCTCGATTGTGTCCGGGAAGTAGCGCCCCAGCGGCACGCGGTTGCGGATGATCCACTCCGAATCCGTGGCGGTGCAGACCCATCCTCCCGGCGCAAGCACGCGACGCACCTCGTGGAAATAGGCGGGGCGATCCTGCACGTGGTGGATGACATCCACGCTGAACACCAGATCGAAGCAGACGCGCTGTGCGGCGTCATCTGCGAACGGCAGTGATTCGGCCCGGCTCTGGCGAAACATCACTGGGCTGTGGCGCGCACCCGCCTGCGTTTTCGCCTGCGCCAGCATCTGCTCCGAGGGGTCGAGGCCCCAGCCCTGACACCCTGTGGCTGCCTGAAGGGCCAGGAGATAGTTGCCGGTGCCGCAGCCCACTTCGAGCACGCGCGTTGAGCCGGCGACGCAACCCATCTCGATCAAATTGCGCAGCACGCCGGGATGCACCTGACGGTGTCTGGCGTAGTCGGCGGCCAGCCGGTCATAGTCCAGCGGCTGACAAGTCATGTTGTTCTCCAATGGTGAGGATGCCGTGGTATCCGAACAGCTTTCCAAGCAGCGCATGACAGATGACCACCACGGTAGCCACTCGATCGTCGCTGACGGGCACAGCACGCTCGACGGCCACGGTGTCCACGATGAACGGTCGCGGCAACGGCGCGAGCATCGACCCGGCTATCAGATATTGCGGCCCGCGCGAGCGCATGAGCAGCGTTTGCCCCTCATCGGCGATGTCCACCTGCAGGGTGAGACCGATCGTTGGCGGTTGATTGAAGCAATCCAGCACACTGCGGAAAGGCATCGTGAACGGCGCGGGCTTCGTGAGTGTGTAGCTTGTGGCAAGGCCGGCCGGCGTTTCAAACTCGCGCATCCACTCATAGCAGGGCTGGCCGGCGGCATCCAACACGCCGCGATTGCGCACGCGCACATGCTGTGCCTGCCCCGGCACAGGCATAAATGGCGCGAACGGACGCGCCCAAGGCAGGCGGTTCCAGGCGTCCATCACACCTTCGACGAGCACTTCGCGGCCTGGCGGCAGATCGTAGTGGCGGCGCAGCGCCGGAGCTAGTCGGTCTATCTGGCCGGCCAGCACATAGTGAAAGAGAGATCGAGCGGTCACAGGTTACTCCAGTCGCCGGATGAGCATCCCCCGCAGCAGCGCCCATCCGCCGCCCAGCACGGCCACAATCAGTAGAAGCAGGCCCCACGCGGCGGTGATGCCCTGGCCGGCCATCACGACGCCGATCACCGATGGAATCGCCAGCGTCGCCACAGCGGCCATGCTGGTCAGAAAGCCGGTGACTACGGTTGCGTCGCGGGGGAACAGGCGAATGCCATACGAGATCAGGATGGGGTAGATGGGGCTCATGGCAAAGCCAACGACGAACGCGCCGGCCATGTTGATCGCAAACACGCCGGGCAGGGCGATCATCAGCAACAAGCCCGCGCCGGTCAGCGCAATCGCGCCGGACACGATGACCGGCGGCTTCAGCCAGCGCGAGATGAGATCGGTGAGATAGCGGCCGAGCGTGAACGCGCCAAAGAAAACCGTGACCAGCAATGCCGACTGCGCCGCGCTCACGCCGGAACCGCGCTCGGCGTACACGGCTGCCCAGCCACTGAAGGCCACCTCGCTGCTCACATAGATCGAGGCGATGATGCCAAGCAACCACAGAACCGGCTGGCGCAGCAACTGAGAAAGCGGCAGCCGGGCCGGCGCAGGATTGGCCGGGCTATGCGCGGCAGCCGGCGCAACCGCATCGCGCCATCCCCATGCGCCGATCAGCAAGGGCGCGGATAGCACCAGCGCCAGCAGAAAAGCGATTCTGGCACTGCCGAACAGGCTGTAGCCCAGCGACACAAACAGCGGGCCTGTGAGCGCGCCGATGCCGAAGAATGCGTTCAGCCGGTTGAGCATGCGCGCAGCATTGCGCCCGGCCAATAGCCCGACCATCGAGTTATACCCGACCTGTGTGCCTGACTGCCCCAGCCCAAGCAGATACGCGCCCAGATAGATGAGCGGCAGGCT
>DAOUDB010000175.1:0-6723 GCA_034431495.1 Thermoflexales bacterium
TATTGCTCGAACTCGTACACCAGGCAGCAGCGCAGCCGGCCGCACATGCCGGTGATATCGTGCGGGTTCAGGCTCAGGTTTTGCTCTTTGGCGTGTTTGATGGAAACGGGGCTGAACTCGGTGAGGAAGCGTGAACAACAGCGCTCTTCGATGCCGCATGCGCCCATGCCACCCAGGATTTTGGCGACTTCGCGCGGGCTGATCTGGCGCATCTCGATGCGGGCGCGATACAGCCGGCTCATCACCTGGCGCAACTCACCCGTCTCGACGCGCTCTTCCTGATCCGTGGAAAACAAGAAGGTCAGTGTCTGGCCGTCGAAGCTGTACTCCGCGCGCACGATCTTGATCGGGAGGCCCAGGGCGCTGGACTCGGCCCGGCAGGCGATCATCGCCTCCATCTCTTTGTTCTCATAGTAGTGGCGCATGGCCATATCCCGGCCGGTCGCCAGCCGCTCGACCTTCTTGAAAGGGCCATCGTTCTTGTTGCGGGGTGGCTTCAGCGTGGCAACCTGGCCCATCTGCCGGCCGCGCGCTGTGTCCACGACCACCCAGTTGCCCACCTTCAAAGGTAGGCCGTTGGAAAGGTAGTGGTAGATCTTGCCGGCAGGTTGAAATCGCACTCCGACGAAACCGGCGTCCAGAGTGTCGGGATGATCCTCTGCGCCAGTCCAGTACGGAGAGTCAAACTGCGACGGCTCAGATTGTGGGGACTCGGCGACATGTGGGGCACTTCCACCTGCTGGCTGTGAGTCCATTCTTGCAACGCCAACTTCATCTGTCATCTGGCCGTCAATCTTACCGCACTGGATCACAGAGTGCAGATTGCAGACAACAGACTTCTGTCGTCTGTTGTCTGTGATCTGTCCTCAGCCGATGATCGAAATCGGGATGACGTTGCTGCTCTGGTAATTGAGCACGCTGACACGGGCAGCAACCTGCCGGGCGATCTGGATAAGCCGATGCGATGTCTCACAGTCGGGATCTGCAATCACGATCGGCTTGCCGCTGTCACCGCCGACGCGCACCATTTGATCGAGCGGCACGCTGCCCAGAAAAGGCACGTTCTTCATGGCGGCCAGCCGCTCGCCACCGCCCTCGCCGAACAGGGCAACTTTCTGGCCGGTTTTGGGGTCGGTATAAGGCCCCATGTTTTCGATCACGCCGACAAGCGGCACTTTCAGTTGTTCGAAGGCAGCCAGGCCCTTGAGCGCGTCGCTCATTGAGACCAATTGAGGGGTTGTGACAATGATGCCCATGACGCCGGCGGCCACCTGCGCCAGCGAGAGCTGCGAGTCGCCGGTTCCGGGCGGCATGTCGATGATGAGGTAGTCCAGTTCGCCCCACTCGACATCCTGCAAAAATTGGCGAATGGCGCTGTGCAGCATTGGGCCGCGCCAGACCAGCGGCGCTTCAGGGGGATAGATAAAGCCGATGCTGAACACCTTGATGCCGTACTTTTCAGCCGGCAAGATGCGCCCATCGCGCTGTTGCACAGATGGGATGCTGTTCTTGCCGTCTGGCGAGACCTGGGCATAGGGCAGGCCAAGCATCAGGGGCACATTCGGGCCATATACGTCGTTGTCCAACAGGCCAACGCTGGCCCCGGTTTTGGCCAGCGCCAGCGCCAGGTTGACGGCGACGGTGGTCTTGCCCACACCGCCCTTGCCCGAGGCCACTGCAATGATGTTCTTGACCGGGATGTTCAGCGCGCCGCGCACGCGGGCGTTGGCCGCGACATTGCTGGTGAAGCCGATCTCGACCTTGCCGATGCCGGGGATTTTCTGCAGCTCAACTCGCGCAGCCTTGTCCATCACATCTTTCAGCGGACAGGCCGGCGTCGTCAACTCAATCTTGAAGGCGACGTCGTTGCCTCGAATGCTCAAGTCCTTGATCATGTTCAAGGACACCAGGTCTTTATGCAGCTCAGGCTCGATCACGCGCGAGAGCGCGTCGAGCACCTGTTGTTGTGTAATCACAGATGACATCCTCGCTGGTTGAGTTGCGCCACGCACAGGCGTCACGCACAGGCGTAAGGGCTATTATGCGCGAGGATGTGAGCGCGCGCTGAGCGTTTCCTGAGGGGCGCCGGCGCGCAACAAATCAATTGCGGCTGGCGCGCCCGGAGTGGGCTTCGGCGTAGATCCACTCGGCTGTTTTCAGGCCCAGCACAACCGGCCGGCCTTCTACGTCGAGCGTCATTGTCTGATTGAAAGGCATCACGTCGCGCACCACGAAGTGAGTTCCCGGCATCAGGTCGTTCTGTTCGAGGAAAGCCATGAGGTCGGCGTTATCTTCGGCGAATTCGTGGATACGTCGGATGACGCCGGCGCTGCCAGGAGCCAGGTCGGTCAGCTTAACCCATTTTGCAACAGCCTGTTCTTCGCCGGGTAGAGGATTGCCATGCGGGCAGGTGGTTGGGTTCTTCAGCTTGCTCTCGAGCAGCTTCAGCGTCTCATCCGAAACAGTGTGTTCCATGGCGTGCGCTTCCTCGTGGATGCGCGACCAGGGCAGCCCCAGCACCTTGCGCAAGAGCAGTTCGAGCAGAAAATGCCGGCGCAAAACCGAACGGGCAAGTTCGCGGCCAGCCGGCGTCAGGCGCACTTCCTTCCTGTCATCCACCGTTACCCAGCCATCGCGCGCCATGCGCTTGATGGTGGCCGTGGCTGTGGGCAGGGCAACGCCGACCTGCTCGGCCAGGCGGGTGGCGATAGCTGGCCGGCCGTCGCGCTCGAACACATGCAAGAGCGCCAGATAATCCTCGACCGTAGCCGTAGCAGAGGGCAGTGGATTTTCTTTGTGCGCTGCGCGCCCCTGGCCTTCTGCAGCATCCTTCCTGGAAAAGTTACTCACGATTACGCTCCTCTCCACTCCCGCGCTACTTGACAAGGCAGCAGGGGAAGTGTACCATCTTTTATCAAGTAAGCTCATACTAATATTCTAGCGAAGCTAAGATTTATCCCCATTCGTGACCATCTCGAACAAGCAGATCGCCATAGGAGGATTTGTCATGACTGTCGAGAGCATTGCCCTGGTAGGTCATCCCAACGTGGGCAAGTCGGTGTTGTTTCAACGGCTGACCGGTCGCTATGCCAACGTCTCTAACTACCCCGGCACGACGGTCGAGGTGACGCGCGGCGCAGCATCATTTCTGCCGGGCGTCATGGTGATCGACACGCCGGGTGTCGCGTCGCTGCCGGCTACCAGCGAAGACGAGCAAGTAACGGCGCAGGTGCTGCTCAATGAGCCGTTGCGGGCCATTCTGCAGGTGGGCGACGCCAAAAACCTGCGTCGCACGTTGCTACTGGCTGCGCAACTGGCCGAAATGCAGCGCCCGATGGCTGTAGCGCTTAACATGATGGATGAAGCCCAGGCGCGCGGTCTGCAAATCGATCACGCGGCGCTCTCGGCGCGTCTGGGGGCGCCGGTGCTGCCCACAGTCGCCACACGCGGCGCAGGCGTCCGCGAGTTGACGCACTCGCTGGTTCACGTTGCGGCGCCACGTTTCGAGCTGCGCTATCCTGACCAGATCGAAGCAGCAGTGCAGTCCCTGGCGCCGCACCTGCCGGCTTCTTCAATCGCCCCGCGCGCGCTGGCCTTGCTGTATCTCAGCGGCGATCCTGTGGCCGAAGGGTGGATTGAACAGCGCACCGACGCGCAAACTCGCGAACGCCTGGCCGAACAACGCGCGCAAGCGCAATCCGCTCTGAATCAGCCAATCGGCGCGCTGATCCAACAAACCCGTCTGTCCTGGGCCGATCGGGTTGCCATGGATGCGATTAGCAGTCACGCCAGAGCGGACGCGCGCTCGAGAGTGGGCGCGGGCATAGGTCGGCTGGCGGTTCATCCCATTTGGGGGCTGCCCATCCTCGCTTGCGTGCTCTACGCCATGTACTGGTTTGTCGGCATCTTTGGCGCGGGCGATCTGGTAGGGCTGCTCGAAGAAAATCTGTTTGGCGAGGCGCTCAATCCCTGGATGACCGGCCTGGTTCAGGGCCTGCTGGGCCAGTCGCTGCTGACAGATTTTCTGGTGGGCGAATATGGACTGTGGACGATGGGCATGACCTATGCATTGGCGCTGATCTTGCCGATTGTGACGACCTTCTTCATCGCGTTTGGCATTCTAGAAGATTCGGGGTACCTGCCACGACTGGCCGCGTTGACCAACCGCATATTTGCCGCCATCGGCCTGAATGGCCGGGCTGTGCTGCCGATGGTGCTTGGGCTGGGGTGTGTGACGATGGCCACGATGACCACACGCATTCTCGACAACAAACGCGACCGGCTGATGGTCACTCTGCTGCTGGCGCTGGCGGTGCCGTGCTCGGCGCAACTGGGCGTGGTGATGGGTATGCTGGCCAGCGTCTCGTTCGGCGCAACGCTGTGGTGGGCCGGCGTTGTGGTGGGCGTGCTGTTGGCTGTAGGCTGGCTGGCGGCGCGCGTGTTGCCGGGCGAGCGATCCATTCTGTTTGTGGAACTGCCTCCGCTGCGCCTGCCGGAACCCTCGAACGTGCTGATTAAAACGCTGGCCCGCCTGGAGTGGTATATCAAGGAGGTCGTGCCCTTGTTTCTGATCGGCACGGCCATCATGTTTACGCTGGACAAGCTAGGCGTGTTGCCGTGGCTGATTCAGGCCGGCCAACCGCTGGTAACTGGCTGGCTGGGGCTACCCGCCGAAAGCAGCGCCGCGTTCCTGATGGGCTTTCTGAGACGTGACTTTGGCGCTACGGGCCTGTTTGCCCTGGAATCGGCCGGGCTATTGTCCCCCCTTCAGATCGTCGTCGGCATGGTCACCATCACCCTGTTTGTGCCCTGCGTCGCCAGCGTGATGATGATTGCCCGCGAGCGCGGCGCGCGTATTGCGCTGGGCATGGTCGCCCTGATCGTTCCGTTGGCGTTGCTGGTGGGCGGGCTGTTGTTCCGCCTGCTGTCTGTGCTGGGATGGAGCTGAGGGTATGGCGACTACTTCCTCGCACTTCATCCAGTGCCCGGTATGCGCTTTTCGCTTTGATCCCGACGCACACCCTGGCTGTCGAACATGCCCTCTGCACACGAACTGCTCTACAGCGTGCTGTCCGCGCTGCGGCCACACGACAATCAATCCACGCCGCTCACGCCTGAGCCGCTGGGTTGCAGGAGTTTTGAAACACGGAGATAAACAAGATGAAGTTCAATCTGTTGTCCCGCTTGACTCGATCAACTGACCGCCCATCGGCGCGCCCCCAGACGCTCGCCGAGGCGCGCCCAGGCCAGATGGCGCGCATCATCCGCTTCAGGAACGCCTTACCAGCATGGCAAGAGCGTCTGCTGGCGCATGGCCTGGCGCCCGGCTGCGTGGTGCGTGTGGCACAGCATCAGCCGGTCACGATCATCCAGATAGACCACGCCGAGCTGGGTTTCGAACGCGATTTGGCCCGCGCAATCGAGATCGAAACGTTGTAGCTTGAAGCAGCCCGCATGACTCTATTTGGCTCGCGTGAAGAAGAGATGCCCGGCACAGCGCCAAACGAGACGACGCTGCGTTATCTGGAAGCGATTTATCGGCTGTCTCAGCACGGCGCGCCGGCCGGCGTCAACGCTATCGCCGATCGTCTGGGTGTGACACCCTCTGCAGCCAGCCTGATGTTTCGCCGCCTGGCTGCGCGCAAATTGGCGCACATCGAGCCGCACAAAGGAGTCAGGCTAACGCCACATGGCCTCAAGCTTGCGCTGCGCACGATACGCAGACACCGCCTGTTGGAAGTATTTCTGGCGCAGGTGATGGGTTTCCAGTGGCACAACGTGGATCATCACGCCCACGCTCTCGAAACAGCCATCGATCAGGAGTTCGAGGATCGGATCGATGAAATGACCGGGCATCCAACCCGCTGTCCGCATGGGCATGTCATTCCTACGCGCGAGGGCATTCTGCCGGCTGTGTCCGATGTCAGGCTGGTGGATTGTCCAGCCGGCACATCAGGCGTGATTCGCTGTGTGGACACCGAGCGAAGCGAATGGCTGGAATATCTGGGCCGGCTGAAACTGATGCCCGGGGCGCGCGTCACGTTGAAATCAATTGCGCCGTTTGGCGGGCCTGTGACGCTGCTTGGGCCACGCGAGGCGCTCACACTGGGGTTGCCACTCGCTGAAGTGATTCTTATCGAAAAGGAGTAGGGGCGCCGGCTACACCCAGTGATAGCGCCAACTGACCGGCCGGCCATCCTGGTAGGGCATCACCCCGTGAAACTGGCGCGAGTCATCGCCAAACACGAGCGGCAGAAAGAAGCGATCGCCGGGCCACATGGGCAGCGCCTGGGCCGGCGGATTGCCCTGCGCGTCCACCTGACAGGCAGCCAGTATGCGCGCCAGTTCAACCCATTCGAGCCGGCCTTCCTGTGTCTCGGTATAGGGCATCCCCTGCCAGGCAGTGATCAAAAAGATAAAGCCCAACCAGTGCTCACCGTGCTTGCCAAAGCCGGGCCAGTTGACGGTGCCGCGCAACCTCAGCTCAACCGCTTCGATGCCGGCTTCTTCGCGCACTTCGCGGATCATACCCGTCACCACATCTTCATCGGCTTCGATCTTGCCGCCCAGGCCGTTGTATTTGCCCAGGTGCTGGTCATCGGGCCGGCTGTTGCGATAGATCATCAACACCGACTGACGGTCGGGTGACAATACATAGCCAAGCGTGGCGACGATGGGGGTATAGGGCATCCAGCGATTTTGGAGTGTCGATTCGGGGCATCC
>DAOUDB010000176.1:0-31832 GCA_034431495.1 Thermoflexales bacterium
CGCGCCTGGGATATTCGCAGTTCATGGATGGATCGGCTGCCGCGCGTGCATCGAATGCATCAGCCTTACATGCCGCTGTTCGCTGCCACATTCGCCGGCATGCGTATCTCCGAGCAGTATGATCTGGTGTTGAGTAACAAGAGCGCGTTTTGCATTGGTGTTCAAACCGGTTTGCAAGTACGCCATGTGTGTTATTGCCTGACACCGACTCGATTCATCTTCGATTTCTATGCCTATGCGAAACGAGAGCGCATTCCTGCGCCGGCCAAAGCCGTGCTTCCGGCGCTCAATGCCGTCCTGCGGGCCTGGGAACGCCGGGCTGCCCAGCGCGTGACTCAGTTCATCGCCATCTCCCGCGAGGTGCAGCGGCGCATTCAGACCTGCTATGGGCGCGACTCCATCGTTATTTACCCGCCGGTACAGGTCAGTCGCTACGCCGTCTCCTACGTCAGCGACGACTACTTCCTGATCGTCTCACGCTTGTTGCCCTATAAGCGTCTTGATCTGGCAATTGAAGCCTGCAACCGGCTGGGACTGCCGCTCCTGATCGCCGGCGACGGGCGCGATCGGCCACGCCTGGAGCGCATGGCCGGCCCAACTGTCCGTCTGCTCGGACGCGTCGATGACAGCACGCTCTCCGGATTGCTGGCCCGCTGCCGGGCCTTCATCTTCCCCGGCCTGGAAGACTTCGGCATCGCGCCCATTCAGGCCATGGCGTGCGGCAAGCCGGTCATCGCCTACGCCGGCGGCGGCGCACTCGATACCATCATGGAGGGCGTCGCCGGCCTTCTATTCCGCGACCCCACCCCCGACTCTCTCGCCGCAGCTCTTTCCGCGTTCGAGAGCATGTCGTTTACTCCTGCTGCCATTCGGCTGCACGCCGAAAAGTTCAGCGCCGAGAGATTTCAGGGAGAAATCATGCAAGTGCTACGCCAGTATGAGGCAGGCCGGCCAGCATAGCTTCTGGTGTATTATCAGCGCCCGAATGGAAGCCTTTTGTTTCAAATGCCGGGGGAAGCATGCGCTGCTGGACCCACAACCGATCTTCTTTGCCAACGGCTCGCCCGCCTCGGTAGGCACGTGCTCGAACTGCGGCAACCCAAAAGTCTATAAGATGGGGCGCACGCCAGCCCACGAGGGCTTGACGCCGCCGGAGCGCGTCGTGCGCGCGAGAGCTCTCGCCGGCAAGTCGCCCAATAGCAAAGCAAAATCCCAGGCGCGCCGGTCTCCGCTGGTCATCGTGGAGTCGCCGGCCAAAGCACGCACGATCGGCAAGTTTCTGGGGCGCAAGTTTCATGTGCACGCCTCCATCGGACACATCCGCGACCTGCCCAAGAACCGCCTGGGGGTAGACGTGACAGCGGATTTTGAGCCACATTACGTTGTGCCGATGGACAAGAAGGCGGTCGTCAAGGAATTGAAAGCTGTTGCCAGGAATGCCAGTGAGGTCTGGCTGGCTACCGACCCTGACCGCGAAGGCGAGGCCATCTCGTGGCACCTGACGCACGTGCTAGACAAAGAAATCGACGGCAAGCCTGTACGCCGGGTCGAATTTCACGAGATCACCCAGCACGCCGTGGACGAGGCTTTCGCCAATCCGCGCGAGCTGGATCGCAATCTGGTGGACGCCCAGCAGGCCCGCCGCATCCTGGACCGGCTGGTTGGCTACACCCTCAGCCCGTTGCTGCGCGACAAGATGCAACGCAAGGGGCTGAGCGCCGGACGGGTGCAGTCGGTCGCCCTGCGCCTGGTGTGCGAGCGCGAGCGCGAGATCCAACGATTCCAGCCGGTCGAGTACTGGACGCTGGAAGCTGAACTGGCCAGGCAGGTTCTGGACAGCACCGGAACAGTGTCGGACCTGGACGACGCCGGCGCACAGTCAAGTCTACGCTCCAAAATTGAAAACCGGAAATTTGTGGCCCGCCTGTACAAATTGAACGGCGCGGACCCTGACCTGAAAACCCAGGCCGACACAGAGCGCGTTGTCGAGGCGCTGCGCGATGCGACCTGGATAGTGACGCGCGTGGATCGCAAAGACCGCGCGCGCCGGCCGGCAGCTCCTTTCACCACCAGCACCTTACAGCAGGAAGCCAGCCGCAAGCTGGGCTTTAACGCCCGGCGCACCATGGCCGCCGCGCAACAGCTGTACGAGGGCATCGACGTGGGCGAAGGGCCGGTGGGATTGATCACCTACATGCGCACCGATTCGACCAATGTCGCCACCTCGGCACAGGCCGAAGCGCGTGACCTGATCACCCGGCGCTACGGGCCGGAGTTTTTGCCCGACCAGCCGCCCAAATACAGCTCGCGCAGCAAGAACGCTCAGGAAGCGCACGAGGCCATCCGGCCCACATCGGTCTTCCGCGCACCGGAAGAGCTGAAGGAGTATCTGGAACGCGATCAGTTCCGGCTATACGATCTGGTGTGGAAGCGCTTCATCGCCAGCCAGATGGCCGGCGCAGTGTATGACGCCACTTCCGGGGACGTCGAAGCACGCCCTGCCGGCGCCCGGCCGGGCGAACAACCGGGCGAACAACCGGGCGAACAAGACGAAGCGGACGCCAACCGCGCCCTGGCGCCCATCGCTGGCCCGACATATTTGTTCCGCGCCACCGGCTCCATCATCAAGTTCCCCGGCTTCCTGAAGGTGTACGAAGAGGGACGAGACGAGGGCGACACAAACAGCAACGGCTTCTCGAACGGCAACGGCAACGGCAACAGCGACGCCTACAGCGCAACGGACAGGCGCCTACCCGAACTGACAGAGAACGAAAGCCTGGATCTGTTGCAATTGCTGCCATCGCAACATTTCACACAACCGCCGCCGCGCTTCACCGAGGCCAGCCTGATCAAGGCGCTGGAGGAATACGGGATTGGCCGGCCCAGCACCTACGCCACCACCCTGGGCATCATCCAGTCACGCTACTACGTCATCCGCGAAGGCAAACAGTTGCGACCCACTGACCTGGGGTTGCAGGTTAGCGACCTGCTGGTGAACAACTTTCCACAGTACATCGATGTCGGCTTCACCGCCCAGGTCGAAGACGATCTGGACAGAATCGAAACCGGCGAGCGCCATTGGCGGCCTGTGCTGCACGCCTTCTACGACCCATTCAAGGAGACGGTGGCGCAGGCTGCGCAGACTATTCCCCAGATCGAACGCGTAATCGAGTACACCGGCGAGAACTGCCCGCGCTGCGGCAACCCCCTGGTGTACAAACAGGGCCGGTTTGGCCGCTTCATCGGCTGCTCGCACTTCCCGCAGTGCCGCTACATCGAGCCGATTGGTCTGCCCGGCGTGGTCTGCCCCAAGTGCGGCGGCAAGCTGGCCGAGAAACGCATGCGGAAAGGCCGGCGCGTGTTCTACGGCTGCGCGAACTACCCGACCTGCGATTTCACCACCTGGAACCGACCCGTCGCCATGGCATGCCCCACCGGCGACGGCGGGCTGATGGTCGAGGCCGGCAAGGGAAAAGCCAAATGCCTCACCTGTGAGCAGGTGTTTGACATGCCGGAGGAAAACGGCGCAAACGCATAGGCGCGCTGCGTGTTGCGTAGTGCGTGTTGCGTGTTGCGTGTTGCGTGTTGCGTATTGGTCATGAGCAAGCGAGTGTCGCAGCCGGCCATCCGGAATATGCGCCGGCTGTTCAGGTATGTTGCGCCGTATCGCTGGTTACTGGTCATCGCCAGTACACTGTTTGTCATCAGCAGCGGCCTGTTTCTGGCCTTCCCATCGATCAGTGGTCAGCTTGTCAATTCGGTGACAGGCGCAGCACTGCCCTTATCGCCAGCCGAGATCATGCTGGCGCTAGTCGCCGTCTTCGTCCTGCGCGCCATCGTCGACATCATCAGCCAGTATTTGCTCAGCCGGGCCGGCGAAAGCGTCACGCTCGATCTGCGCGCCGATGTATACCGGCATCTGCAAAGTCTGGGGCTGTCGTTCTACACAAGCCGGCGCACCGGCGAACTCGTCTCGCGGTTGTCTTCCGACGTGACCGTCGTGCGCACCACGCTGGTCAACAACGTGGCTACGCTCCTGTCGAACGTGCTCTCGATCGTCGGCTCGGCAGTGCTCATTCTGGCGGTGAACTGGCGACTGACGCTGGTGGTGCTGATCGTGCTGCCGGTGGCGACGCTGATCGCGGTGCTGTACGGGCGCGCCATCCGCCCGCTGTCGCGGCAGGTGCAGGACAAGCTGGCCGAGTCGAGCAGCGTGGCAGAGGAAGCCATCAGCGGCGTGCGGGTGGTCAAGTCATTCGGGCGAGAGGCGCACGAAACATCGCGCTTCGAGGCCGCCGCGCGTGCCACATTTCAGTCGGCGCTGCGGCTGGCTACCATCCGCGCCACATTCGGCCCGCTAATCGGGCTGATGTTCTTCTTTGCGTTGCTGGCGATCCTGTGGTTCGGCTCGCAGGAAGTGTCGGCCGGCCGGTTGAGTGCCGGCGACCTGGTGGCCTTCCTGTTGTACGGCAGCATCATCGCCACCGGTGTCGGCGTGCTGGCGCAAATCTTCTCGCAACTACAGGAGGCCATCGGCGCGACCCAGCGGCTGTTCGAGATCCTGGATACACCCTGCGACGTGTGCGACAAGGCCGGCGCGCGACCCATTGGCGTCGCGCAGGGCAGGGTCACATTCGAGCGCGTGTCATTCGCTTATGAGTCTGGCATCGAAGTCGTACGCGACATCGACCTGGACATTGCGCCGGGCGAGATCGTGGCGCTGGTCGGCCCCAGCGGCGCCGGCAAATCCACCCTCTTTAACCTGATCCCGCGCTTCTACGATCCAACCAGTGGCGCAGTGAAGCTGGATGGGATCGACCTGCGCGACTTGACGCTGGCCAGTCTGCGCGCCAACATCGGCATTGTGCCGCAGGAGACTGTGCTGTTCAGCGGCACAGTGCGGGAGAACATTTTGTACGGCCGGCTGGACGCCAGCGAACAGGAAATGATTGCAGCCGCCAAAGCCGCCAACGCGCACGAGTTCATCCTGGCGCTGCCACAAGGCTACGACACGCCGGTAGGCGAGCGGGGCGTCAAATTGAGCGGCGGCCAGCGCCAGCGCGTTGCCATCGCGCGGGCCGTGCTGAAAGACCCGCGCGTCTTGTTGCTCGATGAAGCCACCTCATCACTGGACAGCGAAAGCGAGGGGCTGGTTCAGGAGGCGTTGGGCCGGCTGATGCAAGGCCGCACCACCATCATCATCGCGCACCGGCTGAGCACGGTGCAGATTGCGCATCGCATCGCCGTGCTGGATAAAGGCCGGCTGGTCGAGCTGGGCACGCATGATGAACTGTTGGCGCGCGATGGGTTGTATCGCCGGCTATACCTGTTGCAGTTTGCCGTAGCCGACGAAGACCCCGCCCCACCTCTCGCCGATACCCGGCCAGACAGCGCCGCCGACATGTCTCCGGCGCGCACGTCGCGCCGGTTTAGCGCGCTCCTCCGTCCCCGCTGATCCCCGCGCCCCGCTAAAATACCGCGCATGAAAGAATTGCATATCGTCTTCGGCGCCACCGGCGCGCTCGGATCGGCCATCGTGCACGAGCTGACACAACGCAATAAGCCCACGCTGGCAGTGGTGCGCGACGAAGACAAAGCTCAGCGCATCCTGCCGGAAGACACGGAGTACGCAATCGCAGACGCCCTGGATGCCGACCATGTCACCTACTTGTGCGAAGGCGCAACGGCGATTTACAACTGCGTGCATGTGCGCGGTGAAAACTGGTTCACGTTGACCGAGAATCTGATTGCCGGCGCCAAAGTATCCGGCGCGCGGTTGGTGTTTCCCTCTAACATTCACGGCTACGGCCCACTGCAACAGTCGCCGGCCACCGAAGAGCATCCACGTCTGGCAACCAGCAAGCGGGGCATCTTGCGTAACACGCTGGAGAAAATGCTGGCCGATGCGCGCGAAAGTGACGGCTTGAGCTACGTCGTCCCGCGGCTGGGGGGTATCTACGGCCCGATGGTGACCGATAGTTTCATTGCCGACATCGCCGAAGCCGCCCTGCAGGACAAGCAAGCTTTCTGGTACGGGAAGCTGGATGTGCCCTTTGACTTGCTGTATGTGAAAGACGCAGCGATAGCCTGTGTGTTGTTAAGCAGCGTGCCGCAAGGGTCAGATGACAACCCGGCCTGGCACGTGCCCGGCGCTGCGCCCATCACCGGCCGGCGCTTTATCGAGATGGCCTTTCAAGCTGCCGGCCACAAACCGAAAATGGGTGTGCGCAGCCGGCTGATGTTATCTGCGCTGGGCATCGCAGTGCCAGGGGCAAAAGAATTGCTCGAGCTGCTGTATGAATTCGAGACGCCTACGCTCATGGATGGGTCGCGCTTCGCGGCAGCTTTCCCAGAGTTCCGCTACACGTCGTATGAAACAGGCATCGCAGAGATGATAGCCTGGCACCGCGAATACCTGAGCGAACGGGCGACCGCGCGGCAGGCGCCCCAGCCCTGACAAAATGCGCGCCGAATGACTCCAGGCCCCAGTCGTGGGGAAAATGTGGCAGGGGCGAGTCGTAGAACTCGCCCCTGCCACAAAACCAGACCAGCGCTTCGGTCAGGCCAGAAGGCGCGCCGGCGCACCATCACAGGCGCTCGAAGCGCGCCTGGAAGAACCGCAAATACTCCGGCTCGTAGACCATCTTCAACCCTTTTGGCTTGTCCGGGTTTCTATACACCGCCTCGACCGATTCGGCCACCACATCCATGTGAGCCTGTGTGTACACGCGACGTGGAATGGTCAGGCGCACCAGTTCCAGCTTCGGGTAGTAGTGATCGCCGGTGTGCTTATTGCGGCCGGCTGAAACGATGCCCCGTTCCATGGCCCGCACGCCAGAGTCGAGGTACAACTCGGCAGCCAGCGTCTGGGCCGGGAAGCTGGTCTGCGGCATGTCCGGGTAAAACCGGCGCGCGTCGAGATATACCGCGTGTCCACCGATCGGCTGCACGATTGGTATGCCCCAGTCGATCAGCAATTCGCCCAGGTATTGCACCTGTCCAACACGAGCGCGGATGTGGTCATCCTGCACCGACTCAACAATGCCGCGCGCCATGGCCTCCATATCGCGGCCGGCCATGCCGCCGTAAGTGTGCAGGCCTTCATACACCACCACCAGATTGCGCGCTTTGTCGGCCAGCGCCGCATCGTTCAGGCCCAACCAGCCGCCAATATTCACCAGCGGGTCCTTCTTGCCGCTCATAGTGCAACCGGCGGTGTAGGAGCAAATCTCACGCAGGATATCCGCTACTTTCTTGTTCTGATAGCCTGGCTCGCGTTGCTGGACGAAATAGGCGTTCTCGACTGCGCGCGTCGCATCCAGCATGATCGGCACACCGTATCGGTCACACAAGGCGCGTGTGGCGCGCAGATTCTCCATGCTCACCGGCTGCCCGCCGGCCATGTTCACCGTGGCCGCAAGGCTGAGATAAGGCACGCGCCGGGCCGTCTTGAAAACACGCTCCAGCTTGTCCAGATCGACGTTGCCCTTGAAAGGATGCAGACTGGTCGGGTCGTGGGCTTCATCAATGATGACATCCACGAATTCGCCGCCGGCGTGTTCCTGGTGGTAGCGCGTGGTGGTGAAGTACATATTGCCGGGCACGGTGTCGCCGGGCTGGATACAAATCTGGCTCAGGATGTGCTCGGCGCCTCGACCCTGGTGTGTGGGAATGACATGCGAATAGCCATAGTACTGCCTGACTGCCTCTTCGAGATTGTAGAAGTTGCGGCTGCCGGCATAGGCTTCATCGCCCAGCATCATGCCGGCCCACTGCCAGTCCGACATGGCGCTGGTGCCGGAATCGGTCAGCAGGTCAATGTACACGTCCTCGGACTTGAGCAGGAAGGTGTTGTAGCCGGCCTCTGCCAGCGCGGCGGCACGGTGCTCGCGCGTCGTCATGCGAATCGGCTCGACCATTTTGATCTTCCAGGGTTCGGCCCAGGAGCGGCGTTTGCGTTGCTGTCCGGTTGTGCGCAGAGATGTTGGGGTGGTCATATGAGTCATTGGTGATTAGGAGATAAAGGGATTCGGCTATTCGTTCCATTCGCCGGCCAGACGCAGAACTTCGTCCAGCGTCAGCGGCGGAAACAACGATTCGCGGCTGCACTTGAGCGAGGCGGCAGCATTGGCGAAGCGCAACATGCGCGCCATCGGCCAACCTTGCAGATAGGCATAGATCACGCCGGCCTTGAACACCTCGCCCGCGCTGGTCGTGTCGACTACGGGCACGTCGAAGGCTGGGCTTTCCATGAAGTTGCCGTCGCGGTCGAGGGCCAAACAGCCCTTCTCGCCAAGCGTGGTGATGATCACCGCCTGGCCGGCCTGATGGAGCCGCCACATATGCTCGCGCAAATCCACGCCGGGGAATTGCGCCACAGTGAAGTCGTGCGAGTTGACGATCACACCGGCGCATTGCAGCATGGGGTGATCCGGCCAGACCACATCTGCCGCCACTACCGGCCGGCCCGCGTCGCGCGCCAACAGGGCGGCGCGATTGCGCTCCTCACGCCCGTACACATCGACGCTGAGAAGCCGGGCGCGCCGAATCACATCGACGGTGAGCGGCACTTTGGGCGTGTCGTCAAACCAGTAGCCCAGCACACTGCGTTCGCCATCGGGTGTGACCAGCACACGCCGGAACGGGGTGCGCACGCCAGCTTCGCGTGACACATAGCGCAGATCGACGCCGGGATGGTGATGCAGCGCCGTGATGATCTGATTGCCGTAGTCGTCTTCGCCGATGACATTGCCAATCAATGCCACCTCTTGTCCCCAAGCTGCCAGCGTGACTCCGACACTTACCGCCTCGCCACCAGGCTGGTATTGTTCACGCATCACCTGCACGTCGCGGCGTGGATCGGGCAGAAATGGCACGCGCACCGTATTGTCGAGTGAGATCGTGCCATAGCACAACGCGTCAAAACGAATGGTTCGGTCTGGCAACATAAGCCCTCCGTCAAGGCATTCTAACGGAAGAAACGATGCTTGTCCTTAACGCGCACACCGCACGCCGTTTACGTTAATTTAACACTGCGCTAATACCATCCTCCCCAAAATACACACACAAGGGAGGGTTCCATGAACAGACAACAGGTAGAGCAACAAATCGCTTTTGTTCGCCGCGAGTTGACCCGGCTGAACCAAGAGATTGGTCTGCATGAGGGCGTGCAGGCCCAAACGCTGCGCGTGCGCCAGAACCGGCTGATCGCCGAGCTGGAGCGCCTGGAAGGCATCATTCGCATTCAGCCTGCCGCCGTGCCGGCCCTGGCCACCGCCAGCTAGGCCGGGCGGCAGACCGCCGCTCTGCGCTTTCCCTGAGAGCCGCTTACCCCTCCATCTTCCCCCCTGCAACCACCGTCCGCCTTCCTGCGGAAACAGCAAATCGAGACCTGCCGACGCGCCGCAATTGACCGGCTGTGCGCTTCGGGCTAGAATCATCGCGCCCAAACGGCGACTGCGCAACTCGGCAGTCCGCCTCTCGCCGACCAGACGGGCCGGCCCACAGATTGATCGTCGCAGGAGTGTGACTCATAAACGCAAATACCCAGGCTCTGGAAGCCAGACTCAATTCGTTCGATCCCCATGAACGCGCGAGTGCGCTAAATGAGTTGCTTGCGCTGGCAAAGACCGGCGCGGTGGCACTTCCACCAGAAAGCGACCTCGCCAACATGCACTGCCACACGTTCTTCTCGTTCAATGCCTATGGCCATTCGCCCACCTCGCTCGCATGGCTGGCCAGAAAGCTCGGCCTGAAGTTGATCGGCATGGTGGACTTCGATGTGCTGGACGGCGTGGACGAGTTTCTTGAGGCCTGCGAAATCGCTGACGTGCGCGGCAGCACAGCCATCGAAACGCGCGTGTACGTGCCGGAGTTTGCCACCCGCGAGATCAACTCGCCGGGCGAGCCGGGCATCTTCTACCACATGGGCATCGGCTTCGCCAGCGGGCGCATCCCCGACACCGTGGCGCCCATCGCGCGGGCCATGCGCGAACGCGCCACACAACGCAACCGGGCCATGCTGGCCAAAATCAACGCCCATCTCGACCCGGTGACGATCGATTACGAGGCCGATGTGTTGCCCCTGACGCCGGCCGGCAACGCCACCGAACGCCACATGCTGGTCGCCTACATGCAGGCCGCCCAACGACACCATCAGGGACAGGCACTGATCCCGTTCTGGTCGAGCAAACTCGACACCGCCCCGGACAAAATCGCGGCCATCGTGAACGATGCACCGGCGCTCTCCAACCTCATCCGCGCCAAACTGATGAAGAAAGGCGGCGTCGGTTATGCCCAGCCCAACCCGGCCAACTTCCCCACTGTGGAGGAATACCACCAGTTGATCCTGGCCTGCCATGCATTACCGTGCGCGACATGGCTGGATGGATTGTCAGCCGGCGAGCAAGCCGAGGAAGAGCTGCTCAACCTGCTAATCGGCAAAGGCGTCGTCGCACTCAACATCATCCCCGACCGCAACTGGAACATCAGTGATCCGGCCATGCGTCAGACCAAAGTGCGCGAGCTGCGCAAGGTTGTGGATCTGGCCCGGCAGCTCGACCTGCCTCTGAATATTGGCACCGAGATGAACGCCTTTGGCAACAAGCTGGTCGATGACTTCGACGCGCCAGAGCTGGCGCCGCTGCGCCGGGACTTCATGGACGGCGCGTTTTTCATTTACGGACATGTGATGATGCAGCGCGCCAACGGGCTGGGCTATCAGAGCGCGTGGGCCAAAGCCCACCTGCCCACACGGCGCGCGCGCAATGCGTTCTACTTACAAGTTGGGCAACGCACACCGCCGGGCCGGCGCGGTCTGGCGCAACTCAGCGCCGCCAGGCCGGAGATGTCTCCAGGCGATATCGTGAAGTTGCTGTGGTAATCTATTTACACGCGAAGCGTGGTGTTTTCACAAGGATAGGGAAATGTCAGACAAATACACTGAGTACAGGCAAGCCGAGCAGCCCTTGCCCGCCACAAACCGGCTGTGGCCGTTGTACGGCGCGGGGTTCGAGAACCTCGGCGTGAACGACCAGCCCATCAACACGGACCTGCCCAAGTACGGGCCGGATGAGTTACTCGTCCGGCACGACGCGTGTGGCTTGTGCTTTTCGGACATCAAGATTCTCGCGCTGGGAGACAAACACCCGCGCATCTTCAAAGACATGAAGAAAGACCCCGTGGTGATGGGACATGAGGTGGTGATGACTGTCGTCGGCGTGGGCGACAACCTCAAAGACCAGTACAAGGTCGGCCAACGCTTCATCATCCAGGCTGACATATACGTGGACGGCGTGGGGTACGCTTACGGCTACATGATTCAGGGCGGGCTGTCGCAATACAACGTGATCGACCAGCGCATCCTGAACGGCGACGATGGCAACTACCTCATCCCCATCAAAGAGGAGACCGGCTACGTCGAGAGCGCGCTGGTGGAGCCGTGGGCCTGTGTGATTGCTGCCTATCAACTGAAATACCGCACGAGCATCAAGCCGGGCGGCGTGGCGTGGATCATCGGCGGCGCCAATGCGGATCCCAACATGCCCTACACCATTTCCGCCGGCTTCGACGAACAATCGCACCCGGCCATTCTGCTCCTCACCAACGTGCCAACAGGACTGGCCGACTGGCTGAAGCAGAAAGCAAAGGCACTGGGCATCGAGACGCACGACGTGCCCGATCCCGATCACCTGCCCGGGACAATCGACAAGATCGACGACATTATCGTGCTCGGTTCTGACGCGGACCTGATTGAAAAAGTCAGCCCCCGGCTGGCAGACTTTGGCATCGTCGCCATCGTGAGCGACAAGCCATTTGCGCGCAAGGCCAGCATCGACGTGGGCCGGATTCACTACAACCGCTGGGTGTATGTCGGCACCAAAAGCCCGGACATCGCGCGCGCCTACGCCGACACACCCGTGCGCTCGACACTGAAGCCGGGCGGTCTGTGCTGGATGGTCGGCGCCGGCGGGCCGATTGGGCGCATGCACTTGCAGCGCGCCATCGAGCTGCCCAACGGGCCGTCAGTCATCGTCTGCACCGACGTGAGCGATGTGCGGCTGGAAGACCTGAAACAGAGTTTTGAGCAGGATGCCAGAGACCACCTCATCAGCCTGGTCTGCCTCAACCCGACAAAGCAAGAAGACGCCGCAAAGCTGGCTGAGTACAAGGCATGCGGCGGCTTCGATGACATCATCGTGCTGGCGCCGGTGGCTGCCGTGATCGCCGACGCTGCCACCTATTTGAACCGCAAGGGCGTGATGAACGTGTTCGCCGGCGTCAATCGCGGCACGATGGTCAACCTCGACCTGACCGATGCGCTGGACAAAGACGCGCGCGTTATCGGCCACTCGGCCTCAAGCATCGAGGACATGCTGACCATGCTGCGCGACACCGAAGAGGGCCGGCTGTCGCCCAACCGCTCGGTCGCCGCTGTCGGCTCGCTCGACGCGGCCAAGGTCGGCTTGCAAGCCTTGAAAGACGCAACCTACCCCGGCAAGGTAGTCATCTTCCCCAACATCAAAGATCTGCCGGTTACGGCGCTGCCAGACTTGAAAGACGTACTGCCCACTGTGTACGCCAAATTGAAGAACGGCCGCGAGTGGACGGTGGAGGCCGAAGAGGAATTTCTGCGGCTCATGGCCCTCTGACAAAACATCCCCAAAGCGATTGAATCAACCATGACTCAGACACTCCCAGACAAAATCGCGCTCGTCACCGGCGGCGGGCAAGGGCTGGGCGCGGCCATCTGCCTCAGCCTGGCCCAGGCCGGGTGCCACGTCGCCGTGGCCGATTTGAACGAACAGACCTGCGCCGACACAGCCGACCTGGTGCAGCGCGAAACCGGGCGCAAAGCCATCGCCATCAAAGTCGATGTGACCAAAGAAGATCAGGTCGCCGGGATGGTCGATCGCGTCGCTAGCGAGTTCGGCCAGCTCGACATCGTCGTCGCCAATGCCGGCATCCTCATCTCCGGCGATGTGGTGGATTTCCCGGCCGACAAGTGGGCAGCGGTGATGAACGTCAACCTGTTCGGCTACTTCCTCACCGCCAAGCACGCCGCGCGCGTCATGCGACCGCGCAAACAGGGCGTCATCATTCAGATCAACTCCAAGTCGGGCAAGAAGGGCAGCCTGCGCAACTCGGCTTACGCTGCGTCGAAATTCGGCGGCATCGGTCTCACGCAATCCATCGCGCTTGACCTGGCCGAGGATGGCATTCGGGTGAACGCGATCTGCCCGGGCAACCTGCTCGACTCGCCCCTGTGGAACGACCCGGAACGCGGGCTGTTCGTGCAATACTTGCGGGCCGGCAAAGTGCCGGGAGCGAAAACGATCGAGGATGTGCGTCAGGCGTACACGAACCAGGTGCCGATGAAGCGCGGCTGCACATACGACGACGTGGCCGGCGCCGTCATCTACCTGGCATCCGACGCCGCGCGCTACATCACCGGCATCGCGCTCAGCGTCACCGGCGGCCAGGAAATGAACTGATCTGTCACTACGAAGAAACGAAGAGCGCAAAGGGAATCAGATTGTCTTTGTGTTCTTCGCTTCTTCATGGTTCACTCATGAAGGCGACAAGATGGTCAAGATCATCACGGATACCACGGCAGTGCTGGCGCCCGACATCGCTCGCGCGCACGACATCCCGATCATTCCGCAGATCATCCACCTCGGAGATGAGTCTTTCCAGGAAGGAATTGACATCGACATCCCGACCTTCATGCAACGGCTGACCAGCTCAAAAGCGACGCCCAAGACATCTGCGCCGCCGCCCGAGTTATTCATCCAGGTATTCCAGCGTCTGGCGCCGGCTGGCGAGCCGATCCTGTGCATTCATCCGTCAGCCGAGGTGAGCGGCACCGTGCGCTCAGCGACCATCGCCAAAGGCGAGTTCCCCGGCTCGGACATCCGCATCATCGACACGCGCACCATCGGCAGCCCGCTGGGAACGATGGTCGAGCTGGCCGCTACCTGGGCCGCCACCGGCGACAGCGCCGACGCCATCGTGTCGAAGTTGAACGGCTACATCAAGCGCTGCAGGCTGTTCTTTCTGGTGGCCACCCTGGAATACCTGCAACGCGGCGGACGCATCGGCGGCGCAGCGGCGCTGGTCGGCACGGTCTTGCAGATCAAGCCGATCCTGGAAGTGCGCGATGGCAAAGTGGAGCCGCTGGAGCGCGAGCGCACCCACAAGCGCGCGCTGGCGCGGATGAAGGAACTGGTGATCGAGCAGGCCGCGCCGGGCGACGACGCGCTGATCAGCGTGATGCACGCCGGCGCGCCGGACGAGGGTCAGGCGCTGGCCGAGGACCTGCAAGCGCAACTGAGGTTGTCGAAGATCCCGCCGGTGGTGGCCGTGCCGCCGGCCATCGTCACGCACGGGGGTCCGGGGATTCTCGGCGTGGGGTTCTTCGCAAGGTAACTTACCCTCTATCCACCAACAACCCCGGCTGGCATGTCCGGCAGAAATGCGTTGCGCGCCGGTCGCGGGTCACTTCGCTGATCGCGCTGCCGCACTTCGGGCACGGCTGCCCGGCTTTGCCGTGCACGGCCAGAAAATCGCGAATCTCCTCGTCGATCGCGTCCCCGACCCGCGCCCGCAGTGTTTCGATGGCCTGCGATAACACCGCGCGCATCGCCTGATACACCTGCGTCAGTTCCGCCGGCTGCAAAGTCGCCCGCCGCCGGAACGGGTACACGCCGGCCTGCCAGCAAATCTCGTCGGCGTATGCATTGCCAATGCCGGCCACGAAGTCCTGATTGGTCAGCACACTCTTGATCTCGCCGGTGTAGCGCCGGATGCGCAGAAGAAACGCATCCAGCGTCAGGCCGGGGTCGAGCGCGTCCGGCCCCAGACTGGCAAAACCGGGAATCTGGGCCAGATCGCCCGTCAGATAGACCTTGCCCATGTCCACGGCGTCGTTGTAGCGCAGCTCGTTCCCTCCGGCCAGATCAATCACCATCGCGTCGCGCGTCCGGTCGCGTTTGAGCGGCTCGCCATACCGGATGCGGCCGGCCAGCATCGGATTGATGGCCAACCACACGCTGTCCTCCAGGCCAAGCAGCAAAAACTTGCCGCGCCGGCTGACCCCGGTGAAGCGCCGGCCAACCAGGTGCGTGGCCAGATTGTCGCCAAGCAGATTGCGCACCGGGATAGGCCGACGCACGCGCGCAGCCCTGACGGCAACGCCGGCCAGGCGCGGATTCAGATACTCGCCGATGACTTGCAGATCGGGCAATTCAGGCATGGCAGCAATCTTACTCCCCGGAGAGACTGTAGAATCGGCGCGCAGAGCAGATGGATGGAGCGATGAGATGGCATCTACAGAGAACTTGAAGACACGCAGCAACGAGTTGGAAGGCCCCTCGCGAGCGCCCCACCGCGCATTCATGCGCGCCATGGGGCTGGGCGATGCAGACTTGCGCCAGCCGCTCGTGGGCGTGGCGCACACCTGGAACGAGGCGACCCCGTGCAACCTGTCGATGGGCTTTCTTGCCCAAGAAGCCAAACGCGGCATCCGCGAGATGGGCGGCACACCGCGCGAATTTGTCAGCATCGCTGTCAGTGACGGCATCGCCATGGGGCACGAGGGCATGAAAGCGTCGCTGGTCAGCCGCGAAGTGATCGCCGATTCGATCGAGCTGATGATGCGCGCGCACTGCTACGATGCGCTGTACGGCATGGCCGGCTGCGACAAAAGCCTGCCCGGCACGCTGATGGCGATTGCCCGCCTCAATCTGCCCAGCATCTTTGTGTATGGCGGCACGATCAAGCCGGGCCGGTTTCGCGGTAAGGACGTGACGATTCAGACCGTATACGAGGCAGTGGGCCAGCGCGAAGCCGGCCTGATCACCGATGAGGACCTCTACGAGCTGGAATGCTCGGCCTGCCCCGGCATGGGGTCGTGCGGCGGACTGTTCACTGCCAACAGCATGGCCAGCGTGAGCGAAGCCATTGGCATGGCGCTGCCGGGCAATGCGTCGCCGCCGGCTGTGGACGAGGCGCGCAAAGCAGTGGCCTACGCCAGCGGCAAGGCCCTGATGCGGCTGATGCAGCGCGGCATTTTGCCCAGTGACATCATGACCCGCGAAGCATTCGAGAACGCGCTCTCAGTCGTGCTGGCGATGGGCGGCTCCACGAACGTCGCCTTGCACCTGCCGGCCATTGCGCATGAACTGGGCATCCGGCTCACATTCGATGATTTCACCCGCATCACCTGCCGCACACCGCACATCGCCGACATGACGCCGGGCGGCAAATACGTCATGGAGGATCTGCATCGCATCGGGGGCGTGCCGGTGGTGATGAAGACCCTGCTCGACGCCGGCCTGCTGCACGGCGACTGCATGACCGTCACCGGCAAAACCGTGGCCGAGAACCTGAAAAAGGTGAAGAACGCGGAGCAGTTGAAGAAACAGAGTGTCGTGTATCCGGTCAGCAAGCCATTGCGCGCAAGCGGCGGTATGGTGATTCTCAAGGGCAATCTGGCCCCCGAAGGCGGCGTGATCAAAGTGGCCGGCGTGTCGAAACTGAAGCATGTCGGGCCGGCGCGCGTGTTTGACGACGAAGCCTCGTGCGCGGCCGCCGTGGCGCGGCGCGAGATCAAAGCCGGCGATGTGGTGGTCATACGCTATGTTGGGCCAAAGGGCGCGCCTGGCATGCCGGAGATGCTGGCCGTCACCGCCGCTATTCGCGGACAAGGGCTAGGGTACGATGTCGCGTTGCTCACCGACGGGCGCTTCTCCGGCGCAACGACCGGCCTGGTGATCGGACACGTCGGACCCGAGGCGTATGTGGGCGGGCCGATCGCTGCTCTGCGCGACGGCGACATTATCGAAATCGACGCCACCGACCCGGCGCGCGGCAAACTGCGGGTGAAGTTGAGCCGCGCCGAGATCGCAGCGCGCCTGAAGACATGGAAACAACCGAAGCCGCGCTACACATCGGGCGCGCTGGCTAAATACGCCCGGCTGGTCGGTCGCGCCTGCGACGGGGCCGTCACCGACGGGGCCGTCACCGACGGGGCCGTAACACGCTAAACTTCAGCACATCCATGAAAGCCATTCAACTCATCGAAGCTGGTCGTCCCCTTGAAGCGCGCGATGTGCCCGTGCCGGATGTCGGCCCGGCCGATGTGCTGGTGCGTGTGAAGGCGGCCGGCGTTTGCCATTCTGATGCGCACTATCGCGCCGGCGTGTCGCGTGTGGAACCGCTGCCGATGACGCTTGGCCACGAGGTGGCCGGCATCGTGGAGCAGATCGGCGCCGGGGTGCGCGGCCTGCGCGTGGGCGATCGCGTGTGCCTGCACTACATGACCACCTGCGGCCAATGCGCCTATTGCCATCGTGGCACAGAGCAGTTCTGCGCCAGCGGTCTGATGATCGGCAAGTATCGCGATGGCGGTTACGCCGAGTTCATCCGCATCCCGGCCCGCAGCGTGTTCACCCTGCCCGATGAGATTCCTTTCGAGCATGGCGCAATCATGATGTGCTCGTCGGCCACCTCATTTCACGCGTTGCGCAAAGCGCGCCTGCGCGCGGGCGAGTTGGTGGCCGTTTTCGGCGCCGGCGGGTTGGGCCTCTCGGCAATCCAACTGGCACAGGCGATGGGCGCGTTGCAAGTCTTCGCCGTCGATATCAAAGACAACAAGCTCGAACTGGCGCGCCAGTTTGGGGCCATCCCGATTGACGCGCGCGCCGCAGACCCGGTCGCGCAGATTATGCGCCACACCGGCGGCCGTGGCGTCGATGTGGCGCTGGAGTTGATCGGCCTGCCGCTGACAATGCGACAGGCCGTGTTATCACTGGCTATCGGTGGCAGAGCGGCGTTAGCCGGCATCACCCAGCAAGGCTTCGAGGTCGTGCCATACCACGAAGTGATCAACAAGGAAGCCGAGATCATCGGCGTGTCCGATCATCTAGCACAGGAGATCCCGCTGCTGCTCGAATATGCGCGCCAGGGCCGGCTGAAACTGGCCCCTATCGTCACACGCACAGTCTCTCTGGACGCCGACGCAATCAATGCGGCGCTGGACGAACTGGAACGCTTTGGCAGCGTGGGGCGGACAGTCATCACAATTGATGATTGACGATTGAAGAGGAGAAAGCAACCATGCCAAAAGTCGCCATCATCACCGACACAGACTCCAGCCTGCCGGCCGCCATCGCCGCGCGCTACGGCATCCGACAGGTGCCGATTGCCATTCACTTTGGCGAGCAGAGTTTCGAAACCGGCATCGACATCGACGACGCCGGAGCGTTTGCGCGCATCGACCGCGAAGGCAAGTTGCCTACCACGGCTGCGCCCACGCCGGGCCGGTTCGCCGAGACGTATCAGGCTGCCTTCGACGCCGGCGCAGATGCCGTGATCTGCTTCACGGTGAGCAGCGAGGTTAGCGCGGCTTACAAAGCGGCCCTGACGGCGCGCGATCTGACGCCGGGGCGCGACATCCGCGTGGTCGATTCGCGCAGCCTGTCTCTGGGACAGGGGTTCATGGCAATTGCGGCCGCCGAAGCAGCGCAAGCCGGCGCCGGGCCGGACGAGGCCATCAGCCACGCTGAAAACACCCGCGCGCGCAGCCACCTGTTCGCCGCGTTGTCCACGCTGAAGTATCTGGCGATGAGCGGCCGAGTCGGCGCAATCGCGGCGGGCATGGCCGGTCTGTTGAACGTCAAACCTATTCTGAGCATCCGCAATGGCAAGCTGGATTTGCTGGAACGGGTGCGCACGCAATCGCGCGCATGGGCGCGAGTGATCGAGTTGGCCGGCGAAGCGTCTGCCAACAAAGGCATCGAGCGCATGGCCATCCTGCATGTGAACGCTCTGGAGGCCGCACAGCAGTTCGAGCAGCAGGCACGCGCCACACTGCCCTGCCCGCCAGACATTCTCACCGCAGAACTGACGCCGGGGCTGTCGGTGCATGCGGGAGCCGGGCTCGTTGGCGTGGCGCTGGTGTGTCAGAGATGAAATACGCCTGGCTCTTGCGGGACGCCGACGGCACACTGTTCGACTTCGACAAGGCCGAGACGGATGCTCTGGCTGAGACATTCGCCGAAGCCGGCCTGCCACTCACGCCAGACCATGCCGAACGCTACCGGCAATTCAACCAGCAGGTGTGGCGCGAGTTCGAGCGCGGTGAGACGACAGCCGAAGGATTACGCACGCGCCGATTCAGGCTGTTGTTCGACGCCATCGGCCTGACCGCCGACCTGACCGCAATCAGCGAGCGGTACCTGTATCACCTTTCCAACCAGCCACACCTGATCGACGGCGCGCTGGAAGTGGTGGTTGAACTGTGTCGGCGCTGCCGGCTGGCCGTCCTAACCAATGGGCTAAAGGCGGTGCAGCGGCCACGCATGATGCGCTCAGCCATCCAGACCTACATCAGTGAATTGATCGTGTCTGAGGAAGTGGGCGCGGCCAAGCCGGGGGCGGCAATCTTCGACGCGGCTTTTGCGCGCATGGGACAGCCGGCCAGATCTGAAGTGCTCATGATCGGGGACAGCCTCACGTCCGATGTCCGGGGCGGCTTTGACTACGGCATCGACACGTGCTGGTACAACCCCATCGGCCTGCCACTGCAAGGCCCGGCAACACCCACCTACGAGATACATCGGCTGGACGAGCTGCTAACCATCGTTCGATGAGCCACAGGCGTAGTTGCCGTTTGCCCATGTGTTGACTTCGCCCAATAGGGGGCTTACAATCGCTCCAGTAAAGACCCTCGTTAGGCGAGGCGTCTGCGCGGACACAGGCCATTGTCCCGAAACGTCGAAAGACGCCAAGGGGTAGACCAGGCAGGGCCGGATTAAGGCTTTGCTCAACGTGGCTGGAGCGCCGGCTCCTTACGTCGCGCAGTGCCAAAGCTAAACCAGTGGGGGCAGCCCACGCACTGCACGGCATGTGGCGGGCCGGTTCGGCGCAAGCCGCAATCAATGCCTCCCTGGAGAACGGGAGGCTTTCTTGTTTCCGCACGTTCTGCCCGAAAGAACGTGAGCGGCGCACAATTGCGGGCAAATCAAACGACGCGCGGGAGTCATTGAGGAGGTGATCGCCATAGACGCGGATCACAAATCGACAAGTGAACCACCAACTTGTTGGCTTGCGGGATCGAGCAAGCAAAGCAATGGCCTGCGGCAGCGAGACGCCGCATAAGCCGGCGCGATGATTGCCATCCCCTCGCCAACGTTGCGCCGCTCGCGCATTGCGGCGTCTTCAGAGAGGCAAGCAGATGGCTTTCATCAGGCAGTTTATCAACAAGCCGGTCGCCGACACCGAAGGAGAACCGGTCGGCACCCTGACAGACATCATCGCTTCCCGGCTGGGCAATATCCCACAGCCGGCCTTGCGCGCGTTGGCGATCAAACGCGGGCAGACATCGATCTGTGTGCCGATTCACGACACAACTGCCCTGGAAAGCGCCACGTCACCACAGACGATCATCCTCCACCATCGCTTGCGGGATATCCCCGCCTACCATCCCTCGGAGCAGGACTTGCACCTGGCGCGCGATGTGTTGGACAAACAGATCATCGACATCAACGGCGCGCGCGTGGTGCGCGTGAGCGATGTTGAGGTTGCCAGGCTGAACGGGCACTTCTACGTCGTCAATGTGGATGTCGGGGGGCGCGGACTGGTGCGACGGCTGCGAATGAGCCGCGTGGCCAGAGAGATCGCCAAGCGCCTGGGCCGGCCAATGCCGGAAGGCATCATCGCGTGGCGCGATGTGGAATTCCTGCCGGGCACGCATCATATCCAACTCAAGGTGCCTAGCAGCAAGGTGGCCGAATTGCACCCCGCCGACATCGCCGAGATCATAAGCCAGTTGAACCGAGCCGAGAGCGGGCTGGTTTTGCAGCAACTGGACGTGAAGACAGTGGCCGACACACTGGAAGAGGTCGAGCCGGAATTCCAGGCCAGTCTGGTTGAGTCGATGCCGGATGAAAAGGTGGCTGACGTTCTGGAAGAGATGTCTCCGGACGCTGCAGCCGATCTGCTGGCCGAACTGCCAGAGGATCGCAGCGAAGAACTCCTCAACCTCATGGAGCGGGAGGATGCCGAGGATGTTCGCAAACTGCTGAAGTATCCCGACGACTCGGCCGGCGGTCTGATGACCACCGATTACTTCACAGTCAGCCCGGATCTGACGTCGGCGCAGGCAATCGACCTGTTGCGCCGGTCGGCCGATGAAGCGGGCGCAGTGTCGTATATCTATGTCGTCGATCAGGCGGACAAGCTGATCGGGGTGCTGTCACTTCAGGAATTGGTGCTGGCGCAGCCGGCCACGCCGGTGCGCAATATCATGCATGGTCGTTTCGCGCATCTCGACCTGCTCGACAGCCAGGACGTGGCCGCCAAGCTGATCGCAAAGTACAGCCTGACGGCGCTGCCGGTGCTCGACGCAGAGGGCCGGCTGCACGGCATCGTGACCGCCGACGACGCGCTGGACAAGATCATTCCCACGGCGTGGAAGAAACACTTGCCGAGGATTCACCACTGACAGGCCATATGTGAGAGAGCAGGCGCACCGGCCGGGATTACAGACGGGGCGTCAGGCCGGCGCGCGCACACAACTCGCGATACCCTTGCAAGCCGAGCGCCAGACTGGCTTCTTCTGCATAGACCTGCACGATGGGCTGGGCTTCGGGCGCAGGCTCGGCGCACCCCCCGCCCCTCTCGAACAGCGGGTTTTCCTCGTCCAACATGACGCGCCGTTGCGCACCTTCCCAGTCATCGACAAGTGGATACAGACAGCAATAGTACGGTTTCAGTTCCCAGGCAGACATGCCGTTTGCCAAGCACGCAGCCTGAATCGCGCAGTAGCGATCTTCGGGGCGAAGGAAGATGCAGGTTTCGCCGTTCGGATGCGTGGGATCGGGAACGGTAGTCGTGCCGGTGTAGGCGCCGGATGGCATGTGCGGGTCTTCGTAGTATTCAGCGAACCACGCCGCGACGTCGCGCCGGTCCGGCGGAAGATGCGGCGCAATGATCCCGGCCTGGTCTCGAATGCGCTGCGCCTGCCCAATGTCGAGCCATACGCCATCACTGCAACAGCGGGCCTGGCATTGGCGCACCGTGCACCGGCGTATCGGCCTGGCCTGCAACAGCGACCCGTCCACGACGGTGTCGCCAATCGTGATCTGGGAGAGCTGATCCATAGTCGGCGGTGATTATAGCGGCAGGGCGCAATAGACATAGCCCTACACAAACGCTTGCCGTCCCCGAGGATAGGGACGGCAAGTCGCCGGTGGAGACAACGAGCGCGCGGCGCGCAGCGTCTATGGATAGAGACCGCGCGTCATAGTTGCCTCGGCCACCCGGCCGATCCCCAGCACCAGCGCGGCATTGCGCATACTAGTGTTCAGCTCTTTGGCGCGATTGTGCACATCATGGAAACTCCGAACCATGATGCGCCGGAGTTGGTTGGTCACCATATCCTCTTCCCAGAAAAGCTGCTGCATATCCTGCACCCATTCGAAGTAGGAAACGACTACGCCGCCGGCGTTGCACAGGATGTCTGGGATGACGATCAATCCCTTGTCGTTCAAGATAGCGTCGGCTTCTGGAGTTGTGGGGCCGTTGGCGCCTTCTGCCACAAGCTTGCGCGCGCGCACGCGCGGGGCGGTGACGCGGGTGAGTTGATTCTCTGTCGCAGCCGGCACCAGCACATCGCACGGCACAGCCAGCAACTCGTCATTGGTGAGTTGGTCGGCATCGCTGAAGCCGACGACCGTGCGGAACTCCTTCACATATTGCTGCAGCTTGGGAATATTGATTCCGGCCGGGTTGTAGATTGCGCCATCGATGTCGCTAACAGCCACGACCTTGCAGCCCATCTGATGCGCAGTCTGCGCGGTGATCGAGCCGACATTGCCAAAGCCCTGCACCACCATCTCAGCGCCGGCCAGTTGCCAGCCAAACGTCTTGAAAGCCTCTTCTACCGTGAACATCACGCCGCGGCCGGTCGCCTCCAGCCGGCCGGCCGAGCCGCCGATATTCACGGGTTTGCCGGTCACCACTGCCGGAACCGAATAACCATGGTGCATGGAGTACGTGTCCATGATCCACGCCATGATCTGTGGATTGGTGCCCATGTCCGGGGCGGGGATGTCGCGATCGGGGCCGATGATCGGCGCGATCTCGGTGGCATATCGGCGCGTCAGACCTTCTAGCTCGTGCAAGGACAGCTCGCGCGGATCGCAGATCACGCCACCCTTTGCGCCGCCATAGGGAATGTTGACAACGGCGCATTTCCACGTCATCCACATGGCAAGCGCGCGCACCTCGTCGAGATCAACTTGCGGACTGTAGCGGATACCGCCCTTTGAGGGGCCGCGCGCGGTGTTGTGGTGAACGCGATAGCCGGTGAAAATCTTCACCGAACCATCATCCATCTTGACCGGGAAAGTTACGGTCAATTCGCGCTTGCATCGTTTCAGCATATCGACGATGCCGGCCTTGAGGTTGAGGAAAGGGGCGGCGCCATCAAACTGGCGCAGGGCCATGGTGTACGCATTCTCCACTTGCTGCGGCGGGGTTGCCGGGGATGCAACTTTGCCGTTCGGCGCCTTTGACGACGCCACCGAAGGGAGCGCGGAGTCCTGGATCGTCATGGATCTTCCTCCAGAAACTGAGAACAAGAGATAGTAGATTTTTCGTGTTCGCGCATCCTGGCGCGGCCACTATCTCCATTGTATGTCTCTCGCCCAGTTCCGGCAATATCTGGCGCCTGCGTGTAGCGAGCGATCAAGGGCGCCCCAACGACGGGCGCCAGGCAACGTGAGTCCTGTTGATCAACAAAAGATGCGACCGCGACGGGTGTCGCGGTCGCGCGAGAGAAGTTTGAAAGATCTGCGCGGAGCGCGCCGTCAGGCGAGCAGGACCGCGATGAGAAAGACTGCGAAGGCTGCCGGCGCCACGAAGATCAGGCCGTAGATCGGCTTCTCATAGCGCAGGTGCATGTAGTACAACGCGACCAGGCTTGCCTTCACAAATGACAATGCCAGGAGCACCGGCACCACGGATTCGTGAGGAATGCCTGGAACGACTGCCAGAGCAACCTCGATCACCGTGACGATCGTGAGAACCAGAAAGACCACAACCGGACTGGTGTAGCGATGCGCCTGCGCGCGGCCGGCCGGCGCGCTTGACTCAGCAGATACTGTTCTTTGCATTTCAAACCAACCCACAAACCAATAAGAGCCTATATCGACAGGAATTGACCACCCCGCAGGTTTGCAGCCTGCGGAAGTATTTTCGGGAACGCCGTGACGACGGCATCAGATCAGATAGACAATCGTGAAGATCAGAATCCAGACCAGATCCACAAAATGCCAGTAGAGGCCGAACATTTCCACCGTGGTGTAATTGGCGGCGGTATAGGCGCCGCGTCGCGCTCGCAGCGCGACTGCCACCGCCCAGATGACACCGACCAAAACGTGCAGCCCGTGCAGGCCGGTCAGGATAAAAAAGGCAGTGCCAAACGGATCGCCAAAGCCGTGGCCCAAATCGCCGATGAAGTGCCTGTACTCGATAGCCTGGCCGCCGAGAAACACCGTTCCGAGCAGCGCGCTGATAAGAAGAAAGATGACCAGATTGCGCGGGTTGCGCGCCCGGATCGCGTCGATGCCGAGCACAACCGTCAGACTGCTGGCCAACAGCGCGAATGTGTTGCCGCTGGCAAGCAAAATACTGCCCAACTCGTGCTCCGGCCAGGTTGCAGCGTAATGCTTGATAACAAGAAAGCCACCGATCAACCCGCAGAAAATCAACAACTCTGAAGCGAGAAAAAGCCAGAACCCCAGCCGGCGGTTGACCTGAACTTCAGTCTCTGCTCTCTCCACGCTCGACACACTGTCGCCCGTTCCAACCAATACAGATGCCTGTTCCATCGGCCTGTATTTTAGCAGTCATTTCATGTAGACTTCGGAGATCAGCCGGCAATCGTGAACAGCCTGAACACATCTCCGCACGGATTGCAGAACATCCTTAGAACGATTGGCGACTGAAAACCTGTGCAGAGGAACAACGAAGTCAAATGCGTGAAGTCACCATCGCTGTCGTTCAGATGGACACCAGGCTGGGCGAACCAGAAGCCAACCTGGCCAAGATGTCTGAATTTGTGCGCAAGATCACCAGCGAGCAAAAAGTAGATATCATCGTCTTTCCAGAGCTGGCCACCACCGGCTATGAATGCGGTGTCAAATTCACCCAGCTTACCCAGCGCGTCCCCGGCCCGGCGGTCAACGTGATGGCCCAGCGGGCCAACGAAACGGCCACCCACATCGCGTTTGGGATCGCCACCAAGGAGCGCGTTGAAAGTATCCTGTTCAACTCGGCGGTGATGGTGGGGCCGGAGGGGGATGTTGTCCACCACTATCGCAAGCTGCACCTGCGCGGCGAAGAGCAGATGTTGTTCCGGCCCGGCTTCCGACTGGAGCCGGTCGAAACGCCGCTGGGCATGATCGGCTTGCAAGTGGGGTGGGACATCGCTTTCCCCGAGGGCGCGCGCAGCCTGTGCCTTGACGGCGCGGAAATCATGTTGGTGAGCGCGGCATGGGACACCGCGCGCGCCGACGAATGGCGAACCTTTGTGTCAGCGCGGGCAGCCGAGAATGCCTGCTTTGTCTGCGCGGCGAACCGCATCGGCGAGGAGCCGGCCACGACGTTCTGCGGCGAAAGCATGATTGTCGGCCCGCGCGGCCAGGTCGTCGTCGACCTCGACGAAGCCACCGAGGGCTACATTGTGGCCAAACTGAATTTGGACGAAAACCGACGTTTGCGTGAAGAGACCCAAATCTTCCAGACGCGCCAGCCGCTGAGCTACCGCAGCATCGTCAGGAAGTACTGAGCGGCGGCTTTCGGTGACCGCAACCTGTCACGAGCCATGCAGACCGACAAACCGAAGCGCCTCGACCAGAGCGTCACGCGCCGGCTGGTTGTTGGTCGCAAGCACCGCGCGCCGGCGCAACCCACGCTCATCCTCGAACTCGATGCGCGCCGCCGGCAATGCGCCATAGCGCGTCGCCACCACAGTCGTGTCGGCCGATAGCAATCGCCGGCAGGTAACCGTCCATGCGCCGGGTTGCCGGGCCGAACCAAACAGCGCCTCGGCCCGGGTAGCCACAAACGTCGCCGGCTCCTGGCGCAGCGACACATCCCCATAGGGCCGGCCCATGCCGCCGAACCACAACAACGCCGGCGTGCCGGGCGCCGGCGCCGGCGATCCGAACGGCAGCCCAAGCGCGTAGTCCGAGCGGCGGACATACCAGATCAGGCTGAAGGCCGCGACGAGGCACACCAGCGCGACCAGTCCAAGTCGAGCCAGCGAATTCATCAATGCGATATCGGGCGGGTCGCCGACCTGCAGGTAATAGGTCGGTTGCTGGCCAGTGCCAGGAACAATTCTGCCGATGAGCGTCAATGGCGCGCCCCCTTCAGGCAGTTGCGGCAGATCCTGATCTAGCACGAACAGCGGATCGTAGGCTCCTTCGCCCACCATGGGAATGAAGCGACCACCCTGCAGACGGATGCCCAACACGGTGAACTGCGTCTGATAGGCGGCTTCTGGCACCAGGCTTCCCGTCACGCGCACGTAGCGGCCAACACTCGTGGTGGTGATGTCTCTCAGCAGCATGGTGTAGACCGTGGTGTCCTCGTTTTGGGCCGGGCGGGCCAAAGCCGTCACAACAACAGCCAGGACGACAATCGCGGCCAGCGCCAACCTGACAGCGCGGCTGTGCTGCAACACATGCACGCCTTGCGCCAAGGCATCGAGCGAACGCACCAGCAGGGTTTTCATGCTGCCAGTCCAATCTACCACCAGCCGCGCCTGCGGATGAAGATGATCATGAACGCCGGTATGGCGATCATCACCGCCATCGTGATCGCAAACAGGACAAGCGGATCGATCTGATGGACCACTTCAGTCGCGCCGCCGAAGAAGTTCATGCCGAAGAAGCCGGTAATGAAGCTCAACGGCATGAAGAGCGTCGTGACGATTGTGAGCGCCTTCATCACCTCGTTCGTGCGGTTGGCCGTGACAGACAGATAGGTTTCGAGCGAGCCAGAGGTCAGATCGCGCAACGATTCATTGATGTCTGCCATGCGCACGTAGTGATCGTAGACATCGCGGAAGTAGACCCGGTCCCTGTGATCGATCATCGGGTAATCATCGCGGGCCAGCTTGTTGAGCACCTCGCGCTGCGGACTGAGCACGCGCCTGAGCCGCGACACGGCGCGCTTGATGCGCAGGGCGCGATTGAGCATGTCGCTGGAGGGGCGCTCGAACAACTCATCCTGGACATCATCCATGGCGTCTTCGATGGCGTCCATACACGGCATATAGTCGCTGGCCATGGCGTCGCAGAGTTCGTAGAGCAGGAAGTCCGGCCCGCGCCGGCTGTGACGCTCGTCGCGCAACACGTTCTGCCATTCGCGCTCAATCGCCGGCACCGGCTTGAAATGATAGGTGACCAGCCAGCAGTGCGACAGGAAGATATCCACCTCACGGGTTTCCACCTCTTCCAGGGTCGGCTCCCAGCTCACAGCGTGCAGCACGATGTACAGGTATTCGCCCCAGTCGTCGACTTTCGGGACGTGCGTCTCTGTCAGTGCGTCGTCCACGGCCAGCGGGTGGAAACCGAATACCTCGCGCAGAATGTGGGTGATTTGCGCGTTTTCGGCCTCGCGAGCCGGCTGTTTGTCTTCATCGGCCTGCTGAAACAGATCGACCCAGACAAGGTCATCGCGGCCACGACACGCCGCCAGCAATGCGGGCAACTCGTCCGCGTTGTCTGTTGTCTGAACAAGCCCCTTCCCGTTGCGATAGAGAATGCGCACCATGTCAGGCGGTATTGTAGGTGATGACTGTTGGCGCGCGCGCTTTCGAGCAATCGTCAATCGCTCAATCGTCAATCGTTTGATCCGGCTCGATCTCAGGCGTCTGCAACGACGGCAATTCGCCGAGCATCCACAGCGCCGCGGCGCACACCACGACCCCGGCAAGCTGCGTCACGCGCAGGCCGGCCAGAATCGGCACATCGGCACGAAAGCCGTCAATCACCACACGCGCAAAAGCGTAGGCGGCCAGTGCGGCCAGTGCTACGGCGCCGGGCGGCAAGTCCCGGCCAAGCAAGCGCACACAACCCAGCACGATCACTACCAGAGCGGCCAACTCGTACACCGGCACAGGATGCCGGCTTTCACCCCACAGCGTCACAGCCCAGGGCAATGTGGTAGGCTGCCCCAGGTTATCGCCATTGAGCAAAGCTGCCGCCGCAAGGCCCATCGCCAAGAGCGCGATGCCCGGCGCGAGCGCATCGAGCAGATCAGCGCGCGCAATGCCCCTGCGCCACACAATCCAACCGGCCACAGCCAGACCAGCCGGCCAGCCCGTCCAGGGCAACAAGGCGGTCAGGCCGGGCATCAACGCCGAGAGGGGTTCGGCTGCATAGGCCGGCCAGTGGACAAGCACGTAGCCCAGGCGCGCGGCAATCAATCCGGCAAGTGCGCCATAGAACCCCGCGTCGTTGATGGCAGCGCCATCGAGCCGGCGCAATGCGGCCAGCCGGCCGCTGAGCCACAGGCCAGCGACAAATCCGATCAGCACCGCCAACGGGCCGGCCTGAATCGAGAAACCAAACACTTGAATGATGGGAGCCATAGACTGCGCGCCTTTGGTCGTCAGCGAAGAGCGAACACTTTGCTTTCGATCAGCGCCCGGGTCAATGGTCCGCCATACACAATGTCGCGGATGATACCGCTGGCATCGACGAAGTAGGTGGTCGGCAAGGCGCGCACGCGGTACAGGCGGTTGACCTCGCCGTTCACGTCGAGCGCAATGGGGAAATCAAGACCCTGCTCGCGCACAAACCAGTTTACGAGGTCGGCGCTTTCCTGCTGATTCACGCCCAGCACCACCACATCCGGCATGTCGAGTTGAGCTTGTTGGAGCGCCGGCATTTCGACGCGGCACGGCGGGCACCACGTGGCCCAGAAATTGATGACCACTGCCCGTCCCCGAAAGTCGGTCAAGCGGAGCGACCGGCCATCCTCAAGCGCAGGCAGTGTGAAGTCGGGGGCCAATGCGCCCACGCGCGCCGCCGGAGCGTCTGCGCCGGCATCCTGCGCCTGGGGCCGGCTGATCCACGTCCACGCGCCGCCAGCCACGAGCGCCAGCAGCGCAAGCCGGCGCGACCACCTCAGCGCGTTCGGTCGCGCCGCCATCAGAACACAACCACGACCGACGGCTCATCCATCTGGCCGGGTCGCGTCCAGCGTTGCGGATAAGGCGCGACGGGGGTCGTCCAGCGAAAGAACCACTTGGCCTGTTCGGGCAGCAGATTGACACAGCCGTGACTGCGGGGCCGGCCATAGTCATTGTGCCAGTAGGTGGCATGGATGGCGATGCCGCTCTGGGTGAAGTAAGTGCACCAGCCGATGCCGGGCAGATCGTAGTAGCCGCTGCCCGAGCCACCCGTCATGTGCCGGGACGGCGTCTTCCTGAGAATGCGGTGCTCGCCGGGAGTGGTGCGCGTGCCGGCTGCGCCGGTGGCAGTGCGCGCCTCATAGACCATCTCGTTGCGCTCGAACGCTCGAATCATCTGATGCGCCAGGTCAATCTCGATGCGTTTGTGGGTGGGCGGCACGTCGGGCGACAAAGGTTCAAACTCCGCCGTGTCGATGCGCCGGATCGCCTCGGCGCGCGTGAAGAAGCCGTTGCCGAGGTTTTCGTCGTGAATCTGGTACCAGAGATTGCCTTCGGCATCGGCCACGCGCGCGATGACCTGAAACACGCAGCCGTAGTTGTAACGGTAACGCAGCCGCGCCGATGGGTCCGGCTGGGCGCGCGCTTCGGTAAACGGCACGGTAATCTCGCCCCAGAAGTGCTCGCCTTCGGCCAGTTCAACCGGCGCATTCACCACGTGCTCGCACGGTTGCAGGAAGCCGGAATGGGCGTAGCCATCCGGCAACTGGTACCAGATCGGGTTGTAGGTTGTCGGCCCATCGCCCACGGTCTGGCCGAGCAGGCTGACCACTTCATTGAGCGCGAGCCGGCGCACTTCGCGGGCCTTGACGCCGGGCGCCTCGCGAACCACGATGCCGGCCTGGATGGCCCTGCCGAGCGGCCGGGGCGCCGGCTGGATATCGCCCAGAAACTCCGTGTGCGCGCCTGCGCCCGAAATGTCCAGGCCGGCTGACGCCACCCGCGAGGACAACATACCGATGGCCGGGGCCATTGCCAGCGCGCGCGCGCCGAGCCTGAGCACATCACGTCGTGTTCGATTTCCAGACATCCTCAACTCCCTTTTCATGTGAACCAGACACCTTGAAGGAATAGTGTACTCGACACGCGCTGTTTGACACACACCCCGCAGCCGCTATAATCTCACTGACCTTAACAACCGAAGAGTGTCGGGGTGACCCAAGTGCCCGGATGCCAGGGCTTAAAGGTGGAAGCTGGTGGGGTCTGCGCGAGCAGGCCGAGTCCAGCGCTGTGCCGCAACTGTAATCGCCCGGAGAACAGAAGACCGAGCACAGATGACAGATGACAGATCACGGACTACAGACGACGGCTCTGTATTCTGTACTCTGCGCGCTGTACTCTGTACTCTGATGCGAGAGCCAGGACGCCTGCCTCGACGAAATCGTTCGACCCTTCTCGACGCAAGGAGGCAGAACATGATTCGCGCACCGTGACCTCTGAATCCACACCCTGATTCATGGCGCGACCGCAAGAATGTATCTACCCCAGACCAAAGAAGGCTGGGGTTTTTTAGTTTTCATGGTCAGGTTGCCGCAGGCCAATCTGTGCAACCTCAACAGGAGATGACACACTTCATGAACACGTTTCAAGCAAAAACAGGCGCCGCGCGCCGCACGCTGGCGCTGGCGGCACTGGTTCTATCTACCACACTGGGACCTGTCCCTGTATATGCCGGCATTTCGTCCGACGCCGCCACAGATGCCGGAAACAAAGCGGCCAACTGGCTGATCAGCGCCCAAGAGCGCGACGGCGGCTTTGGCAACGGCTATGCGCCGGGCAGCGATCTGGGCGCCACCGCAGAGGCTACCTTTGCGCTGGCTAAAGCCAGCAAGGTGGTGACTGCCACCCGCTCAGCAGCCGGCCGCACGCCACTGGATTTTCTGGCCTCTCAGATGTCGCGGCGCAAGTTGACTACCGGCCAGGCCGCCAGAATTGCGCTGGCCGTCACAGCCGCCGGCCAAAATCCCCAGCGATTCGGGTTCCGCAACCTGACGCGCATGATTCTGGCCGGCTACAACGAGCAGAGCGGCGTGATTGGTGAAAATGTGTTCGCGCACGGGTTATCTTTGATCGCGCTGGCGAATGCCGGCGTCAAAGCGCCCACCAAAGCCATCACAACGCTTGAATCGCTGCAGGACAAAAGCGGCGGTTGGTCATTCATGGGCAGCGGCGCGCCAGATGTGGACACCACCGCGCTGGCCATTCAAGCGCTCATTGCGTCGGGCCGGTCGCCAGAAGACGCGGTGATCGAACGGGCGCTGGGCTATCTGAAAGGTCTGCAAAACGAGGATGGCGGGTTCCCATATCAGAATCCATCGGACTATGGCACAGAAACGAATGCCAACTCGACAGCCCTGGTTGTGCAGGCGCTGATTGCAGCCGACATCACGCCAGAAGCGTGGGCGGCTGCAAAGGGCAACCCACTCAGCGCGCTGATTACCTTACAACAATCCAGCGGATCGATCGCCTATCAGGGCAGTATGCCCGGCGATAATGCGCTGGCCACCATCGGCGCTATCCCCGCGTTGTTCCGCGTCTCGCTGATTGCGAAGTGACCTGT
>DAOUDB010000177.1:0-14725 GCA_034431495.1 Thermoflexales bacterium
TCGTGCAGGCGCGCTCCTTCTCCGCGATGCTGGAGCAAACCATCCGTCGCTACCAGAACCGCGCCATCGAAGCGGCGCAGGTCATCGAAGAGCTCATCGCGCTGGCGAAGACAATGCGCGAGGCCAATGCGCGCGGTGAGCAGCTCGGGCTGAGTGAAGACGAACTCGCCTTCTACGACGCGCTCGAAACGAACGACAGCGCGGTGAAGGTGCTCGGCGACGACACCTTGCGCGCCATCGCCCGCGAGCTGGTTGCCACTGTGCGCAACAACGTCACCATCGACTGGACGCTGCGCGAGAATGTGCGCGCCCAACTGCGCGTGCTCGTCAAGCGCACGCTGCGCAAGTTTGGCTATCCGCCCGACAAGCAAGAGAAGGCAACACAGACGGTGCTGGAGCAAGCGGCGTTGCTGTCCGCGCAGTGGGCGGTGGCGTAATGCGTCTGCGCTATTGATCCCAGCGCTTGTCCGGCTGCCAGAAGGCCAGCTTGGGCGTGTCCCAGTAGCTGGTCTCCTCGAACAAGCCGCTCGGCGGGCGCAGGTTCTCCTTGATCCCGTCGTAGTTCAGATCGACGCCCAGCCCTGGCTTGTCCGGCACGGTCACATAGCCGTCCTCGATGTAGTTTTCGGGCAGGCCGGTGACCAGGCTTCGCCAGAAGGGCAGGTCGAGTCCGTGATGTTCGAGCGCCACAAAGCTGGGGATGGCCGCTGCTGTGTGCAGGTTGGCCATGAAGGCGATGGGCGAGCCGGCGAAGTGTAGCGCCGTTGGAATGCCATAGCGTTCGGCGTAATCGGCGATGCGCTTGGTTTCGGCCATGCCGCCCGATGTGAGCAGGTCGGGATGGATGATGTCGATGGCGCGTTGCTCGATGAAAGGCCGGCAGCCGTCGAGCAGATACCACTCTTCGCCGGCGGCAATGGGCACCTTGACCGCGTCGCGCACTTCTTTGTGGCCGGCCACATCCCACCAGTGCACGGGGTCTTCCATCCACGCCAGGCCGTATGGCTCCAGCGCGTGGCCGAGTTTGATGACCTCTTTGGTGGTCATCATGCCGTGGCCGAAGTGGTCGATGCACAGGGAAGTCTCCCAGCCCACAGCCTGGCGCACCGCCGCCACGACCTCGGCCATGCGCGCGATGCCCTTGTCGGTGACGTGTACGCCGGTTCCCGTGCCGGGGGCGTTGTGCCAACTGCCGGTGTGATACTCGTGCCGGGTGGGCTGGCCGATGCGCGTGTCGGGGATGCCTTCCAGCAGGTGCATGCCGATGTCGAATTTGATGAACGTCAGGCCCATCTTCTTGCGGCCCATCACCCGTTCGACGTAGCTTTCGGGCCGGGCGTCACGGGCAGCCGGTGTGTCCGCGTACAGGCGCACCTTGTCGCGGTATTTGCCGCCCAGGAATTGCCAGCACGGCACGCCATACACCTTGCCGATCAGATCCCACAGCGCGATTTCGAGGCCGCTCACGCCGCCGCCTTCGCGTCCGGGGTTGCCGAAGCGCCGGATGTCGCGGAAGATCATGTCGATGTTGAGCGGGTTCCGGCCCAGCAGCCGGCTCTTGAACTGGAGGGCGTTCTCCTTGTGGCCGGCGTCGCGCACTTCGCCGATGCCATACACGCCCTGGTTGGTGTCCAGGCGGATGATCGGGTAGTCGTAGTTGCTGGCGACGACTGCGATGCGCATGTCGGTGATCTTCAGTTGGGACGGGCTGGAAAAGGTGTTGACCTGGTCCAGGGCGCGTTCGACGAAATCATTCTTCTGCTCGCTCATGTGTGTGAACCTCCGGGCTGACATGGTAGGGCAGGATGCCGGATGGCGCAAGTAAAAACGGCGCGGTCATCAGGGCAATCGCAAGTCAAGATTAAAGGCTCTACTAATGGCGGTCATGCCGACTGTGCGCGCTACACGTTGGCAGCAGTTGTTTCACAGCCGTCAAGCTGCGCGATATGTGGCTGTTTCGCGCTTGGCAAGCGCCGGATGTGGCCTCAAAACTCAAGATGCGATTGCCCTCTGCATGCGCAGGCGTTCCGGCCCGATCGCGGTCATGCCCGCGTACGGCCGGCGGCCTGGCTATGCCGAAGGAGAACGCACCCTGTTCGGGCCGGACATGCCGGTGCCGTCGATCTGGCGCAGCATGTGTATTGCTTCCGCAGTCAGACCGTGGATGGGGCCGGTTACGTTGAGCGCAACAGGCGCAGGCCGATGTGTGCACGGCGCGCCGGGTGTATCTGCCGGTTATCCGGCAATGAAACTTGTGGACAGACAACCCCAGCGTGATAGGCGCTGAAAAGTGTCGCGCCGGGCAGACTCCTGCCCGGCGCGATGCTTGTTGAGGGTAGGGGGATGGGGGCTAGGGCGCCGGCACCGGCAGCCGGTTCGACCGGCCCAGGTCAAGATCGAGCACAATGAGGTATGCGACGGATTCGTTCTTCTCCACGTAGAAATCGACGGTGATATCGACCGAGCCGCCTGGCGGAATCTCCGGCATGTAGCCGTATCCCTGAAGGCACCCGAAAGCCGGTTGGCCGTTGTTCTTGATGGCAAAGGGGGCCCAGCGCTTCATGGGGTACTTGGTATTGTTGGTGACCTGCATGACAGCCTGGAACTGCCACACCGGGTGGCCGTCGTCGAACGCCTCGCAGCCTCGGCGCGGGTCGGCCATGCCGGCCGGCTGGCCCCATTGCGCGTAGCCGGAGCGATACAGACTCAGCGTTACATCGGCGACCGGGCCTTTGGTGAGCGATGGCTCGGCCGGCGGAACGGCATTGTTGGGCACCTTCACGGTGAAGTTGCGGTAAGCGATTTCGCCGGCTTCGTAAGACGTGGCGAACAATCGCAGATGGCCGAAGTCGTAGATCTCACCGACATCCCACGTGTCCACGTACGCGCGATTCACGAACAGCATGGCCTGGTTTGCGCGCACGTACAGCGCGACATCGTTCGCTTCGCCGGCATTCTTTCGCCAGGTGGGAATGTAGACCGGCTCCTTCAACAAAGTGGCATCGTTGACGTCACGAGAGATGAACATGCCGGTTTGGCCGTTGCTGGCAATCAGCAGCATGTAGTAGCGGCTGTAGGTGACGGCCCGGAAGTCCAGGCCAACCAGAAACTCCGGCAGGGCTGGGTTGACCAGGCTGAGTGAAACATAGATGTCTTTGGCTTTTGTGGCGGCGATCTCGAATGCCACATCTTGTGCGTCAAAGGACAGTTTGCCACGTTTGGCAGGTTGCACCGTGCGCCGCGCGTCTGTGGGCGGCTTGGGCGTCTGCGCCTCCAGGGGTGGCGTGATGGTGGCCGAGGCGATGGCTGCAACGGCCAGGGCTGCAACGAGCTTGTGTAATTTCACGATCGTCCTCCTGTTGGTTGATAGGCCGGACCGCCATTGTCGGGCCGCCCGGCACAACAATGAATCACAGTCAGTTTCGCGCAGGTTATGCGGTCTGTCTTGTGATTCTTCTGACACATGTCTGACCGGCCTGTCGAACGTGGCTGGCGCGGCTGGATAGATGGGCGCTATCGAGGCGCACTCAACAGGTTCACGGCTTCCTGCAGGGCAATGTCTGTCTCCGGCGTGAATTCGTCCCATGCGCCGCCGGCGACGATGTCGGGCGTGAGGCCGGCGCCTTCCCAACTGCTGCCATTGGGCAACACGAAGCGTTGCTCGGCGATGAATGCGATTGAGCCGTCTTCGAACTGGTGGCCGCGCACAAGTTCGATGTTGCCGGCAGAGGGCTGGCCGACCAGCTTTGCTTCGCCGCGCGCCTGCAAACCGCCGGCGAAGACTTCTGCCGCCGATTCGGTGTCAGGCCCGATCAACACCACGAGCGGCACAGCTTGCGAGTTGCCGACGTTTTGCGCCGCAACGGCTACATTGGTGGCCCGGCCCCGGCGGTTGATGAACTTGCCCACCACGCCGCTGGTGAACAGTCCCAGTGTCTTGTTCAACAAGGGCACCGAGCCGCCGCTGTTGATGCGCATGTCGATCACCAGCCCATCCAGCTTGCCACCGGCCTGGGCCATGAGTGACTGCGTAGCTGCGCGCACACGCCGGTCGATGCTTTGTTCGAAGAAGGTCGGCACCAGCATGTAGCCGATTTTCTTGCCGGCCGGGTTGTCCATCAGTCGCGTCTCCACGATGACTGTTTCCGGCAGCCGTTCGCGCGACAGGCTCATGGAGCGCGTTTCACCGCTGCCCGGTGTGCGCACCACGACCGGCACCTCGGACCCTTCAGGCCCGAGGAACAGATAGCTCTGCGAATATCCGTTGCGATCTACTGCCGGATAGCCGCCGATGTACAGAATGTGGTCGTGCGCGCGAATGCCGGCCCGTTCGGCGGAGCTGCGGGGCACAACCTGGAGCACATACAGGTAGTCGCGGCTGCGGCTGGTGGCGGTGAGCAGTCCAATACCGATGTACTCGCCAGACGCAAAGAACAATTCGTAGATCTCCTCGGCGACGTACGGCGGCAGGAAGGCGGAATGATTGTCGTTCAGGCTCTCGATCAGCCGGCGCATGGCGTAGTAGAACTCGCCGTCTGAGATGCCACTATGGATGAGGTTCTCCATCTCGACTTTCTTGGCATTCCAATCCATGCCATTGAAATCGGGATAGACGTAGGTGTCGTTAACAATCTTCCACAGCTTCTGGAAAACGCGCAGTTGTCTGGGGCTGGCTGCTGGCGCAGAGCGCGGGGCAGGCGCGCCGGCTGCAACTGTGTCGCCGGGCGTGGTAGTGGCTCGCAGCGGCGCTGGCACCGCTGTTGCAATGGACACGGCTGCCAGGGTGACAGCTACGCAGAAGCGAATGGATGCCTGGATGTGGTTCACCAGAATGCCTCCCAAGGAGATGCTGCCGGGAGATTCGCACACATGGGCGGCAGCAACGTGACATTAGTATATACAGGGCGCCGGAAAACGTGTTGTGGTTGCATCAAGCAGATTTCATTCAGTGGTTAGTCGCAGGGCACTGAAAGTCCTGCACATCTGATCCGCCCTCTGCACTTTGTACTTTCGACAAGGCTGTCGGTTTGCATTTTCTCGAAAGGAATCGTAAAATAGCAAAAGAGCGACATCGGCTTTATCCGAACGCAAGATGGGCACACGAAGCGTCACGAAAGATTTGTTCCTGGAGGAGCGCCGGCAAGAGATTCTGCGGCGCGTCAACGAGCTGGGCCGCGTGTCGGTGGGCGATCTCAGCCAGGAATTCTGTGTGTCTGAAGTGACCATCCGGGCCGACTTGCAGGCGCTCGCCGACAGCAACCTTGTGGTGCGGACCCACGGCGGCGCGGTGACCGCCAATCGCGCATTGTCAGACATTTCTCTGGCCGCGCGCCTGAAGCAACAGGTGCGCGAAAAGGATCGTATCGGCGAAGCTGGCGCGGCCATGGTGGTGGACGGCGATTCCATTTTCCTGGATTCGAGTAGTACTGCGCTGGCCATCGCCCGCCAACTGAAAGATCGACGTCATGTGACCATCATCAGCAACAGCCTGGCTGTGGCTCAGGAGATGCTCGACGCGCCGGGCGTAACCGTCGTCATGCCTGGCGGCACCCTGCGGCGCGAAACGGCTTCGTTGATCCGCGCGGATTCGCTGGATGCCCTGCGCCGGTTCAATATACAGAAGGGCTTCTTTGGCGCGCATGGCCTGAGTGTGCCCGAGGGGCTGACCGATGTGAGCGTTGACGAGGCGGAAATCAAACAGCCCCTGGTGGCGATGTGCCGCCGGGTGATTGCCATTGTCGATGCGACCAAGTGGGGCCGGGTGGGTTTGGCTTCGTTTGCCCGGCTCGATCAGATTGACTGCGTGATCACTGATAGCCACGTCTCGACCGACTTGATGGATCAGGTGCGCGCGCAGGGCATTGAGGTAGTGGCGGTGTGATGGGGCCGGCCCCGGCGGGCGGCAGACCCTGATTCGCATTCCGTGATTCGCAAGTGACCACCAGGACGAGGGAACCCAAGATGGGAGTGGCAGAACACCAAATGACACTGGCCGAGAAAGTCTCGGCAATGATCGAGGAACAGGAACTGACCCGTGACGAGGTGCTGGGCTATCTGCGCCAGATGATGGAGATCCGCGCGCTGGAGAACCAGATCGCCGAGTTTCTGGGCAAGGCTGTGCTGAAGGGCGCTTCGCACTTGTACGCCGGCCAGGAGGCGGTGGCGGTTGGCGCGGTCGGCGCGATCGATACGACCGACCTTATCACCAGCACGCATCGCGGCCATGGTCATGGCCATGCGCACGGCGACAAGGTCGCCAAGACAGACGAGCTGAAGCAAGAGCACTACAACAAGATGATGGCCGAAGTGCTGGGCAAGGCCACCGGCTACTGCAAGGGCAAGGGCGGCTCGATGCACATCGCCGATGTGTTGCACGGCAATCTCGGCGCGACCGGCATTGTGGGTGGCAACATCGCCGTCGCTACCGGCGCAGCGTTGGCCGAGAAGATGAAAGGCTCTGGCAAAGTGGTCATTTGCTTCTTTGGTGACGGGGCAGTCAACGAGGGCAGCTTCCATGAGTCGTTGAACATGGCCAGCATTTGGGATCTGCCGGTTGTGTTTGTGTGCGAGAACAACATGTATGGCATGTCGGTGCCGTGGGCGACGGTGACCAAATTGCCCGACGCCGCCGCGCGCGCCTGCGCCTACGGCATGCCGGGCGAAGTGGTGGACGGCATGGATGTGTTGGCCGTTCGCGGCGCGGTGAAACACGCCGTTGATCGCGCCCGGCGCGGTGAAGGCCCCACACTCATCGAGTGCAAGACCTATCGCTACTACGGCCACTCTCACTCTGACCCGCGCGCATACCGCACCAAAGAGGAGGAAGCAGCCTGGAAGGCGCGCGATCCGATCAACGCGCTGCGCGATGGCCTGATCGCCATCGGTTGGCTGACCGAAGAAGAGTTCGACAAGATGGACGAGGCCGTGCAGGCCAAACTCGAAACGGCGGTTCAGTTTGCTCAGTCTTCGCCCGAACCCAGCCCGGATGAGTTGACGACCGATGTGTTTGCGCCGGCCAAATTCACCCAAGCCGACTACGACACCGATCGTCGCCTGCGCGCAGCCATCAAAGAGAATCCCGGCCAGTTCAAGCAGGTGACCTACGCGCAGGCCATTGCCGATGCGCTGCGCGAAGAAATGACCCGCGACGCGCGCGTGTTCTGCCTGGGTGAGGACATCGGCCTGTACGGCGGCGCCTATGGCGCAACACGTGGCCTATATGCCGAATTCGGCAAATGGCGTGTCCTCGACACGCCCATCTCCGAAGCCAGCATTGCCGGCGCTGCCGTCGGCGCAGCCATGGCCGGCATGCGGCCCGTCTCCGAGATCATGTACGTGGACTTCACGCCGCTGGCGATGGATCAGTTGGCCAACCAGGGCGCCAAGAACCGCTACATGTTCGGCGGCAAGACGGCGGTGCCGATGGTGGTGCGCACCGAAGGTGGCGCCGGCCGCGCTATCGCCGCGCATCACTCGCAAAGTCTTGAGTCGCTGTGGACACATTTCCCCGGCATCTACGTGGTCATGCCGTCCACGCCCTATGATGCCAAAGGCTTGCTGAAGGCCGCTATCCGCGACGATAACCCGGTCATGTTCATCGAGCACAAGATGCTCTACAAGGAGAAGGGGCCGGTGCCCGATGAGGATTACATCATCCCCTTCGGCGTCGCCGACATCAAGCGGGCCGGCAAGGACATCACTCTTGTGACCTACTCGCGCATGGTCTACCGCGCTCTTGAGGCTGCCGACATCCTGGCCAAAGAAGGCATCGATGTGGAAGTCATCGACTTGCGCACCTTGAAGCCGCTCGATCTGGAAACGATTGTGACCTCTGTCAAGAAGACCGGCCGGCTGGTTGGCCTGACCGAGTCTTACGAGAACACCAGCTTCATCAACGAAGTGATGATGCAGGTCAACGACGCGGCCTTTGATTATCTCGACGCCCCGATGGCGCGGGTGGCTTCGGCCAACGTGCCGGTGCCGCGCGCCGAGATTCTGGAAGACCTGGCCATTCCGAACACCGGGCGCATTGTGGCCGCGTGCCGGAAGGTGATTAGCTAGACCGTGTTGCGTGTTGCGTAGTGCGTATTGGGTAAGCAGCAATGGCAAAAGAACTCTTCATCCCCAAGCTGGGGCAAACGGTCGAGGAAGTGCGACTGGTGCGCTGGATGGTCGAAGACGGGGCCAGGGTCGATCAGGGCCAGGAAGTGCTGGAGGTCGAAACCGACAAGGCCATCTTTGCGGTGGAGTCGCCAGCCAAAGGCTACCTGCACAAGGGGCCGTTCGCAGAGGACACGGTTCTGCCTGTGCTAACGGTTGTGGCTATCGTGGGCAAGCAGGACGAGAAGTTCCCGGCTGCCGGCGCGTCGACCGAGGCAGCGGCCACGGCGCAGGCGGCTGACAGCGCCCCGGCTGCGCAACCTGAATCGAGCGCGCCGGCCCAGGCGCAGGCTGCTGAAGCAGGGCGCGTGTTTGCGTCGCCGCGCGCGCGCAAACTCGCCGAGCAGGAAGGCGTCGATCTGTCGAAAGTGACGCCCACCGGCGGGGGTGGCGCGCGGGTGGCCGAGCGCGATGTGATGGCTTACCTGCAATCTGCGCCAAAGGCGACGCCGATTGCCGAGCGCATGGCGGCCGAGGCCGGCATCGACCTGCGCTCGATCCAGGGCACCGGCGCGAATGGGGCCATCACGAAAGAGGACGTCCAGCAGGCCATCGCGCAGCGGGCCAGTGCTCCACAGCCTGCCGCCGTTGAGGAGAAAGCGCCGGTGGCTGCGCCCACGATTCCTGCCGCGCCTGCTGCGCCGGCGCCGCAAGGTGATGTGCTGGAGCGTGTGCCGCTCAAGGGCGTGCGCGCCGTCATCGCCGATCGCATGGCGACCAGCACCCGCACTGTGGCCCGCGTCACGCTGGTCATGGATGTGGATGCGACCGAGTTCGTCGCGGTGCGCGAGCGGCTGAAGGCCCGTTTCGCCGAGGAATGGGGCTTTGCGCCGGGCTACAACGACATGCTGGTCATGGTTGTGGCGCGGGCGCTGCGCAAGTTCCCGTACATGAATGCGCGCATGACCTCTGACGCGATCGAATACCTGGCGCGCATCGATATCGGTATGGCCGCCGACACCGACCGTGGGTTGACAGTGCCGGTGGTGCGCAACGCCGATCAGAAGTCTCTGCGACAAATCGGGGCCGAGTTGCGCGAGCTGGTGGACCGCGCGCGCAAGGGGCGCTCGCTGCCGGATGATTTCGGCGGCACCTTCACCATCACCAGCCTCGGCCCGCTGGATGTGGACGCTTTCACGCCGGTCATCAACTATCCAGAGGCCGCCATTCTGGGCGTCGGGCGCATCGCGGCGAAAGCCGTGGTGTTAAACGATCAGATTGTGGCGCGCAAGATGATGACGTTGAGTCTGGCGTTTGACCATCGGATCACCGATGGCGCGCCGGCAGCGCGGTTCCTGAAGTACATCAAGGAACTAATCGAGGAGCCGTTCCTGCTGCTGGCCGAATAACTTTGGTGGGCACGCGGGCCGTCTGGGCAACGGTTCGCGCGTTCATGGTCCTTTCTATCTCCTGAAGGCCGAAGCCGCTCTGATGAAGGGCGGCTTCGGTCTTTTTCGGGGCCGGCCAAAACTTGCGCAATCGAGCGGCAGGTGTAGAGTGTGCCGCAGAACTAGCCAGACTCGCGCCCTGTGGGTAAACTACAGAACACGCGCAAATACCAAGAGGAAAGGAGAACCAATCAATGCAAACCGTCTATCTTGTTGCGAGCGGCGACTTGCGCCTGTCGGCCAATCAGGTGTGCTGGCCCGCGCAGGAAGCCATGGAGAAGCAGATCTTTGAAGCCGTCAAGCGCGAGGGCGTGAAGATCAAGCGGGGACATCCTTACATCGAGGAGCAGAAGCATGGCTTCATCGACAGCCAGAAGTATGGTATGGAGGTCTTCCGCAAGATTCCCGCCGACGCGCCCCTGATTGTGGCCGAGGCGGTGTGGCAGTACAGCCATCACGTGCTGCCCGGCCTCATCACCCACAAAGGCCCCATCCTGACGTTGGCGAACTGGAGCGGCCAGTGGCCGGGGCTGGTTGGCATGCTGAACCTGAACGGCTCGATGACCGCCGCCGGCGTGAAGTACAGCACCCTGTGGAGCGAAGACTTCACCGACGACTTCTTTGTCAAGGGCCTGCGCGCCTGGCTGAACAAGGGCAAGGTGGCGCACAAGACCGATCACGTTAAGCCCTATGACGCAGTGGAAGTGCCCGGCGCGGCGGCCGCCATCGGCGAGAAGTATGCCCAGGACCTGCTGAAGAACAAGGCCATCATGGGTATCTTCGACGAAGGCTGCATGGGCATGTACAACGCCATCATTCCCGACGCGCTGTTGATGTCGACCGGCGTGTATAAGGAACGGTTGAGCCAGTCGGCGCTGGTGGCCAAAATGCGCACCGTCAGCGACGCCGAAGCGCGCGGCGTGTACGAGTGGCTGCTGAACAAGGGCATGAAATTCAACCTCGGGACCGACGAGGCCACGGAACTGACCGAGCATCAGGTGCTGGAGCAGTGCAAGATGTATATCGCTGCTGTGCGCATCGCCGCCGAGTTTGGCTGTGCCACGATCGGCATCCAGTACCAGCAGGGCCTGAAGGATATGGCGCCGGCCTCGGACCTGGTCGAGGGGTTGCTGAACAATGTGGACCGTCCGCCCGTGTACGACGAGAAAACCGGCGAGGAGCTGTACAAGGGGCAGGCCCTGCCGCACTTCAACGAGGTGGACGAGTGCGCCGGCCTGGACGCGCTGGTGACCAATGGCCTGTGGACGCGCATGAAGATGTCGCCGGAGACCACGTTGCATGACGTGCGCTGGGGACGCTGGTACAACGGGCCGGCCAATGGCAACGGTCGCGCTGTCGACGACTTTGTGTGGGTGTTCGAGATTTCAGGCGCCGCGCCGCCAGAGCATTTCGTCGATGGCTATGCCGGCACGGTGAGCGAGCGCCAGCCGCCGATGTACTTCCCGCTGGGCGGCGGCACGGTGAAGGGCGTGAGCAAGCCGGGCTGGGTGGTGTGGAGCCGCGTGTGGGTGCAGCCGGGCAAGCTCAACTTCGACACCGGCATCTGCGAGGCCGTCAAACTGCCCGATGCCGAAACAGAGGAGCGCCTGAGGCTCACGACCGAGCAGTGGCCGATCATGAGCGCCATCACCCCCGGCATCACACGCGATCAATTCATGGCCCGCCACAAGGCCAACCATATTAACGTGGCTTATGCCCCGACCAAAGCGGCGGCGAGGAAAGCCATGTTCGCCAAGGCCGCAGCGATGAAGGCGCTGGGTCTGGATGTGTCCTTCTGCGGCGAGTTCTGATCCGTCGCTGGCAACGCAAGCTGCGCCAGAATCCCGGCTTCTCAAAGAAGCCGGGATTCTTTGTTACACTTGGCGTCTTGAGGCCCGATGCCGGCGCAAGGATCGGGCTGCAATCACAGCAAGAGGGTTGAACACAGTGGCAAGCAGAGAACTGACATACGCGCAGGCGCTGCGCGAAGCACTAACCGAGGAAATGACGCGCGACCCCAACATCATCCTGATGGGCGAGGATATCGGCCACTACGGCGGCGTCTTTCGCGTGACCGAGGGGTTGTTGGCCAGGTTTGGGCCACAGCGCGTCAAAGACACGCCGATCAGCGAATCTGCCTTTGTGAGCATGGGCGTGGGTATGGCTATGACCGGCAAACGTCCTGTGGTCGAGCTGATGTTTATGGACTTTGCGCTTGTCTGCGCCGACTCGATCTTCAATCAGGCGGCCAAGATGCGCTCGATGAGCGGTGGCACGGTCAAGGCGCCGCTGGTGATTCGCGCGCAACAGGGTGGGGGGCGCGGCAACGGCGCCCAGCATTCACAAAGCTTTGAAACCCTGTTCACACATATCCCCGGCATCAAAGTGGTTATTCCCGCCACCCCCTACGATGCCAAAGGCCTGTTGAAAAGCGCGCTCCGGCAGGATAACCCGGTCATGTTCATCGAGCACAAGTTGCTCTACCAGACCAAAGGCATGGTGCCGGAAGAGGAATACACCATTCCGCTGGGGCAGGCCGATGTCAAGCGGGCCGGGACAGACCTGACCATCGTTTCCTATTCGCGGCAATTGCTGTTTGCCCTGCAGGCCGCCGAGACGCTGGAAAAGGATCACGGCATTTCCGCCGAGGTGATCGACCTGCGCTGCACCGTGCCGCTGGATATCGACACCGTGATTGCCTCGTTGAAAAAGACGCATCGTCTGTTGGTCACTCACGAAGCGCACGCGACCTGCGGGGTTGGCGCAGAGGTGGCCATGCGCGTGATGGAGCGCGCTTTCGACGAGCTGGACGCGCCGATCGCGCGCGTTGCCGGCCTCGATCTGCCCATTCCAGTTGCTCGCCCCCTGGAAGAGGAAGTTTTGCCTCAACCGCATCATATCGTCGAAGCTGCTGTGGAATTGATGAAAGGCCGCGTCAAAGTACGATGAGTGCTGAGTGCTGAGTGCCGAGTGATGAGCGATGAGTGCTGAGCGCGACATACGCAACCAGCACAATCGTCAATCCCCAATCCCAAATCCAAAATCCAAAATCGGCATGGTGCAGGGTTTCTTTCATGTCTCGTTCACGGTGCGCGATCTGGATGCCAGCGTGAAGTGGTACACCGAAGTGCTGGGGCTGGAATATGTGCGCGGCCAGGCGCAGCACAATGAATACACCGCCCGGCTGGTCGGGTTCCCCGGCGCGCATCTCAGAGTCGCTCAGTTACGGGTGCCCGGCCAGCCGCTGGCCCCGCGCGCCAATCACCACATCGAGCTGGTCGAGTATGTGCATCCTCATGGGCGGGACGACCTCGATTTGTCCACGAACAACACCGGCTCCGGCCACTGGGCGTTCATCGTGGACGATATCCACGCTGAGTTTGCGCGGATGAAGGCGCTGGGGGTGCGCTTCAAGGCCGAGGCGCCGGTGGCGATCGAGGCCGGCGTCAATAAGGGCGGCTACACCGTGTACTTCTTCGACCCCGACGGCATCACGATGGAAATGATTCAACCCCCGCCGCCTGAACAGGCAGCTTTGAATCAACCTTCGTGAATGGTGTCAGGGAAACAGAACCGGCAGCAGTTCCGGTATGTGCCGGCGCACGATGTCGCTGCTCAGCGCGTTGGCTTTGGCGATGTCGCGGTACAGCCACGCGCTGTTGCGCGGCGTGCGTTTCTGCGTCTGCGGGTCCACCGCATATAGCCCAAACTTCATGCGCCAGCCCTGCCCCCACTCGAAGTTGTCGATCAACGACCAGTGGTAGTACCCCTGAATCTTGTAGTTGAACTGGGCGGCCCTCCATAGCACCCGCAGGTGGCGGACGATAAAGGCCGGGCGCTGGTCGTCATCATCGTCGGGCAGGCCGTTCTCTGTGACGTAGATCGGCAGGCGATAACGAGCCAGCCGGCGCACGCAAGACATCAGACCGTCAGGATAGATTTCGCCGTAGCCATGATCGCTCATCTCGCCGCCGGGTGTGTCGGTGATGTTGCTGAACAACATGCCCCGCCGTTTGGAGTCGAAGTAACTGCGCGTGCGCGAGTAGTAATTCAGCCCGAACCAGTCCAGCGTGCCGCGAACGGCGCGCGCGCTGTGTGACGCGCCGCGCCCCAGAATGGCGCCCCAACGCCCATGGGTGAGCGCTTCGATGATGCCCTGGTTGAATGCGTTGTCTTGCAGGCGGGCGACGATTCGATCCAATATGTTGTTCGGGTGCAGCGGCTGAAACTCGCGCATGTGGTGCGCGATGCCCACGCGGGCCAGCGGCTGATGCTCGTGGAGCGTCTGGTAGGCCGCCGCGTGGCCCAGTAGCATGTTGCGGATGACGCGCAGGGTCAGGTTGAAGTCGCCTGGCCGGCCGGGGGGCATGTGCCCGTCGTCCGTCAGATAGCCCATGATGGCGTAGATGTTCGGCTCGTTGACGGTGCACCACAGGTCGCACAGATCGCCCATCGATTGCGCGACTTTGGCCGCGAATCGCTCGAACTTGGGCACGATAGCCTCAGACTCCCAGCCACCCTGTTCCTCAAGCCAGACCGGGTTGGTGAAGTGGTGCAGTGTGACCATTGGCTCGATGCCGCGCTGGCGCAGCCCCAGTAGCATCTGCCGGTAGCGGTCGATGGCGGCGTCGTCGAACTGGCCTTCCTGCGGCTCGATCCGGCTCCATTCCACAGACAGGCGATGGGCGTTCAGGCCGAGATCAACCATCCGGTCGAAGTCGGCCTCTGCGTTGCGCCACCAATCGCAGGCCAGGCCGGCTTTGTCGCCGGTGCGGATATTGCCGGGCGTCTGCTCCCAGAGCGCCCACTGATTGTTGTGGCTGTTGCCTTCGACCTGATATGCGGCTGTTGCGGTGCCCCATTTGAAGTCTTTGGGGAAATAGTGAATGGCGTCGGACATGGCGGGAGAGGTGACAAGATAAAAGGGCGATAGGGCGGGATGTGTCAGCCGCTCAAGCCGGTGGTCTTGCGCAGCCGGCGGGCCTGTTGGTACAGCCACCAGCGCGCCGGCGAGAATGCCTGCCCCCATGCGCCGATGTGTCGCACCACCTGTCCGCCGAAGCCGCGCTTGAAGCGATATACGCCCCACAGGCCGTCGCGGCGCTTTTCGAAACCGGCCTCCAGCGTGGCCTCGTCTTCATCGGGGATACCCCACAAATCGTATTCCAGGCAACCCC
>DAOUDB010000178.1:0-2299 GCA_034431495.1 Thermoflexales bacterium
ACCGGCAGATTGACACTGCCGCTGCCCGTCGCGCTTGCCATCGGCAGCCATGTGCCGCCGTTGTCCGCGCTGAACTGGATCGACACGCGCACCCTGTCTCCATCGGCGTCAGTCGCCGTCCAGACCACGGGTAGTGCGCCGCTGTTGTACATGCCGCCGCCGGCCGGGCTGCTCAACGAGACCTGCGGCAAGGCCGGGCCGGCGCTGAAGGTCGCCAGCACCTGCGTGCCGCTCACCAGATCGATCCGCTGCACACCGGGCACTTTGGGGATGCTGGCCGAGAAGAAACCGACCTCGTCATGAGCGCCGTCATGGGCAGGGCCATGCGCGTGCGCCAGCCGATCGCCGGCGGGATGATGATTGGGTTGCAGGTCGAACAAGGGTAACACGCCCCAGCGCAGCAACTCTTGTCCGCCGGCGCTGTATTGCACCAGTTCATAGCCGGTGCGGAAATCGGCGCTGGTGCGAATGCGCGGGCCGTACACCTCGACCGAACTGATGGCGCCGCCCACGCCGCGCGTAACAACACCGGTCACACTGAGGCGCTCTGCGGTGTCTGCTTGAGCAGGATACGCGCTTTGCGCGCCGGCCAGCAGGGCCGGCGGTTGGAAGAAGGGCCGCAACACGCTGTATCGTCGCGCGCGAATGAAGTCGAAGTCGGGCGGCTCGAGGAACGTGTTGTCACCCTGCCGGCCACAAGCGTAACTCAGCAGCGCCTTGGCCCGCGTAGTCTCAGGGTTATTGTCGCTGAGTTGATTGTCAATCTGGACACCGGAAATGGGATTGACCACCGGCTCGGCGATGCCGCGCTGACGATAGAACGACAGCCCGGCGTTGAACACTGCGCCGTCGTCGCCGCAGGCTGCCGGCATGTTGATTGTGGGACTTATCAGCTCGCTGGCGCGCGAATGGTTGCCCCCACCGTCGCCGGCATAGTTGGTCATGTTGGATGCGCCATCCGGCACCAGACCCATCATATGGCTTTGCTCGTGCGCAAAGTAGCGACTGGCCAGTTCATCGCCCTGCGCCCAGCCGAGGAACTGCGGGAACTCTGGCCCGCAGCCATTATCGAAACCCAGGAAGTCCTTGACACCGCTGATGAACGAATCCTCGCAATCCCGGCGAGCGGTCCACTGCGTCAGCACACCCAGCGAGGCCATACCGGCAGCACTACCGGTCACGATGCCGGTGTACACCACCCCAAACGCGATGTTGACACCAATGCCGGTGTTGCTGGCAAACGCGCGGCGGATCGGCTCCATCGCTTTGCCGGCCTCGCTCATCTCATCGCCAGAACCGATGTTGATCAACGGGTTGGAGGTGATACGGCTGCGCAGGATCACCTCTGGCGCCCAGAGCGGCGCCGCCCCACCTGGCAGGATGCGTGAACGATAGTCCGCCATCGCCGCATCCACCGTCGATCGCATCTGCCGATACATGGCCGGCGTGTAGCCATCCGGCATGATCGGCACAAGCAGCGCGCGCACGGGCGTGGCTGCCTCGAAGGTAGCCGTGGATGCCCACGTCGCCACCTGCCGCCCGTTGCTGCGCAGGGTGAAGCGCACATCAGTCAGGCCAGAGCGGTGATAGATGATGTTGGGGAAGTACGGCTCGTTGTCGGCGTCAGCTAACACGGCCGCCGGTGGCGTGCCAACAGTGTACGAGATCGTGCCGCTGATGCGCCGGCTAAACTCGGTGAGTTGGCCGCTGCCGGCCGGCCCCAGCGACACCGTCGCGTAGTCCACACGCAACACATCGTTGAACGGCGGCGCTGTGCGCAGCGCTGCGTCCACGCTCACATAAGCTGAAGCCAGCGTGGCATTGCCCTGGTACAGCGCCATGCCTACATAGCCCTGATTCAGCATCACGGCGTTGATCGTGACGTTGATCTTGCGGAATGGCAGCGCGTGCGTGCGAGACGCGCCGGCGCAACTGTTGCGCACGATCACATTGCCCGATGCGTCCCCCGGCTCAACAATTGTCCGCGCCTCGGTCGGCCCGCGTACCCACAGCGCGCGCGCCGCGCCAGAGCCGATCTGAATCGTGGCAGTGGGATCGAGGTTGCCCCCGCGAATCCGCAACTCCACGCCAGTGTTGCCGCCGGTGGGCGACACGCCATCGGTGTTGAGGAACGGCACGGCGCAGAAAGCCGGCGTCGCGCCGCCAAAGGTCGTCTTGCGCTTGCCACGCCGCACTGTCACATTGCCAGTCACGCTTTCGGCGCGCAAGCGCACCAGGATGCCGATGCCATAGACCGACACCACCTCGGCATTCGCGCCGCCAATCGTCACTTCGATCT
>DAOUDB010000179.1:0-4162 GCA_034431495.1 Thermoflexales bacterium
CAAAACACAAGACACGATTGTCTGTAGTAACAGCTTGCCTTTTGCGCGCATAGTGGCCCTCTGGCTTTATATCGGCTGATGTTGTGTTGTGTTGTTAGTCGTTGCGCTTTGATATCTGTTGCCCGCTTGTTGGATCGTGGGTTTTGACCACGTGATCTGGCCGTGAATGTTGATGTTTTTTGGAGATGGCTGAATGGTTGTTTTATGGACGAATCCGCGTGTCAAAAAACAGGGTGTAGCGCAGAGTCCTGAGTTGCTTGCCTGTTTGGTAGTCGAAGTGCACTTGTTCTGCAGACGCCCCTACGCCTTGTCGACGCATGCCGTCGCCAGCCTGATCGGATAACCAGTGTGTCTGCTACGATGCGTGTGTGTCATTTGCCTGGATTCCCAAAAAACGGTGAAGACGTTTTCCTGCAATGACCACATGCCACTGTCTTGCTCTGGTTCGCCCTCATCGTCTGCGCACCCTCAGAAGTTATAATGTGGCCAGGTATGGCGTTCACGGTAAATGACTTGCACGATCTGACACGACTGCTTCTCGATCGGCCCGAGTGGTTGAGCGAGGTGCGGCGCATTGTCCTAACTAATGAGCTGCTTGCTCTGCCCGACATTGTGCGGTCACTCGTCGAGGCGCAGCGTCGCACTGAGGAGCGTCTGGATCAGTTGACTGTGCGCGTCGAGCAACTGGCCGAGGCGCAACGTCGCACCGAAGAGCGCGTCGAGCAACTGGCCGAGGCGCAGCGTCGCACCGAGGAAAATCTCAATCGTCTTGCCCAGATAGTGCACAGGCTGGAAATCGATATGGCTGAAGTGCGCGGCATAGTGCTCGAGCTTCGCTATCGCGAAAAGGCAGCTTCTTACTTTGGACGCTGGATGCGCAAGCCCCGTGTGGTTGACTTCAGCGATATCTGGGATGACATGGAGCAGAAGTTAAGCCCAGATGAAGTGCGTGAATTGTCCAACGTAGACTTGTTGGTGCGTGGGCAGCTGCCTCGAGAAAAGGGCGGCGGGGAAGTGTGGCTGGCGATCGAAGTGTCTGGTGTGGTCAACAAACACGACATCGAGCGCGCTCTGGAGCGCGCCGAGCTGCTGCGCAAAGCCGGCTTGAAAGCCGTCCCCGTTGTGGCCGGCCATAGCCCGCTCAACACTGAGATCGCTGAGATGATCGCCAACAACCACGTAGCCTTGCTGGTGAACGGGAGCACCGCCGGCTGGGAAGAGGCCCTGCAGCGCGCGCTGCCGACTGACCCCCGTTGAAACGCTCGCGCTTGCGATTTAGCTTTTGGCGCGCCGTCAAGTTTGCCCGGCGCGCTGTCGGCGCCGGCATAGCTGCATCGCTCTTGCTGGCATGCGCCGGCCCGCATCCCACCTTGCCTCAGATAACGGCGCTCCCCCCACCTGTCTCTGTCACGCAGCCGGCCCAGACGCTCGCATCACAGCCCATTGACCCGTCGGTTACTCCAACCAGTGTTCCCTCGCCCACACCGACATGGCCGGCCCCGGTAAACGCCACGCCGACACCTGATCCACCCCGCGACATGCCGGCCGAGGCGACCGTCAACTCGACCTACATCGTCCGGCGCGGAGACACACTCAGCGGCATCGCCGTTGCGGTTGGGGCCACGGTCGAAGAACTGCTCGCGCTGAACAACCTGCGCAACCCCGACCGGCTGGTGGAGGGCCAGCAACTGATCGTGGCCTTGCCTATCACCGGCCAGGCGCCGTCGATCAAATTGATTCCCGACAGCGAGCTGGTCAATGGGCCGGCTGCAGCCGGCTTCGATCTCGAAGGGTTCATTGCATCTCGTCCCGGCTATCTGGCGCGGCACGTGGAGAAGGTCAACAATGAACTGCTGACCGGCGCGCAACTGGTGGCGCGCGTGGCCGAGCAGCAAAGCGTCAACCCTCGCCTGCTCGTGGCGCTGCTCGAGTATGTGGGGGGATGGGTGGACAATCCCACCCCGTCTGCCGATCAGATGACCTGGCCATTGGGGTACAAGCGCACGGACATCAAAGGGCTGTACATTCAACTGGTGTGGGCGGCCGCCCGGCTGAACGAAGGCTATTACGGCTGGCGGTTGAATAACCGCCTGTGGGTGCGGCTCGATGATGACACACGCGCCTTCATGGGCAATGGCATCAACGCCGGCACCGCCGGCCTGCAAAACTATCTGGCGGCCATCCACACCCGACCGACATGGTTGGAGGCGTTGGGTGAAGGGCCGGGCAGTTTTATCCAGACTTACCGCCGGCTGTTTGGCAACCCCTGGCAATACGACATCGGCCCGCTGGCGCCGGCCGGCCTGGCGCAGCCTGAATTGAGCCTGCCGTGGCCCAAAGGCGAAACCTGGCTGTTTACCGGTGGCCCGCACAGCGCATGGGGCAAAGGCACCCCCTGGGGCGCGCTCGACTTCACACCGCAAACCGTCCAGGGCTGTGCCAACCTGAAAGAGTGGGTCACCGCGGTGGCAGATGGCGTCATCACACGCAGTCGGTGGGGCGAGGTCATGTTGTCGCTCGACCCCAGCGGCGACGATCGCATCGGCTGGAGCATCCTGTATTTGCACATTCGTGAGGACAACCGCGTGGCGCCGGGCGCGCGGGTGAAGCGGGGCGATCGCATCGGCCATCCTTCCTGCGAGGGCGGTATCTCGAGCGGAGCGCATGTGCATATCGTGCGGCGCTACAACGGCGAGTGGCTGAACGCGGTGGGCGAGATTCCATTTGATCTGGGGGGCTGGGTGGCAGCAGAAGGGGGCGCTGAGTACGACGGCACACTGACCAAAGGCAACCTGACGCGCGAGGCCTGTGAATGCAAGCAGCTAGCCGTTAACGGCGTCGCGTGGTGATTCGACAACTTTGCCGTTTGCCATTGCCAGCCGGGTCGCATGGCGTATCATGTCAGGGCAGATTGACAAACGCCCGTTTACCATCTTCCGGTTGAGGGAATCTACGATGGCAACTGAAACCACCATTCATCTGTCACCCGAACTGTTCGCAGAAAAAGAGAAGACGCTGGTCGAAGCCGGCCCGCTCACCGCATCTGCGTTTCGCTTTGCCAGCGGCGTGTGCGGCCTGACGCTGAAGAATGATGCCGGCTCTCTGACACTGTTGCCCTGGCAGGGCCAGCAGATCTGGTCGGCCCACTTTGGTGGGCGCGAACTCACCATGAAGTCGATGTTCGATCAACCCCGCCCGACGCGCGCCTACCTCGAAACCTATGGCGGTTTCTTTTTGCACTGCGGCTTCACGGCGATGGGTGTGCCGTCCAAAGAGGACACGCATGCCCTGCACGGCGAGCTGCCCAATGCGCCCTATCAGTCGGCGCGCGTGATCGTGGGCAGCGATGAGCACGGCGACTACATTGGGCTGACCGGCGCATACCAGCACACAGTGGCCTTCAGCTACAACTATGTGGCAGAGCCGGTGGTCAAGTTGCACGCAGGGTCGTCGCTGTTCCGCGTGGCGATGGTGATCACCAACCTGAAGCGGCATTCGCCGATGGAGTGCATGTATCTGGCGCATATTAATTTCCGGCCGGTGGACAATGGCCGGCTGGTGTACAGCGCCCCCTGCACGCCAGAACGTGTGCGGGTGCGGCGCAGCATCCCCTCGCACGTGCGGCCCAAACCCGGTTACCGCGAGTTCATCGAAGACCTCGGCGCGCATCCCGAAAAGCACAACGTGCTTAAGCCTGACCTGCCTTTCGACCCCGAACTCGTGTTCACCCTGACCATGAATGCCGACGCGCAGGGTTGGGCGCACAGCATGCAGGTTCACCCCGACGGCACGGCTGACTATGTGGCGCACCGGCCCGATCAGCTTGACAAGTGCGTGCGCTGGATCTCACGCACCGGCGACCAGGATGCTTGTGGCTTCTCGATGCCGGCCACAGCCGAGCCAGAGGGCTACACCGCAGAGAAGGCCAAGGGCAACATCAAGACGCTCGACGCGCTGGCGCAATGGCGGGCCGACTTTGTGGTGGGCGCGCTCGATGCTACGCAGGCCGCGCAGATGGAACAGAAAATCGCCGGCCTGCTTGGGTAAATCTGCCGGAAGAACCGGGCTTGCAAAAAGTCCTTGAACTTTTGCTATGCGGTTTTATCTGACCGAGACGGCGCGGGCGCGGGGCGTGCAACCGCTGCGCGCGCCCAAGCCAGGT
>DAOUDB010000180.1:0-2824 GCA_034431495.1 Thermoflexales bacterium
TGCTCGGCAGTTTGCGAGCATGCTCAGCCACTTCCATCAACTCGAGCAGCTGCATAGCTCGCGCGCGCCGTTCGGGCCGCGTGTACTTGCCGCAGAAGTCCATCGGCAACATGACGTTCTCGATGACGGTCAATGTCGGCAACAACTGAAAGAACTGGAAGACCACACCCATGCTCACCCCGCGCCAGGCGGCCATGCGATCCTCGCTGAGATGATGAATCGGGCTGCCATTGACATACACCTCGCCATATGTGGGGTGGTCGATGCCGGTGATCATGTTGACCAGAGTGGATTTGCCACAGCCCGATTTGCCGACGATGCCGACAAATTCGCCGCGTCCAATTGTCAGATTGATGCCTTTCAACGCCGGGAAGTCGCCGGCGTCAGTCTTGTAGAACTTCTTGATCTCGCGCAACTGGATCAGATGGCGGTCGTCGCCTGGCCTGGGGCTGTCGGCTGGAGCTGGCCCGTTGGCGTTGTGATTGCGAACGAATCGGCTTAAGATGTTTTGCATCGCCGTTGCACAATACGTAGCTCGGCGCGTCCATCCAAGTGACTGGAGTCATCTGACAGTCATATGACTGGATCCGTTGTCCGGCCCACCATGGCGATCGTATAATCCCTATGATGGCGCAGACGATCCGTCTGTTCCGATTCAGCCTGCTCCTGCGTGTGGGACTGTCCCTGATCGAGGCAATGCTAGCGGCGCAACACTCCAGCACTGCCGCATGGTTGCGCTTGGTCGCCGATCTGCCCTACCTGGTCTCGCTGGCCCTGGTGCTATACGGTGAGCGGCACGGTTGGAAGAGCGCACGCTATCTATCCACACTGCTGGTAGGAATTCAGGTGTTGTATTCGGCGCAGGTAATGGCGACAGCCATCCTGGCCAGCTTAAGCCCGGTGTCGCCGGATATTGGCGATCTGGCGCGCCAGTTGCTCGACCGGCTGCGTCAGCGCGACAGCGCGGGAGTGCTGATCGGACGCCTGACGGACACCGAGTATTCCAGCGTTCCGCTCATGATCGGCCTTATTCCACCAATGCTGGGCACCTGGGCCGGAGGTGGGCGAAGCGCCCCGCGCTGGGCGTTGTTGGCGGCCGGCCTCGAAGCAGTGAATCGGCTGAGCATCGGCACGGCGCTGGGCGGCGATTTGTCGATACGAAACCAGTTGTTCGATTTTCTGACCTATGCCATGGTTGTCGGCGTGGTGTGTGTGTTTGTCGGCACACTGACCGACCAGGAGCGAGCTGAACGCAGGGAACTAGAGACGGCCAATCGCCTGTTGGCCGATCAGTCCAGAACGCGAGAGCAACTGGCAGCCACCCGCGAACGCGTGCGCATGGCGCGCGACCTGCATGACACCCTCGCCCATACCCTGGCGGCACTGGTCGTCCAGTTAGAAACAGTTGAGGCAGCGTTGGAGGATTCGGCTCCGGTCGCGCGCCGGCAACTGGCGCGGGCCAGTGAACTGGCGCAGCAGGGCCTACAGAGTGCGCGCGAAGCCATTCTCGACTTGCGCGCCACCCAGGTCAAGGATCTGGGGCTGGCCGGCGCGCTTCGACGGCACATCGAGCAGGTGGCGCTGTGGGACAAAGCCAATGCTCATACAGACATTCAACTCGAAACAGATGGCAACGAGCCGGCGCTGAGCGACGCAGCGGCTGAAGGTCTGGTTCGCATCGGCCAAGAGGCGCTGAACAACGCTGTTCGTCATGCGCAGGCGTCACACGTACTGATCCGCCTATCGGTCAAGGATCTGAAGCCGCCCGTGCTGGAAATGCAGGTGCAGGACGATGGGCGCGGATTCGATTTGAGTCAGCGAGACGATGGCCGATTTGGACTGGCCGGGATGCGCGAGCGAGCCGAACTGATTGGTGCTCAATTTCAAATCAGCAGTGGGGTCGGACGCGGCACGACCGTGACGGTAAGGCTAGAATTGCCAGAGGAGCGATCGGATGACGAAGATTCGCGTGCTGGTGGCAGATGACCAGGAAATCATCCGCGACGGACTGGCTTTCATACTGAACAGGACCGACGATCTCGAAGTGGTGGCGATGGCCGAAGACGGCGAGCAGGCGCTGACGCTGGCACGCCGGCATCAGCCTGACGTAGTTTTGATGGACATCAAAATGCCGAACCTCGATGGCATCTCCGCCACGCGCGCAATCACCTCTGAACTACCTGGAGTGCGCGTCATTATCCTGACCACCTATGACACGGACGATCTGGTTTTCGAAGGCGTGCGCGCGGGGGCGCACGCTTATCTGCTCAAGGGCACTCGCTCTGCTCGTCTGGCTGAAGCTATTCGAGGGGTACATGCCGGGGAAGCGCAACTCGACCCGCAGATCGCGCTGAAAGTGATGGAGGAGTTTCGTCGCATCTGCGCAACCCGGCCAGACGCCGGAACACTGGTTTACCCGCGGTCCAATGACACGGCTAATAACGCGGCGCCGGAGATGCTGCCTTTGGAAAAACTGACCGCCCGCGAGATGGAGATTGTGGCGCTTCTGGCAGAGGGTCTGAGCAACAAGGACATCGCGGCCAGGCTCTTCCTGACCGAAGGCACAGTGAAGAACTACGTGAGTTCGATCATGGGCAAGCTGCATGCCAATGACCGCACCCAGGTCGTGATCAAGGCGGCGCAGCGACGCATGGTGCGGCTGGGATAGATAAAGAGGATTGCTCAACGGCCGCGTCGCGCGCTCAGCTCAGCGATAGCCAGACCACAGCAACTGCAAGCGTCAGCGCCGTGATGAGGACGCCGCAGCGCAAGTACTCGCCAAACGTCAGGCGAATGCCGAACTTCGAGGCCTGCTCGGCCACGA
>DAOUDB010000181.1:0-14071 GCA_034431495.1 Thermoflexales bacterium
CGTCGCAATGAGCCGGCCAGGGCGCGTTGCGCCCAGGGCGAGACAGCGCGACGCACCCAGTCCTGCGTCCGGGTAAGCGGGCGCAGGGCAGGAGGCGCCTGTGAAGAAGTGGGCTGCTCGCTCATGCGCTTCTCGTCACCGCCGGCCGGGCCGGCCTAGAGCGGGTTGGTCTCCTCGCTGCTCAACAACATGCCGTGATGGGCAATCTCCAGAGTCTCAATGGCAACCTGAAGCGTGTCGGTGCTGAGATCGGCCCCCGACCAGCGCACCGGAAAGGCGTTGTACACATCCCACTGCTTCACCTTTTTCAGTTCGGCGTTGCCGAGGATGATGGACAGATTGACACGCTTGACCTTACCGCTGTACAGGCCGGCGCAATACCAGTCCCACAGGTCGCGCGAATAGCTGATGCCCCGGCGCAGCGTGATATTCGACCATTTGGTGCGCCCGGCCAGCTTGTGCACAAAGTCGTTCACACCGCCCTCGACAACCTCTCTCACTTCGCGCTCCATGCTCAGGCCGGTGCACTCCAGAAATTCGCCCGACAGGATGCCGGCGATTTCCAGATAGAAGCGAAACGCCTGGCCGGCACTGCGCCCGCTGCCGATGAGCGCTTTGGTCTCGCGCGCATCGGCCAGCTCCTGCTGGGTCGGCGGGGCGTCAAAAGCTCGGCCCATCTCGCTCACCTCCTCAGGCCCAGTCGCTCGCGCTCGATGCGCGCCTCGCGCTGGAGCAGCTCATACAGACAGCGCGCCAGGGCTTCCAGATCGATGTCCACAGAGGCCGCGTCGGCAGAGCGATCCGGCGACGGACGCGCCGAGGAGTCGCCCGACGGCGCGCCCGCGTCCGACACAGACAGCCGGCTTTCTGGATTTCCCATCTCACTCACCTGCCCTGTTCAGCCTGCGGTTGATGCTGGCTACCTGCTCCACCCATTGCCGCCGTTCTTCGTGCTCCAGATTCAGAATCTCGTCGAGCGGCCAGTGAAAGTGATAGGCCAGATAGGCTACCTCCTCCTGCAGGCGGTCCGAGGGGTAGCCTAAGCCCCCCCCAGTTCGGCCAGGTCCACCTCAAACCGGGCGTTGCACTCAGGGCAGGTCAGGCCGATCAGACTCTTGCCGGTCTCATTGATCTGGCGATAGAGGGCCTGCAGGTAAGCCAGGTCGGCGGCGTAGAGATTCTCGACGACGCCGGTGGTGACCGCCGGCAGGCTGCCCAGCCGGACAACGACCCGCGACAAGAGGATGATGGCGAGATAAGCCTGATTGGCCCGCACGCGCAGATCGCGCAGGGGGGCGATCTCGTCCATGGCCGTCGCCAGACGCATCACGCCATCCTTGTGCACGTTGCCGTCCTGATCGACATAGCCGACCGGAAGCGTGAATGGAAACTCGGTTTGTGGTCTCATGGCCGGGAGACAGTAGCCAGTCGTCAGACTAGACTTTGACGCGCTTCATGCCTTCGTGCGTGAGCACGAGTTCTTCGATGCCGAAGTCGTTGCTGTCGGCCTTGAAGTCGGGGCCGGTGACTTTGAGCGGCCAGGCGTTGACAAAGTCCCACTGCGCCGCCGGCTCGTAGTTGCGGTCGAACATGATGATGGAGCAGTTCTGACGCGCTTCCTTCATCTTGCCGTCGATCACCAGTTCGCGCCATTCCCAGATGTCGAGGCTGTCGGTGATGCCGCGCTTGAGCGTCACGTCGTTCCACTTCAGCCGGCCGGGAATCTTCTGCACCAGCTCGCGACCGCTCTTGTCAACCACCTTGTGCTCGATCACCTCATGCTCCGAGCCGATGCCGCTGCATTCGGAGAAGTAGCCGGTGATCTTGCCGCCGATATCGAGCGCAAATTGAAACCCTGCCAGCGGGTCTGTTGAGCGTCCTGCTTTCTCTGCCATGTCTCAAATCTCCCACTTTGTCATTCAATCTTTCTGCCATTGGGTCGCCCGTGACGACCTGTTTCCCTGAAGGTTTGCGGCTGCTAGGCTTCTGCGCCGGGCTGCCACTGGCTGATGCGGAAGATGACGAACTCGGCCGGCTTGACCGGCGCCATGCCGATCTCGATGACCAGCCGGCCCAGGTCGCGCGATTCGGGCGGGTTCAGCTCGGCATCGCATTTGACGTAGAAGGCTTCCGCCGGCGTCAGACCAAACAGCGCCCCGTCGCGCCAGACCATGTTGAGAAACGCGCCCACGTCGCGCCGCACTTTGGCCCACAGCTGCGGCTCGTTCGGCTCGAAGACCACCCACTGCGTGCCGCGCTCGATGGACTTCTCGACGAAGTTGAAGAGCCGGCGCACGTTGATATAGCGCCACGAGGGGTTGCTGGACAGTGTGCGCGCGCCCCACACGCGGATGCCCATACCGGGGAAGGCGCGAATGCAGTTGATGCCGTTGGGGTTGAGCACATCCTGCTCGCCTTTGGTGCAGTTATAGGCCAAGCCGGTAGCCCCACGCACGACTTCGTTGGCCGGCGCTTTGTGCACGCCGCGTGTGTTGTCGTTGCGCGCCCAGATGCCGGCGATGTGTCCCGATGGCGGGATATGGGCCGGCTGGTTCGTCACCGGGTCCATCACCTCGATCCACGGATAGTACATGGCGGCATAGCTGGAGTCGAAGGCGGTCGTCTCCATGCGCCATGCCTTGACCTGCTGCGGGTTCAGGCCGGGGGGCGTGTCGAGGATCGCCACGCGGTCGCCAAGCCGTTCGCAGTGGGCGATGATGGCCGTCTGCACCGCCTTGACCATGTTCAGGTCGATCTGCTGGCCCGGCATTGTGGTCATCAAATCTGGCACCACCACCATGGTGATGTCGTCAATCGCTTCCAACGCCTCGATGCCGGTGCGCTCGGCCACATCACCCTGAAAGTCGGCGCTGGTGGCGGGGGCCAACTGGCGCGTGTCGATGCTGAGCGACTGCTGCTGCTCGCGCGGCCACACTTTGGCCAGCGGGGCCGACGCATCGGCCACCAGCAGGTCGATCAGCGCCGGGCGCTTGTTGTTGGCGTAGGACACCGCCACGCGCTTTGCGCCGTCCTCTTCCACTTCAACCAGCGCGGCATTGCGAATGACTTCCTCGGTCTTCCACCCGCCGCCGCGCCGCTCGCGCTCGACGGTGATGTGGAAGTATGGGCTGGCGCCGTCACCGGCGGATGGAGCCGGCGCTTCAGCCGGTTGGCCCTCAGCCGTCTCTTTGGGAGCTTTGGCTTTTTTGTCGGCGGCCGGCAACACAGGCGATTCGATCCTGACGCGCAGGCGCGCGCCCTCGAAGCCGGCCTGCCGGGCCTGGGCGATCAACATGGGTTTGCCATCGCTGTTGAGCAGGCCGGCCTGAGCCTTGGGAATTGTCTTCACGCTCAGCACATAGCAGCGCGTGCCACCATTGCTGAAATAGCCGTACACTGCCTGAGGCAGATAGGCGCCGCTGACAAACCCGCCGAACTTGTCCGAAAACTGAGACCAGTTGGTGACTAGTTGGGGCTTGTTGAGCAGATCGCGCGACATGATTTCACCGTCGATGCGCTCCACCGATTGCGCCTTTTCGGTGAAGCCGATAAACACCGCCATGGCCGTGCCCACGCCTTCGATGGGTTTCGGGCCGCGATCCACTTCCTCCACGTACACACCGGGTGATAGATACTCTGGCATGTCCAAGCTCCTGTTTTGTGGTTAACAGCTCACTCCTCAGCGCTTCCGATTTGCGCGCAGTCCCCAACTGCACTCAGACCGACTGCCCTGAGCAATCACACAACGATATCGTAACTGTCCGATGGAATGGTCAGGGTTTGACGAACCGGTTTGCGTCCCTCGGCGGTGATCTCCACCGTGTGCCGGCCGCGCGGCAACAAGCCGATAACATACCGGCCTCCTTCCTGCACAGGCACTTCCAGCGCCTTGTCAATCAGGCGGATGCGCGCGCCTTTGAGCGGCTTGCCGGAGCGCGCGCGCAGCTCGCCGGCAATCCACAAAAAGCGTCCTTCGCCATCTGGCGCGTCGAGCGTCTGGTCAGCCGGGCGAGCGCTTTGTCCAAAGCGCACCTCGGCCGAGCGCACCGCTGGCGTTGTGATCGGCATGTAGGGATTCACAGCCACCGTCAGCATGCAGCCGATGGCCGGGCGGACTTCGTTATCCAGGGCGCCCCACAGATCGGTGGGTTTCTCCAGCATGGTGGGCTGGGCCACGCTGATGGGAATGGGAGACGGCTGATCACGCAGGCTGTCGGGCAGCACGGCGTCGGGCAGTGTGCCGTGCCGGCCCAACGCCATCACGGCTCGCGTCAACAGCCGGTGTTCATCTTCGGGATCGGCGGCCCAGGCAGTGATCATGTAGTGCAGGTCCAGGCGGATGGGCTTGCGGCGCTGCACCATGACGCCGTTCTCGCCGCGCTCGACCTCGAATGCCGGCGTAGGCTGGCGCAGCTTGTTATTTTCGCGGATGTCGAAGAGGAAGAGGTTTAGGGTGGGCCGGCTCAGACGCGCAGACCATTCGCGCTTCGGCTGGTTGAAAGCGATCTCGACTTCACCATTCCGAATCGACAGCTCTTGCCTGAGCAATTCACGCAACGCCTCATCGATGCTGTCTATCATGAATCCTCAATGCGACGTGCAATAACACGAACAACCGACACCCACACCAACCTACCCATTCTTTCCAGCCTCTCAGCCGTTACAACACAGTATCGGGCAGAGTAATGCAAGCCTCGTATGCATTCTACCAATCGGCTTCGATCGATGTCAATACCTCGTCACCTCATCAAAGAATCTTGTCGAAAGCAGCATCGCTGTCTCATGTAGGAATCCTGCCGAAACCGAGAGAACGGTGAGGTCGAGTTTCGACCGCTGCGGCAGGCCCGGCTGCCCGCAGCAGAAACCACATGGTTATACCTCGCGCGCTTGGGTCAATTCACCGCAAGCCTGTTCAGGCATGGCGCCAGTCATATGCCTGCTGCGCCACCTCTCTCAGCCTGGCGTAGAACTTGTTGTTCTGCGGCACATTCCACGCAGTCATCAGGAACATCATCTGGTTGATCACAGTATCAAATTCAATCAGCGTGTTGTTTGCGCCCTGATCTGAGAGGGTGATGATCCTGTCATACTCGGTCTGGGTCAGTTCGCCTTTTTTCTTGAAAGCGTCTGCATAGGAGCGGAGCGTGTTCTTGCCACTGGCGTTGACAGGGTAATCCGTCTTTTCCTCCAGCACGCGATACTGCCCGGGCGACCACTGCTTGCGCGTCTCTTCGAGAACGCGCTTCAGCGCGCGGCATTGCTCGGTGCGCGTCCTGCTGAGAGCGAGGACCTCTTCGTTGGTTGCGGTCTTCTTGAACGCGAGGTGGATGGCTGTGTTGCCGAACTCTTCCTGCACAGCGATGTGCGTCATCTCGTGCACCAGCGAGCTGAGCCGTTCGGGGCTTCCCTGGGCCTGGGCCATTTGCATGTCGAGGCGGTACTTCTGGGTGATGCCGCGGTCGCGCTCCTTCTGGCCGGCCAACACTGCGCCCGACGCGATGCCCGGCGTCTCCTGGAAGTAAATCTTGTCCTTATTGGCCAGCACCTCGTTGAGGATGTTGCGCAACAGCGGATGCGTGGCCGTGTCGGCGGCGATGTTCTCAACCCGGCTGAGGTCGTCTGCGATGAGTTCGCGCATCACCTGATCGCGTGTGCCCAGCTCGTTGAGCGCGCGCTGGGCCTTGGCGAATATATCCATGAAATCAGGGCCGTTGCCCGGGACAGGATGGCCGGCCCGCACAGCCGTCAGGTAAGCATCCTGAGACTGGAACAGTTTCTTCAGCGCTGCCTTCATGGCCGTCTTGGCATTGATATCGGGAATGGCTTCGGCCAGGGGCCGAATGAAACTCTGTTCGGTCTGGACGCTGGCGATCAGTTTGTCAACGCCCTGCCGGCTTTTGCCGGCATAGGCGCGCGCGGCCTTCTCGATATCGTCCAGTTTGGTGTTGCGGCTGAGAATGTCCGCCTCTGCCCAGCCAAATTTGCTGTAGTCATCGAGCAGCTGGTCGAGCGTGGTGAAATCGGTTTTGCTGCGACTGCCCAGCAAGCCTGAGGTCTGCTTCTTGAAATCGGCGGGACTCATCAGGCGTCGCAAGCGCGGGGCCGCCTGTTGCTGCGTCACATGGGTCAGTTCGTGCGCGAGCAAGCGTTGCCCCTCGGAGGATTGGGGGCTGTATTTGCCCTGGTTCACGTAGATGTCGGCGCCGTAAGTGAACGCCTGCGCGCCGAGTTGCCGATTGAGCCGGTCAGCGACGGCGCCGGTGTGCACGCGCACGCCGCTGAAATCGGCGCCGAGATGCGTCTCCATCAGGGCGCGCGTGTCAGAGGGCAGCGGTGCGCCGGCGCCTTTGCTGGCGGCCAACTGGCGCTCGATGTCGTCGCCGGCCTCGCCGCCCTCCGGCCCCACCGTTGGCGTCTGAGGCAAAGTCTGGATGCGCTGTGCCGACCAGTCTGCGGCAGACGCTGGAGCGCCGAACTGGGCGGCCATGCGTTCCGCCTCGCGCTCATAGGGATCGTCGGCCGGCCCGACGAGGAGTTTGGTCTGGATCAGGCGGTTCACGGCGCGGTTGCCGGCAACGCGCTGCAACTGCAACAGGCCGGCCGGCGTTGTCACTTGCCCGCGCACATGTTGCGCCTGGGCAGACAACGCAGTCTGACGGGTATGCTGTGGCGACTCTGACTTGCGAGCAGCGCGCGATACGGCTGCAGTTTCTAGATGCGTTGTCTTTCTTGAACTGGCCATGCTCTTCTCCTCCTTTATACATACCCATTACGCACCCGATTTGCCAATACCCACACCTTACCACCTTACCGGCGCATCGTCACACGATCAGGTCTCTGTCATTGACCAGCCGGCCCATCTTTTGCAGCTCACGCCGCGCGCTGTGTAAGAGATGCCGCATAGTGACCGCGCCGCCATCACCGGCGGCCAGAAATGCCGCGCCGACGATGATATTGCGAATGTTACCGCCGGCCAGCTTGAAGCGCCGGGCCAGGGCATCGAAATCGACCGAAGCATCGCGCGGCATCTGGGGCGGAAACAGCGTCTGCCAGATGCGCAGGCGATACGCTTCATCGGGAAAGGGAAAGTCCACCGCAAATTGCAACCGACGGATGAAGGCCTCGTCCAGGTTGGCCCGCAGATTGGTCGCCAGAATCGTCACGCCGTTGTAAGCCTCCATGCGCTGCAACAGATAGCTGACCTCGATATTGGCGTACCGATCGTGAGCGTCTTTGACCTCCGAGCGTTTGCCGAAGATGGCGTCGGCTTCGTCAAAGAAGAGAATCGCGTTGCTGTGCTCGGCCTCGCTGAAGATGCGCTCCAGGTTCTTTTCTGTTTCACCGATGTACTTGCTGACAATTGTGGAGAGGTCGATCTTGTACAGGTCGAGGCCCAACTCGGCGGCCACGACCTCGGCGGCCATAGTTTTGCCGGTGCCGGGCGGGCCGGCAAACAAGGCCGTCACCCCTTCGCTGGCGGCGAGTTTGCGGCCCACGCCCCATTGCTCCAGCACCAGCGGCCGACTGCGCACGGTGACCACCAGCTCGCGCAACAATGCCAACTGGTCATCGGGCAGAACCAGATCGCCCCAGGCATAGCGCGGCGCGATCTTGCGGGCAAGGGTATCAAGCGCAGGGCTGCTCTGCGCGCGCGCCGCAGCAAACAACAGCGCGGCATCGAGGGGGCGCGCACACTGGGCGGCTTCATCGCGCGCCCGGACGACCGCATCGCGGATCTGGGCGGCGGTCAAGGCAAACTGGCCGGCCAGCGCAGCGTAGTCGATGTCAGCGGCCAGCGCGACGCCGGCCTGCTCGATCTGGCGTTGCCACAACCGGCAGCGTTGCTCGAACGCCGGCGGGTCGCACAACAGCCACACCAGCCGGCGCGAGGTCGAGACAGCCGGCCAGGCCGTTCGCCCTTCGATCACCAACCAGTCAGGATACTCGAGCAGCGTAGAAGCCAGCGCCGGCGGCAATGCGCCGGACTCATCGGCCCAGCGTTCCCAGCCGCGCAGACACAACAGCGCACCCAACAGGCGCGCGTCGCGCATGCAGGCAGTCAACACGTCGAGCGGCCGCTCATCGAGCGATACCAGCGCCGCATCGGCAAGCAACAGGGGCCGGCCCAGTTGATGGGCCACAAACATACCCGCCGACTGGCGGGCCAGCGCATCGGCGCCCCACACCACCACCGCCGGCGGCACCGTGTCTGGGGCGGCCTGAGCTGCGGCAACTTCACGGGTGAGCGTGTCCGCAGCATCCGGCGGCAGCCAGGCGCAGGCATCGGCGATCTGTTGGGCATCGGGGGTGATCCATTGCGCGCCGGGTTGAAGCGGCAACCTATCGGGCCGATGCTCGATCAACCAGGCCACCACAAACGGCGCCGGCTGCAACAACTGGCCGAGCAAATGGGGATGGCCGGCCTGCGCTTCGGTGGTGCGCTCGATCAGACGATGGCGCAACAAAGGCGCGCGCGCAGCGAAACGGGCCAACTGACGCAAACGATCCGGGCCGGGCGAACAGAGCAAATCAAGAATCAGACTGGGGCTGGCCTGTTTGCGTGTAATGTCATCGTGAAGATAGCCGTAGAGCTGCTCGAAACGCAAGTCCAGCGCCGGGGCAAGACAGATCAGCAGAGCATCGCGGTCAAAAGCATCCAGGCCAAAGACACGACACAAATGATCCAGGCGCAATACAACGCCGGCGCGATGGGCCTGTTGCTCGATGGCGCGGGCTTGCTTGCGCGCCCGGGCAATGGCCGCATCAAAGGCGGCCTGCTGCTCGGCAGGAAGCTGCACGGGCTGTTGTTCGGCGAAGGTCAAGGGGCGGGCAGCCAGCACAGCAGCTTTGTCGTCAGACACGTACAGACCGCGCAGGGTGTCGTCAGGAGATTGGCCGGCCAGTTGCGCAAGCTGAACCGCGCGCTGCACCAGCAAATCGATGCGCATCAGTTCAGCCTGCAATTGCGCCGAGCTGTGATCTATCATGGCCCTTCAAACCATCAGAACAGGGCCGATGATAGCACCCTGCGACAGATCGTTGTGACACCCGCGCGCAAGACACAGCGAAGCCGGCACAGAGCCGGCTTCGCTTCAAGGTGACTGCGATTGCGCGCGCGCCACAGTCATGGCCGCAGCGCTGCGGGCAAGAAGGCCGCCGGCGCGATAGCGCGGCTGCTCAGGCTGAGCTGGGCCGGCGCGTCGCTGCCCTGCGCCTGAATCAGCGCCACATCCACTTCGCCCACGCCGGCGCTCAGCGGAACGGCGACGCTGACGACGGCGCTGCGTGCGCCGCCAGACGCGACAGTCTGGCTGGCCGGCGCAATCACGGTGGGCCAGCCGCTGTTGACGCGCGTGAGCGTGATCGTATCCGCCACGCTACTGGTGTTGGTATAGCGCACGGTGTAGGTCAACACCTGGCCGATCATCCCGCTGCGCGCCAGCAGGGCAGCCGTCATCGTGACACCGTACGATGCAGCAGCAGTCGTGGTCACCCAGGCCGTAGCAGAAGCCGGCGGCGTGCGCGGATCGCCGAGCGCCTGGGCGCGCACCTGGCCGGCGCTCTGGCTGCCGCCCGGCGCGCCCGGCGGAATGGTGACCACCACCTGCACCAACGCCTGCTGGCCAGGCGCCAATGCAATGGCGCCGGGCGTCACGCTGGTAGACCAGGCATGACCGGACAACGACAGGGCGAAGGTGTCGCTCAGCGTGCCGGTATTGCTGAGATACAGATTGTGGGTGACAACAGCGCCGGCCGGGCCGCTCAGTGCGCTGGTGATGGGGTGCCAGGCTGCCGCGTAATCATCAACCACCAGCGTTCGCGTGATGGCTGCTGTGGCGCAGGTATGCGCAGCCGTGAGCGCCACGGTGTACACGCCGGGAGCCGCATAGAGATGCGACGGGGCGCTCGTGGTCGCGGTGACGCCATCGCCGAAGTCCCACACATAGCTCAGGGCATTCTGGCTGAGATTGGTGAAATTGACCGGCCATTGCGCCAGAGCCGGCGCGGTGTGCGTAAAATCGGCAGTCACGGCAAGATCATTCACCTCACCGACTACAGGTTGACCGACAGTGGGCGTGGGCCAGCCGGTTGCAGTCACCGTGTAAGCGTCATTCACGATCAGCGTGCCAGAGGGCACACAGGCAGGCAGCACATTGAACGTCACGCTGAAGGTGGCGTTGGGGGGGACGCTCAACCCATTCCACACCACCTGACCACCCTGCAACAAGCCGCCATGCGAAGCAATGATGAAGGTGGTGTTGGCCGGCAACGCATCGGTCAACACCACGCCGGTCGCCGGCCCACCGCTGTTGGAGATGACGAGCGTGTAGGTGGCGGGCAGGCCGGCATACAGCGCGCTTACCGTCTTGGAGAGCGCGCTCAAGACGGGCGGTTGCGGCAACACGGTCATTGTCACCGGGTATAGCCGCGCCGGCTGCGCCGCCGGATCGTTGTTCAGCAGGGTGACCAGGCCGGTGTACACGCCCGTTGCGGTGACGACGGCAGCATCGAAGCCCATCGCCACACTAACCTGGCCGGCAGACGCCACGCTCACACTGATCGGGGCCAACGTGAGCCATGCGATGTCCTGCGGATCGCAGTCGGGTGAGCCGGGGTAGCGGAAGCAGATAGCCAGGCTGTCGGTCAGCACGGCCTGGTTGTAGGAATACTGAAGGAAATTCGCATTGTCGCGGCGAATGCCCACCGTGGCGCTGGCCCCGCGATCGAGCGCCGTGTCGCCAAACAGCACATCCTGGTACTGGAACTTGATGTTGTTCGTGCCTTCGTACAACACCATCTGGAATGTTGCTGCGCCAAAACCGTTGAAGTGGGGACGATTGTGCCACTGCACCACAAAGCGGCGATTGGGGGCAACGCCGATCGTCTTGTAGTACACCGCGCCGGTCTCGTCGTCCAGATCATCCCAGAGGGGCGCAATCAAATTATCGACAGAGGCGCTGCCCAGCGGCGTGTTGCTGAACGAAACGTCACCGGTGACCGCATTGAACAAGGCTGCGCCGTTGTTGCCGATGCGCAGCGCCGTTGCGCTCACCCCGTAGAACGTGAAGGCAAACGGCAGGGTGACGTTTGCCTCTGCGTCGTCGGTCAACGCAAGCGCTGTGCCGTCTGTGGCGTCAATCCACTGGTATTGAGCAGCGCCGCTCAGGCTATCGACATACACATAGCCAAACGCATCCGGGCCACCGCCGGTGACGCTCTGCCCCTCCAGCAACTCTGCCTGAAGCGCGCCTGTGCCGGCATTGCTGATCACCAGGGTGTGCGTAACCTGTTGGCCCAGGTATAGTGTGGCGCTCAGGCCGTCGCCGGGGATGAGCGTCATACTGGCCGAGCCGAGCGCGAAGTCCTGGCGGGTGAGATTACTCTGCGCCACCACCACGGCAGCCGAGGCCGGACTATGCAAGGGAGCAGAGGCCGTCACCACGTATGCGCCGGCCGGCAACTGTATCTCGTAGTAACCGTCGCCCGCGCTCAGGGTGCTGGTCAACCCCGGCGCAACCTGCACCAGCGCACCGCTGACAGGGTTGCCGTCGGCCAGGCGCGTGACATAGCCCCACAGCAAGCCGTCCAGCGTGAGCGGCGTCAGAGCAAAGTTCTGAGTCTGGTCGGCATTCAGGATCACCACTGCCGAGCCGGGCTGATGCAACAGGGCCTGCGCCGTGACAGTGTAGGTGGCAGCCGGCAGCGTCAGCGTGTACCAGCCGCCGGGCAGCGTGGCGCTGGTTTGTGTGACCCATGCGCCAGATGGACCGTACACCTGCACCGTGGCCGACAATGGCGCGCTGGTGTTGGCATCAGTAACCTGACCGGTGAGGGTATAGAGCGCAGTCTGGGTCAGGGTAAAGGCCAGGGTTGTCACTGTGTCGGTGATCACCGACACAACCGGCTGCGTTTGGGCAGTGTAGCCATACTTCCAGGCGTTGACGGTGTAACCACCGGGTGGCAAGGTCGCAGTAAAGTAGCCGGCGGCGTCGGTGGTTAGTGTCGGGCCGCCGTTTACCCACACGGTTGCGCCGGCCAGCGGCGCGTTCAGTGTGCCGTCGTGCACCGTGCCGTCGAGGTAGCCACGCGCCTGGATAGCGTTATAGACCAGCAACGCAAAGTCCTGGTCTGTTGGATCGCCGTTGCCGGGCAGGCCATCGCCGGCAATGTTGGTCGCGGTGATGATGAGCGTAAACGGCCCGCTCACGCCGGCCGGCAGAAAGACGCTCTCCACGTTGTTGCGCAGATCGGCGCTGCCGCCGGTGACCGAAGTTGCGCCGGAGAAAACATTGCCGCGATATGTCTGGCCGCCGACCACCACTGCCAGATCAAGATTGTTGACGTAGCTGTTGCCGATCGTGGGGCCAGGCGCGTCAGTCCAGGCGAGCGTAACGCGGAAGGGTCGCGTCGGGTCGGCGACTGCGCCCTGCACCGTAAAGACCTGGCCGGTTGCGCTGAAGACGTGAATTTGATCCACCGTCAGGCGCGGGCTGTCGTCGAAGGCTCTGCCAAGATCAATCGCGCCGTAGCCTTGATTGTTGGAGGGCAGCGCGCCGCCGGCGCCGGTGCCGGTCATGTAGCGCGTGGCCTGGACGAGCCAGGCTTTGGTCATGGCCGGGCTGGGTGGCTGGCCGCCAAAATGCGCGCGATACCAGTAATCCACCAGCGAAGCCGCGCCGGCTGCGGCCGGTGTGGAGTGGCTGGTGCCCGAAGACGCAGCGTAGAGCGTCTGGCCGGCGGGCATGTATTGGTCGCACACACCATCGCCGGTGTAGCCGCTGGCCTGCGAAGCTGCGCCCTGAATATGCGTGCCCGGCGCAACCAGATCGGGCTTGACGCGCTGATCGTCGGTTGGCCCGCGGCTGGAGAAGCTGGCCATGTCCTGAGCGTTATCGCTGCCGCTCGGCCCAACGCCGCAACCATCGGTCCAGGTGGGGCGCACACTCTCTGCCGCGCCGACGGTGATCACATTTTTGGCGTTGCCGGGTGAGCCAACGGTGTTGGCGCCGCTGCCGGCGTTGCCGGCGGCAAACAGGATGGTGATCTGCTGATTGCCGGCAAAAGCGCCGCTGCCCGGCTGGGCGTCGCGCACCAGGGCGTCGTACGCCTGATCGTCGGTGGTATACGCGCCGGCCGTGTCTGCGCCCCACGAGTTGGAGCTGATGCGCCCGCCCAGGGCATACGTGCGGCTGATCAGGGCGGTGAAATCGTCGCCGGGCAAATCCCAGGAGCCGGCATTGTTGAACACTTTCGAGCCGGCCACCCGACCAAACGGGTTCACCCCCAGGCCATAGTTATAGCCGGCGCTGTCTTCGTAAGGGAACCCTGTGCGATTGTTGTAGCCGGCCACAATCGAGGCGTTAATGTTGCCATGACCGGCTTGCCCATCGGCGCTGGGATCGACGGTCCAGTTGGTGTTATAGATCAGACGATCGGTCTGGGTGATCTGGCCGAAGCGGTAGAAATCTGCATGAATGGGTGTGGCCGTGCCGTTGTCGATGCCGTCATCGGTCACGTCCACGATGGCGTAGTCATCGGGGACGGTGGAGAAGCCCAGGGACTGCAACCAGGCCAGGTAGCCGGGGCCAGTGGGTTGTGTGCCGGCAGCGTTCAGCGCGCCGGCCATGATCTGGTTCTGCAACTCATCGCGCTTCTGAAAGAGCGGGCGCGGCTCTACATTGACCACATCGGGGCGGGCGATGATCTCGGCCAGCGTCGAGGCCGGCAGGCGCACGCCCACATTGCGATAGGTCAGCACCGTGTAGGGCGCGCGCAAGACAACAGAGGCGCGCTTGAGAATCAGGCCGAGCGTGTCATCGGCCTGCGGGTGGTTGAACACCTGAACCACCACATCCACCTCGGCCTTTTCGGACAGATCAGGAGCGGCCAACATACCGGCCAGATCAGGGTGCAGCGCATTGGCCGGCTGAAAGGGGCCTCTCCAACGCAAGGGGGCTTTGGCAGCCAGGCGCGCCGTTGCCGTCTCCTGGCCCCACACCAGGTAAGCGCCATCCGGCACATAGGTCACGACATTCAGGCCGGCCTCGAGCATGGCCTGATACCAATCGTC